>JASJBC010000143.1 GCA_030066715.1 Acidimicrobiia bacterium
CCGGTGAGCCGGACGGCCGACTCGCGCACCAAATCCACAACGAAATGCGAAGCCGTCACGTTCTCATCGGCCGAACCGGTCCGCACCACAACGTACTGAAGATCCGGCCCCCGCTCGTCTTCGAACGGCATCATGCCGACCTCTTGCTCGACACCCTGGAGGCGGTGCTAGCGAGTCGACTCGGGTAGAACGTCGTGCGGTGACGGGATGCGCTGCTCGGTGCGGAGGAACAGGAAGAAGCACCAAGTCGCCAGTGCCGTCAGCAGGTGCCATATGGCGTGCGCCTGGATCAGCGAGTCCGGGCGACACCACGGGTGGTCGGCCGTGCCCGTCAGCCAGATCGCATAGGCGAGCAGGAAGGAAGCGACGCCGGCGAAGAACCACGGGGTGTAGGTCCGCTGTCCCGGCGGTGGGTTCTTGGCCAGCAATCCCGGCAACCAGAAGAGGAAGAACCACCAGTAGTTGCCGAAGTCCTGTGCCATTTCCAGCGGGGTGATGCCAAACACCGCGGCCACGCCAAAACCGAGGAATCCCGACGCCCACCGCATCGTCGGCGACCAGAAGCGATACAGGACCTCGGAGATCAGCCACAGCGGGATCGAGACACGGAACAGCTCGAACCCGACGCCGAGATCAGGGCCGATGAACCAGTAACCAGCGGCATAGGCGGTCACGATCGTTGTGTAGGTCAGGAACAGCTTGCGGTCCTGCCATCTGCCCATCACCGAGACGTTGAGCAGCCACGGCACGGAGATGTACAACACCATCGAGACGTTGTCGATCCAGGCGCCGAAGAACGTGTGGGTTCCGTGCATGACCATCGACCCGGGACCGAGGAAGAGGGCGGCGGCTGCATATAGCAGCGAGATCGGCGTATGCCCGATCATCCGGTTCTCGGCCTTGCGACCGCCGATGACGTCTCTGGCAAGGACCCACAGCATGAGGAGCCCTGCGGCGACAAAGCCGAGGTTCCCGAGCGTGTTGACCGGCTCGCGCAGGAACCCGCCGCTCACTCGCTCGCACCACCGGGAGACTTCGCCGATCGGCTGTTCGTTCTCCGCAGCCGGACCCCAGCCGTCGTGGCCGATGAGGATGGTGGCAACGACGAACAGGCCGAGAAATGCGAAGGCGATCAGCAGCGGGCGGTAGGCGCGATCCACAGGGGCAACCTAATCGCACGTGACTGTGGCGGGCGGGACCGTTACGCTCCCGCCCGGAGGTACGCACCATGGGACTGCAACAACAACTGCACCTTTCTGCGGTCGAGCCGAACGTCGTCCAGCGCTCGCTGCAACGCATCGGGGCGACATCGGTGGGAACATCGCTCTTTGCGATGGTGCTGGGGCCGCTCGATCAGGTGAGCCACAAGCTCTCCGAGGGTCGCATCACTATCGGGAGATCCCTGGGCGCACTTCCGGTGGTGATGCTGACGACCACGGGCGCCAAGACGGGCAAGATGCGCACCAACCCGGTGAGCGCAATTCCGTACGGCGATGACCTTGCGCTCGTCGGCAGCAACTACGGCAGGGGCACGAGCCCCGGCTGGGCGCACAACCTACGCGCCAACCCTCTGGCTACGGTCAGCCACCGTGACCACGAGGTGGCGGTGGTTGCCAGTGCCGCCGAAGGAGACCAATACGAGGAGGTCTTCGCTGCGGCGGTTGGTGTCTATCCGGGTTACGCCCGGTACCGGCGGACGGCGGCGAACACGATCCCGGTATTCGCCCTCGCTGCGGCGGTATGAAGATGAGTCACACGATTGCAGTCACCGGGACCGGCGTTGCCGCCGCGGCGCCCGACGTCGCCATTGTGGAAATCGGCATCGATGTCATGGCCAAGTCCGTGTCGGCGGCGCGTCGCGCTGCCGCCACCGGGATGGCCGCCATCATTGATTCGTTGCGTGGAAACGGGCTGCGCGATGCCGACATGACGACAACGTCATATGCCATTCACCCGGAGTACGACCATCGTGACGGAAGACGGCTTCGCGGCTACCGGGTGTCGAACGCAGTCGAAGCCCGCATCGCCGACCTCGATTCGGTCGGAGAGGTGCTCGACGCAGCCACCGTCGCCGGAGGCGATCACGTCACAGTCCGCGGGCTGCGGTTCTCGCACAGCGACGACGCCGCCCTCATGGCCATAGCTCGCAGCGCGGCGTGGTTCGACGCCGAGAGGAAGGCGGCTCAGCTGGCCGAGTTGGCTGGTGTTACCTTGGGCGGCGTGGTGGCTATGACCGAATACCGCAGCCACAACGGCCCCGCGCCGATGCGGGCCATGGCGGTGGAAGCGACGGCGGCCACGCCCATCGAGACCGGTGAGCGCGGTGCGACCGTCACCATCGACGTCGAGTTTGCGATCTCGACCGAGGCCGCCTCAGAGTCCTAGGGCACGAACCAGGAACGCTGCCATCTCCCCACGCGTCACCCGATCGTACGGGCAGAAGCGGTTGTTGGTTGGCGGGTTGCAGCCTTTGGTGATGCCGGCGGCGGCTAGTTTTTCGATGTCGGCTTCGAAGACCGAAGTGTTGTCGTCGATGAAGTCGGTGCCGCCTGTTGTGGTGAGGTTGAGGGCGCGGACGAGCATGGCTGCCATTTGGCCGCGGGTTAGGTGGTCGTTGGGGCAGAAGCGGTTGTTGGTTGGTGGGTTGCAGCCTGCCGTGATCCCAGCCGCAGCCAGCTTCTCGATGGCGGCTTCGAACACGCTGCCGTCATCGTCCCAGAAGGTTCCATCCCCGCCGGCGCCCGGCGCCTGGTAGGTCGAGGAGTTGAAGAAGAGCTCCGTGACCCAGGTTCCATTGCTGCCGATGTAGACGCCGAGGGCCACGAACTGCTTGTTTCCGCTCAGGATGTTGGCGCGATGTCCCGACGACGCCATGAACATCCCGTGGATGGTCGAGCAGTCCGGAAGGTACGGGCTGGAGTGCCAGGCTACGTTCTCTCCCCAGGTGAAGGTGTTGGCGGGAAGAATCGGGTTGCGTTCCGATGATGTCATGTGACGAAGATCGCCCTCGCCGGCCATCTTCGCCGAGAAGGCGCGCACCTCAGGGTTGAGGTCGTATGCCATCTCCAGTGTCCCCGCTCCGTTGGCCCGCCGATCGGCGTTGATCATGTCGAGCAGACATTCCTCAAACGCTTCCGCATCGAGCGCAGCATCGGCCGGGGAGCCGACTGCCACGACGGTCAGCAGCGTGATCAGGGCGAGGGTGAGGCGGCCAATCATCATCTCCTGACACGTTATTCAGACCCGGTGGCTATTCGATAGGTCGATCGGCCCCTATCGTGGCCGGCGATGACGCCTCGCACGTATTGGCAGAAGGCAGAGAACTATCACACCGTGGAACTCGAATTCGACGGCACACGCATCGTCTTCAAGGACTGGTGGGATC
The DNA here is from genome assembly GCA_030066715.1 of Acidimicrobiia bacterium. GTDB lineage: Bacteria > Actinomycetota > Acidimicrobiia > Spongiisociales > UBA5794 > JAAETI01. Next base: position 3,386 of record JASJBC010000143.1, read on the forward strand.
CGGGTCACGACCCGAACCGCACGGTCGCCACAGTTCCCGAGTTTCTCGCCGGCAAGCTGCACTCCGAGATCGCCCGGGAGTTGGGACGAGACGTGCTCGATGAGGCCCTAGAGAGCGTCACTACGCTCACCACGGGTGGCCCCGGCGTTGCCGAGCCGCCCGACTAGGGAGCGGTGATGCGCACGAGCACGGCTCGCCCTCGCACCGTGACGCCGTCGCCGGCGGAGAGTTCGGTGGTGACAACGACCTTCCGCTCCCCAGTTTCCTCCGCGACCCCTTCGAGCCGCAGCGGTCGCAATGGCGTCGGGGCGACGTAGTCCACCTCCAACCGGGCAGTCACGAACCGGGGGGCAGGCTCGTCTCCAACCTCAAGGTCGTGGGCACGCATCCAGAAGATCGCAGCCGAACCGGCTGAATGGCAGTCGATGAGGCTGGCAATCAGCCCGCCGTAGGCGAAGTCCGCGGCGCCCCGGTACTGCGGCGTCGGATCGTGCTCGGTCACGGTCCCGGTAGCGGTGGCAAAGGTCCGGATGCGGTGACCGTGCCGGTTGAGCCTTCCGCAGCCGTAGCAGTGGGCGAAGTCTTCGGGATAGGTGTCCTGGACCGCAGTTGCCATGTTCCAATCTTTGCACGGAAACGCGGTGACAAATGGCCCTAGCGCGATGTGGGCGTGAAGGCGCACGCTGATAGGTGGCACTGCCTACCGGAGGACTCTTTCTGATGAAGTACCGCATCGAGCGCACTGACGACGGTGAGTGGATCGTCGCCGACGTCTGGAAGCGCGGATCAGGGCTGTTGTCCGATCCGCTGCTCAACAAAGGGACGGCGTTCACCAAGGAGGAGAGGGAACTGTTCGAACTGGACGGCATGCTTCCCTACCAGCCGACCGATCGCGAGCACCAGGTCCGGCGGGCCTACGAGCACCTGCAAGACCGCGGCGACAACCCGCTGGAGAAGTACGTCTCGATGACGGGCCTGATGGACCGCAATGAGACCCTCTTCTATCAGGTTCTCGCCGCCAACGTCGAGGAGCTGCTGCCGATCGTGTACACCCCGACGGTGGGCACCGCGGCGCTCCGCTACAGCAGCCTGTTCCGAAGAGGGCGTGGTCTGTGGATCACCCCGGATCACAAGGGGCGCATCTTCGAGGTACTCGGACACGCTCGCAACGAGGACGTCAAGCTCATCGTCGTGACCGACAATGAGCGGATCCTCGGTCTCGGCGACCAGGGCGTCGGCGGCATGGTCATCCCAATCGGCAAACTGGCGCTGTACACACTCGGAGCAGGAATTCACCCCGCCTACACCCTCCCGATCAGCCTCGACGTTGGAACCAACAACGAGCGTCTGCTCAACGACGAAATGTATGCCGGCTGGAGAAGTCCGCGATTGCGCGGCGAGGAGTACTACGAGCTTGTCGACGAGTTCGTTGACGCCGTCTCCCGCCGCTGGCCGAATGCCCTGCTCCAGTGGGAGGACTTCAAGAAGGCCAACGCGTTCACGCTGCTCGACCGCTATCGCGACCGCTTGCTCAGCTTCAACGACGATATTCAAGGGACGGCTGGGGTTGTGGGCGCGGGTGTCCTCGCCGCCTGTCGTGCCACCGGTACCAAGCTCGCCGATCAACGCGTCCTGCTCGTCGGCGCCGGTGCCGCCGGTGTCGGCATTGCCCGTTATCTGCGCCACGAGCTCGAGGAAGCCGGCGTGTCCGGCGACAATCTCTATCGGGCAATCTGCTTGCTGGATACGAGCGGCTTGGTCTCGCTGGATCGCCCAGAAATGGATGAGCACAAGCAGGGCCTCGCCTGGCCCGCAGAGCTGGCCGCGAGCTACGGGTTGTCGGGATCGTCGAATCTGGCCGACGTGCTCGAGGCGGTGCACCCGACGGTACTCATCGGAACGACCGGCGAACCCGGAGTGTTCTCCGAGTCGCTGATCAAGACCATGGCTGCCCACGTGGAGCGGCCGGTCGTGATGGCGCTGTCGAACCCCACCGTCAAGTCCGAAGCCGTGCCCGCCGACGTCTTCCGGTGGACGGAAGGCCGGGCGCTGATGGCCACCGGGAGCCCGTTCGATGCCGTTGACTACGAGGGCAGGACGCTGCGCGTCTCCCAAGGCAACAACGTGTACGTGTTCCCGGGAGTCGGTCTGGGTGCGATCGTGACCGGAGCTCGCAAGGTCACCGATGCCATGTTTGCGGCGGCAGCGAACGCACTTGCCGGGATGGTCTCCGAAGAGGACCTGGCCGAGGGCGTGCTGTATCCGCCGCTGGCTGATCTGCGCGAGATCAGCCGGGTCCTCGCACGCGCCGTCGCCATCGAGGCGTGCGAGAGCGGTGTCGCCAAGAGCATGACCTGCGAGGAGATCGACGACGCGCTCGATCACGAGATCTGGAACCTCGACTACCCGACGCTGCGGCCTGTTTAGAGACTCCTAGCGGCCCAGCACCTCGGCGAGGTTGGTCACCAGCCGGTTCACGACCGGGGCGGTGGCGTTCGTCCCCATGAGGCCGATACGCCATGCCCTGCCGGCCAGCGGGCCGAACGCACCGCTGATCTCGATGCCCCGCTCGAGCATCTCCGACCGCACCTTGGCGTCCTCGACTCCGTCCGGGATGTTGACCACGTTGAGCATGGGGAGACGGTGCTCCGGCGGCGTGAACAGGGAGAGCCCGATCTGGTCCAGCTCGGCCACAAAGAGGTCGTGGGCCTCCTGATGGCGGTGGAACCGGGCCTGCATTCCCTCGGTGTGGATGAGCCGCAGCGCCTCCCGGAATCCGTAGAGGTTGGCGACCGGTGCCGTGTGGTGGAACACGCGGGCCTTGGTGCTGCCCTCTTCACCCCAGTACGAGAACAGACGTTGCAGGTCGAAGTACCAGCTTGCCACCGGGGTCGTGCGACGGTGGATGGCATCGATCGCGCGCGGACCGACCGTGATCGGACCCGATCCCGGCGGGGCGCCGATGCATTTCTGGCTGCACGATCCGGCGGCGTCGATGAGCCATTCGTCGACATCGAGTTCCATACCCCCGAGCGACGTGACCGCGTCGACCATGAGCAGCGAGTCGTGCTCGCGAACGATACGTGCGATGTCCGGCAGCGGCTGAGCCGCACCCGTGGAGGTCTCGGCGTGGACCAACGCCACGAGTTTCGCCGGTCCGTTCTCGAACTCACGGGCGATCTGTAGGGGGTCCAGCACCTGGCCCCACGGGACATCCACCGGGCGGACGACCGCCCCGGCGGCGTGGGCCAACTCGGCGAGACGTTGTCCGAAGTGGCCGATGATGCCGACGATCACCTCGTCCCCAGGCTCGACCAGATTGAACATGATCGTCTCGAGGCCGCCCGTTCCGGTCGAAGACACCGGCACGGTGTGATGGTTGCGGGTCTGGAACAGGGTCCGCAGATCGGTCATCGTCTCTTCCATCACCGTCAGGAAGTACGGGTCGAGGTGGCTCACCAACGGTGCGGCCATCGCCTTGCTGACGGCAGGATGAGGGTTCGACGGTCCCGGTCCGAGTAGCAAGACTTCCGGTGGATCGAGTGGGGCACGCATGACTTCACCTCGTTGTGGGCTCTCTAGCCAGCGTACAGCTTTGCTGCGTGCCTATCAGCTCGCCAGGCCGTCCTGGAGCGTCGAGACTTCTTCGCCAACCCACGCCCATGTCTCGAACAGCCAGCGCCGCCGCTCGTCGTAGCCCTCCGGGATGTCTGCCGAGTCGATCCGTCGGAAGGACAGCGCCACCGTCCGGCCCACCGGGGCGGTCGTCCACACCTCCTTGATCCCGCGCATCGCCTCGAATCCGGCATGGGCGGCCACGACGACATCCGCCCCCGAGTCGAGCAGGGCGAGTACTCCTCCGGTTCGTGGTGGCAAAACCAACTCGTGCGGAGCCAGCAGCTCATACAGGTCGGGGCTCGACTCGCGAAGATCCGCCATCCTGCGCCGGCGCCGCTGCGGGCCGAACCGAGTTCCCTCGGGGAACAACATCACGCCGTCCCGCACGCCGAGATCGGCGCCGAGAGCGGCGATGTTGGCTCGCTCCTCTGCCGGGTCGTCAGAGTCGCGGTCCACGAAGTAGTTGGGCATGCGATTGCCGCCGATGTCCAGCGCGGGATCACTCAGCAGCTCCTTCTTGAGCACCCAGCGCAATCTGATCCCTGCCGCTGCCGACACGAAGACGTGCGGCAACAGGTTGTCCATGATGCTGGCGTGGCGGAACAGCACCACAATCGGACCCGGAGCGACTACGTCACCACCCTTGACCTCGAAGCTCAGTTGGAACGCCCAGGTCATGGCGGCCATGATCGTGCTCACCCACTTCGCCTGGAGCCAGTAGCTCCATTCGCCTCGCCGCTCCGCAGCCCTTCTCCCGTACACCAACGACGCCAGCCACTGTGCGGCTGCAACGACTATCACCGCAATCTGGGCAGTCAGATAGACCCAGGCCATGAAGACGAGCCGGATGGCGATCCAGGGCTTGCGGGTGGCGAGCTGCCGGGTCAGATCGACGAGCACGGCCGCAGGAATCAGCAACGGCAAAGCAAGGGTCAGCACGACCCAGATGAGCGCGGTGCGCGGGATCGTGACGAGGCGGCGCTGAATCAAGTTGACTCCGCAGGGGGTTCGGCGTCCAGCCGCACCAATTGCATCACAGCGTCGAGCCGGCGCTCACCCGTCCCGGCGAGGAACCACCAAGTGCCAACAGCCAGCGCCGAGAGGCCGAGCAGGCCAAGCGTGCCGAGGTAGGCGGCGGGCCAGGCGCCACCGGCGTCCCACAGCGTGCTCCATCCGAGCGCAAGCCCGAAGCAGAGGGCGGCAACCCCGGCGGCGGTGTACAACAGCGTCATGTAGCCAAACCAGGAGAATCCTGCGCCGAGGTCGGCGACGACGATCTTGCGTGTGTTGAGCGGGAACAGGTAGCGCCTTTCCATCTCGTGAGCCACCAGCACATTGGCTCCGGTCTGCTCGTTGAGGCGCTGTTCGAGGGTCGCCGCATAGTGGCGGGAGAAGATCAGATAGGAGGCGTCGAAGGCGGTCTGCGCTGCTCCGAGCAGCGCGACCGGAGGGATCAGCAGGTAGGCCAGCGGCACCTCCCAGGCGCCGATGACGAACAGGGCGAGGATTGCCGTCGTCGTGAACCGAACGTCCGCAAAGAACCGCTCGTGATAGAAGCGGTTCATGCCCCGCATTCGGGCCAGCTGAGCCGTGGCTAGCTTTGCCGGGTCAACCATCTGTTCCTCGTCGTGGAACCGAATCCTTCATCAAATGGACAGACTCATGGTTACAACTTCTCCTCTGGGAAGGCCGCTGGACTTCCGGTATCGGTCGAACATAGTCGCTGTGGTTGGCGCGGTCCTCGTCGGCGCCTTCTTCGCCCTCTACAACGCCCTCGCCGCCGAGCCGTTCGCCTCTGCATGGTGGTCGGCAGCGGGAGCCGTTTTCGTCGCCTGGGCGATCGCCCG
>JASJBC010000144.1 GCA_030066715.1 Acidimicrobiia bacterium
GGGGACACAACCGGCACAGCAAGAGTGCAACACGCTGGCGCCGTGTCGCCGGTGAGGCAACGCTGCAGGGCAAAGACGCCAAGCGAGCCGCACGGCTGCTGGGTCGCTAGGAGGTCAGGACAAAATGGCAAGAGTCAAGCGCGCAGTCAACGCGCACAAGAAGCGTCGCAAGGTCATGGAGCGAGCCTCGGGCTACACCGGAGCGCGCAGCCGCCGCTACCGCACGGCCCGTGAGCAGACGCTCAACTCGGGTCAGTACGCCTACCGTGACCGCAAGGCGCGTAAGGGCGAGTTCCGTCGTCTCTGGATCCAGAGGATCAACGCGGCGGCCCGCCAGAACGGCACGACCTACTCGCAGATGATCTCCGGCCTGAAAGCCGCAGAGGTCGAGGTGGACCGCAAGATGCTCGCCGACATGGCTGTCAATGATCCGGCCGCGTTTGCCCAGCTCGTCGAGGTCTCGCGTGCGGTGAAGGCATAGCTGATGGCCGGGGGCGGTGACATGATCACTTCGCCGCGCAATCCCAGGATCAACGAAATCAGGCGGCTCCGCCGCCGCAAAGAGAGAAGGGCCACCGGTCTCACGACGATCGATGGCCCTTTCCTCTTGCGCGAAGCTGTGGCGGCAGGCGTCGTCGTGGACGAGGTCTTCGCCCTCCCCGGCGACGCAGAAGCCGAAGCGGTAGCCGACGACGCCGGGATCCGTTTGACTCAGATCTCCGCTGATGTTCTTCCCCGCATCGCCTCCAGCGTGAATCCGAGAGGTCCGGTGGCCATCATCGAGATTCCGCCGGCGGTGCGGATCGCTGCGAGTGACAGCGTGGTGCTCTGGGATATCGCAGACCCGGGCAACGCCGGCACCATCATCCGCACGGCTGCTGCGTTCGGTTTCCAGGTGCTGGCCACAGCCGGAACCGTCGACCTCTGGTCGCCCAAGGTGGTGCGAGCGGCGGTCGGTGGCCACTTCCGCACCAACATCGGTGAGACGGTCGACGACCTCGAGATGCTCGACCGGGCCGGGCTGGTCCCGTTGGCAACTGCTGCCGACGGTGTCGATGTCGGCAAGGTCGATCTGGCCGACCCGACACCGGTTGCCTTTCTGATTGGCAACGAGGCTCACGGCATTCCCGGGTCGATCAAGAGCCGGGCGACCACGATCGCCATTGCGATGCCCGGCGGGACCGAGAGCCTCAATGCCGGGGTGACGGCAGGTGTGATGATGTACTTGCGGATGTCGCGCCGCCGCCACTGAGCCGAGTTTCTTGCATTCGCCGGGGGTCTTCGATACCGTTGCGGCCGTGAGGACGAACCTGCGACGCCGCTTCAGCTTTACCGGGCCCGAGGCCCGGGCGAGATTCGCGTCGTGATCTGAGCAAACCCCCGACACGTAATCGCCCGGAGTGCATCCGGGCTTTCTTTTTGCAGGATCTCGCCAGCAGGAGCCGGTGTATATGACAAGTAACCTGACCAACCCCATGAACCTCAACGACTCTCTAGACGTACTTCGCCGCGAGACGGTTGCCGCCATTTCCGAGGCGAGCGACAGCGAAACCCTCGCTGCAATCGAAGCAGGGGCGGTGGGCCGCGAGTCGCCCATTGCGGCTGCAAGGCGCAGTCTCGGCAAGATGGCTCCCGAGGAACGGCGTGATGCGGGACGTCTCATCAACGACGTGGCCAAGGAGCTGGAAGCCCTCGTCGAGGAGCGACGCGAGGAACTCCGTGCCGACGAGCGGGCGGCGAAGATCACAGCAGAAGCCATTGACGTGACAGTCGATTACACCCGACTGCCGCAGGGGCGGCTGCACATCATCCAGCAAGTGATGGACGAGGTGTGCGACATCTTCGTCGGCCTCGGCTATCACATTGCCGAGGGTCCCGAGGCCGAGCTTGCCTGGTACAACTTCGATGCGCTGAACACCCCTCCCGACCATCCGGGCCGTCTCGAGTCGGACACGATGTATCTCGACTACGGGAAGCCGGAAGACGAGATGCTCCTGCGTGCCCATACCTCGCCCATACAGGCCCGGTACATGGAGACGCACGAGCCGCCCGTGTACATCGTTGCTCCGGGCCGTGCCTATCGCAACGACACCATCGACGCCTCCCATCTCCCGGTCTTCCACCAGATCGAAGGGCTGGCGGTGGACGAGTCGATTGAGTTCTCGGATCTCAAGGGGACTCTTGCGGAGTTCGCAAGGCAATTCTTCGGATCCACGACTCAGGTGAGGATGCGCCCCCACTTCTTCCCCTTCACCGAGCCGTCGGCGGAGCTCGATGTCTCTTGTTTCAACTGTGATGGCGGGGAGTCCTCGTGCCGCGTCTGCAAGGGTGTCGGCTGGCTGGAGATGCTCGGCTGTGGCATGGTCGATCCCAACGTCTTCACGGCCGTCGGCTACGACCCGGAGGAGGTCACCGGCTTTGCGTTCGGAATGGGTGTCGAGCGGCTGGCGATGGTGCGCCACGGCATTGATTCGATTCGACACTTCGTGGACAACGACGTCCGGTTCCTCAATCAGTTCCCGGGATAGACGATGCGAGTATCACTCAACTGGCTACGAGAATATGTTGACCTACCGACCGACGACGTTTCCGAGCTGAAACGCGCCTTCGACATGCTCGGGCACGCTGTGGAGGAGGTCGAGCACTTCACTGCCGGATGGACCGACGTCTACATAGGCAAGGTGTTGCGCGTCGCGCCGCACCCGAATGCCGACGCGATTCGGGTCACGCACGTGGATCTCGGCGACGGCGAGGAACATCAGATCATCTGTGGCGCCTGGAACTTCGAGGCCGGTGCGGTCGTGCCCGTTGCCATCCCGGGAGCGGTGCTGCCGGGCGGGTTCGAGATCGGGACGCGCGCCATTCGTGGAGTCGAGTCGCACGGGATGATCTGCTCGGAACGGGAGCTCGGTCTCGGCGAGCTACATGAAGGCATCATGGTGCTGGACGATGACGCCCCGATCGGTGCGCCCTTCGAGTCGATTCTTGCTCTGCCGGATGTCGTCTTCGATCTCGAGATAACCAACAACCGCCCGGACGTCATGGGCATGGTTGGCGTGGCCCGCGAACTGGCCGCATGGTACGAGACGGACGTCAAGTACCCGGACGTGACTCTGGACACAGTGGCCGGCGATCCGCGGCTCGAGGTCGTCATCACCGCAACCGACGGCTGCAATCGCTTCGTTGCCCGAGAGATGCGGGACGTGAGTATCGGTGCAGCGCCGCTGTGGATGACCGAGCGGCTGCGCAAGGCCGGCGTTCGCGCCATCTCCAACATCGTCGACGTTTCCAACTACGTCATGTTGGAGATGGGGCATCCGATGCATGCCTTCGACGCCGACGCCATCGCCGGCGATCGGCTCGAAGTCAGGTGGGCAGCGGCGGGTGAGACGTTGGAGACGTTGGACGGCGAGGTTCGCGAGCTGACCGGCGATGACCTCGTGATCGTCGACGACGAGGGCCCGACATCGCTGGCCGCGGTAATGGGCGGCGCACGCTCCGAGGTCGTGGACACGACCAGCCGCGTGATCATGGAAGCAGCCTCCTGGAACCCGCCGACCGTCATGTACACGTCGCGCCGTCATGACCTGCGCTCGGAAGCATCCGCCAGGTTCGAGCGGGGTGTCGATCCGAACCTCGCCGATGATGCCAACGCGCGTGCTTGCAAGCTACTGCAGGAAATCGGGGGTGGCGTGATCCTCGAGACGGTCATCGACGAGCACCCAAACCGCTTCGAACCCGTAGCGGTGAACCTCAATGAGCGCACGGTGCAGCGCCTGCTCGGCACGGGCTTCGACCTGGCTAGAGCAGAGTCACTGCTGCGCCGCCTCCATCTCGACGTGGCCGTGGGCAGCGAACTCGAGGTCACCGTGCCCACCTATCGGCCCGACCTGACCCGTCCCGCCGACCTGGTCGAGGAAATCGCTCGTCTTGCCGATTTCGATACCTTTGCAGAGACGGTGCCGACCGGCCCGGCCGGCGGTCTGCTGATCGAGCAGCGCCGTTCCCGGTTGGCCCACAATCTGCTGCGTGGGGCCGGGCTGATCCAGGCAATCAACCTCCCGTTTGTTGCTGAGGAGGAGCTCGCCGCGTTCAACAGCGATACGGTCGACGGCGTTGCGCCGCTCGTGGTCACGGTGCGCAATCCCCTCCGCGAGGACCAGGCAAAGCTGCGGCAGAGCCTTCTCCCCGGGCTTCTGCGCAAGGTCCGGGAGAACAGAAACCGAGGCCTCGAGACCGTCGCTCTCTTCGAGTCCGGGCGGGTCTTCTTTGCGCAGCCGTGGGCCGACGACGAGCGGGTGCCGGAACAGCCGGTCCGTCTCGCGGTCGCAATCACCGGGCCGTTTGGCGGTGAAGGTATGGGTAGTCAGTCGTCGCTTGCCGATGCAACAACGGCCCTCGCCTTGGTCCGCAATCTGGCGGATGGGCTGGGCGTCGCTATCGAACGCCGGCCCGGCACACAGGCCGGCTTCCATCCCACCCGCACGGCCGAGCTGGCCGTGGACGGGGCTGTGCTGGGCTACGCCGGCGAGTTACACCCCGAGCTGGCCGAAGCGTTCGAGATCAGCGGACGTGTTGCGATCATCGAGCTCGACCTCGACCCGTTGGTTGCGGATCAGCCGAGTGTGCAGATGAGGCAAGTGTCCACATACCCGCACGTCGACTTCGATCTCTCATTCGAGGTCGACATTGGAACCAATGCCGGCGGCTTGGTTGCCGCCACCGTGGGTGTGTCGGAACTCGTGGAATCGGCCTCGATATTCGACGACTATCGCAGCGGGTCAGGGGAGAGGGCGGTCGCAATTCGCTATCGGTTGCGTGCCCCGGATCGCACCCTCGACTCCGATGAGATTGCCGGCGAGCGGGAGAAGATGATCAACGAAGCCGCGGCGCAGGGTGCAGTGTTGCGGGGTGGATCGGGAACGGAGGCACAATGACCGATTTCCTCATGGTGACCGACTTGGGTCGAGACGGTCTGGCAGAGACTCTGCGACTTGCCGCGGACTCGAAGAGAAACCTGGCCGCCTACGACGGGGCGATGGCTGGGAAGAAGGTAGGTCTCTTCTTCGAGAAGCCGTCAACCCGAACCCGGGTCTCTTGCGAGGTAGCCACGGTCGAGCTCGGAGCGCATCCGGTAGTCCTCAAGTCGGACGAGGTCGGCCTGGGTAAGAGAGAAGCCGTCGAGGACGTCGGCCGCGTTCTCGACCGGTATCTGGATGTCTTGGCGTTTCGCGTGTTTGCCCACGGCAATCTGGAGAAGATGGCGCCGCTGACCACCGCACCTGTCATCAACCTGCTTTCGGACCGGTCACATCCCTGTCAGGCCCTGGCGGACCTGCAGACGATCGCCGAGCACAAGCCGCTCGAAGAGGCCAAGGTCGCCTACATCGGCGACGGCAACAACGTTTGTCACAGCCTCATGCTGGCCGGAGCCATGACCGGCGTAGACGTGCGTGTTGCCGGCCCGGAGGGCTACCAACCGGCGGCCGACATCACAGCACGAGCCCGGGAAATTGCGGCGAAGACGGGTGGTGCCATCACCGTCACGACGAGCGCGGCCGAGGCAATTGGCGGAGCGGATGTCGTCTACACGGATGTGTGGACCTCGATGGGTCAGGAGGCAGAGGCGACGGAGCGCATCGAGATGCTGATGCCGTACCAGGTGACCATGGACTTGTTCGCCGGCGCAGCAGCAGACGCCATCTTCATGCATTGCCTCCCCGCGCACCGCGGCGAGGAGGCAACCCACGACGTGCTCGAACACGCTCGGTCCCGAATCTTCGACCAGGCCGAAAATCGCATGCACTCCTTCCGCGGGTTGCTCCTGTACCTGAACGGCTGATGGACCGAATGGAGCAGCTGCTGCGGCAGGATGTCGTCGCAGTCGCAGAGCAGCTCCTCGGCTGGTCGCTGCGATCCGAGATCGGTGGCGCCGTCACGGCAGTCACGATCACGGAGACGGAGGCGTACGCCGGGGAGGTCGACCCGGCCAGCCACGCATTCCGCGGCTTGACCCGGCGGAACAAGAGCATGTTCGGGAGGGCTGGGCTGCTCTATGTGTACCGCTCCTACGGGATCCACTGGTGCATGAACGTCGTCGTTGGTGAGGTTGATCAGCCGCATGCGGTGCTGCTGCGCGGCGGGATCGCCACTTCTGGCATCGACATCATGAAAGAGCGCCGGGGTCGGGCCGACCATCTGAGCGATGGGCCGGGCAAGCTCTGCCAAGCCTTGGGCGTCACCGGCGAACACGACGGCCACGACCTGAGGCGGAGCCCGCTGCGACTAGAGAAGGGGCCGGGGATCGGGGGGATGACGGTACAGCGCACACCGCGCATCGGTATCTCCAGGGCGACCGATCGTCTCTGGCGTTTCGTTGCCGTGGGCTAACCTCCGCGACACGATGTTGACGCCCAATCCAACAATGACCCCCGAACAGCAGCTCGAGTATCTGACCGACGGTATCGATACGATCCTGCCCGAGGGCGAGCTTCTCGAACGGTTGCGGGAGGGCAGGCCGTTGCGGGCCAAGCTCGGGGTCGATCCGACCGCACCCGACGTGACTTTGGGCTGGGCGGTTGTGTTCGAGCGGCTGCGCCGCTTCCAGGAGTGCGGGCACACCGCGGTTGTGATCATCGGTGACTTCACGGCGCAGGTGGGCGATCCCAGTGAGAAGAGCGAGACCAGGCGCAGGATCGGCGCCGACGAGGTGGGGACTTACGTCTCCGGCGTCGTGGACACGATCAAGGGACTGCTTCTCCCGGAAAACCTCGAGATCCGGCACAATTCCGAATGGCTCGGGACGATGGATATGCACGACGTGCTGAACCTCACCTCGCAAGTGACCGTTGCTCGGATCATGGATCGGGAGGACTTCACGAAGCGCTGGGAGGCGCACGAGCCGATCTCCATGATCGAGTTCATGTACCCGCTGCTCCAAGGCACGGACTCGGTAGCTGTGCACGCAGACATCGAACTCGGGGGCAGCGATCAGTTGTTCAACAATCTCGTCGGCCGCGACCTGCAGGAACGCAACGGCCAGACCGGCCAGATGGTCATGACCGTCCCGCTCCTAGTCGGGACCGACGGTGTGAAGAAGATGTCACAGTCCCTCGGCAACTACATCTCGGTCAAGGACGATCCGGCGGAGATGTTCGGCAAGACGATGAGCATTCCCGACGAGACGATGGGGCAGTGGTTCAGCCTTGCCGCCTACCGGCCCGCCGCCGAGGTGAAGGCAATCCTCGATGGTCTTCACGATGGCTCGCGACACCCGGGGGAAACGAAGCGGGAGCTGGCCCGGTCGATCGTCTCCCGCTACTGGGATGATGCCGCCGCCGTTGCGGCCGAGACTGCATTCGACCGTCTGTTCAAGCGACACGAAGCCCCGGACGACGTCCCGCAGCACACCCTGGGCGATGACGACCCCGTGTGGCTCCCCGGGTTGCTGCATGCGGCCGGTTTGGTGTCCTCCAACGGAGAGGGACGTCGGATGGTGAAGCAGGGTGCAGTCAGGATCGACGGAAATCGGGTCGACGGCGAGTCCGTGTCGCGCGACCGGCTGGCGGGCAACGTCCTCCAGGTCGGCAAACGTAGATTCGTGAGGTTGTTGGGCTGATGCAGCGGGTTCGCAACGCAATCGCCGATCTCATCGTCGGCATCGTTGTCGTTCTGGTCGCCCTCTGGCTATTGCGCGGAGTATTCCGGATGGTGACCTGGGGAGCTTCGGTGGTGCTCATCGTGATCGTCGTTGTCGTGGCCTTTCGCATCGCAGGGAAGATCAGAGGTTCGTAACGGTTGTGGCCCGCCCCTTGCGGGACGGGCCACAGGTGCTCGGTATAGAGCGGATCTCTCCTAGCCGGAGGTCACGGTGTTGCGTCGGAAGCTCTCGATGCTGAGGAGCGCTCCACCGAGAGCGAGCAACAGCAGTCCGATCAGGGCAGCCGTTTCCAACTCCATGCCAGTGATGGGAAGCACCTCAACTATGCCGAAGTCGGCGTCGAGGAAGCTCTCGTCGTCCTGCACTGTGACCGTGTAGCTGCCGACGGTCGTCAGATCGTGGTTGTCCGGGAACGTCGCGGTCAGCACTTCGACGAAGTAGGTACCGGCATCGAGACCGGCGAAGAGGTACAAACCGTTCGCATTGGTCACCTGGGTCGATACCGCATTGGTCGCTCGGTTCGTTAGGCGCACCGTCACGTTGGGCACCCCGTCCTCATCCGGGTCCTGGATGCCATCTGCGTTGTCGTCGAACCAGACAAAGTCGCCGATGGTCGACGAAGCGGCTACCAGCGGTGGCTGGATGATGGCGCTGTCCTGATCGTCTTCCTCAGGGACGTTGTTGCCCGGTGTCGAGTCGATGTCCGTTTCGTTGTGCTCGATCACCTCGGCGACATTCTCAAATGTCTCCTGGTACTCGTCGACCGTGACGACCAACTCCAGGGAAACCGAGGCATCGACGGCAAGATCACCGATGGTCCATACGAACGTGGCCGGGTCGAAGGAACCATCTCCGCTGTGCGACACATAGGAGAGGCCCTCCGGGAGGCGATCCTCGACGACCACACCCGTGGCGTCATCGGGCCCCAGATTCTCGACCAGAACCGTGAAGGTTGCGTTCTCGCCGACAGGCGTGTTGACATCGTCGACCGTCTTGGTGAGCTCCACGTCGATGAGAGGATCCTCGGTCGCGGTGACGATGGCACTGTCCTGATCGTCTTCCTCAGGGACGTTGTTGCCCGGTGTCGAGTCGATGTCCGTTTCGTTGTGCTCGATCACCTCGGCAACGTTGGTGAACTCGCCCGCT
>JASJBC010000141.1 GCA_030066715.1 Acidimicrobiia bacterium
AGGCGCGCAATGACGCCTGATGACCTCGTCGATATCCAGTCGGCACGCCAATAGGGGCCGCCTGGCATTGCCTGTGGAGAACTCGGTATTCTCTGACCCGTGTGATCGTGTGACTGAGGGGCTCGACGCACTGCTGGTAAGAGTGACTGGGAAGGACTGGTATGGCGTCTATCGACACCATCGAGGGAATCGGCCACAAACAGGCCACGAGCCTCCGAAAGAATCGGATCCGCACTGTTGAGGCACTGCTGAAGAAGGGTGCTACCCGCAAAGGGCGGCGGGACATAGCTACGGCAACAGGCATCAGCGACAAGCTCATTCTCGAGTGGGTCAACCGTGCAGACCTGATGCGGGTCCGCGGTGTCGGCGAGGAGTACTCGGATCTCCTCGAAGCCGCCGGTGTCGACACAGTCAAGGAGCTGAGGAGGCGCAACCCGGCGAACCTGCTCGCTGCCATGATCGAGGTCAACACGAGTAAGGCGCTGGTCCGTCGCCTCCCAACCGAAGCGATGGTGGAGCGCTGGGTGGAGCACGCTGCCGACCTCGACGCGATCGTCAAGCACTGACTCGGCTCCGGCGAGGTCCCGGCCCTAATGGGTCAGCTGACAATCATCGCCATGGCCCACCTTCCCTGCAGAATGCGAAAGCCCCCCGGGAGTTGATCCCGGGGGGCTCTCCTTCGGCCGGAGGAGGGAAGCAGGAAGGGAGGGAGAGCTTCGTCAGCCGGAGATCCGGCTGAACTCCTCCCCGGCCAGGTTTTGGTGTGGCCGGCTACTTCGCCGCTACGGGCTCCTTCTTGGCTGCAGGCTCTTTCTTCGCCGCAGGCGCCTTCTTGGCGGCCGGCTTCTTGGCGGCCGGCTTCTTCGCCGTTGCCTTGGCGGCAGGGGCCTTCTTGGCGGCGGGCTTGGCGGCGGGGGCCTTCTTGGCAGCAGGCTTGGCTGCTTCCTTCTTGGGCTCAGCCTTCTTCTCTGCCTCGGGAGCAAAGGACTCACGCCAGTTGTTGAGCGTGGTCTCGAGCTGGTCACGGAGCTGTTCGACGCGGTCCTGCACCTTGTCGATGCTCATGCGGTGCTCGAGCTCCTCGACGACGTTGCGGTCCTGGAGCTGCTTGGTGACCTTCTCACCCTCGGCGGCGTACTCGTCGAGCTGGTCCTGGGCGCCGTTCATGAGCTTGGTGCCGAAATCCATCATCTTGCGAGTAATCACAACCGGTGCGCCCACGGCCACGTAGGCCGTCTTCTTGGCGGCCTCTTTGGGGGCCTTCATGTCCATCGCTACTCCTCTTGTCCGACAAAGCTGCCGTATATCTCCAGCAGCGCAGTCTTTTGTGCCTTGGTCAATGTCTCGTCGGCTGCGATCGCTTCTGGAACGTCGCGTCGCACCCCGACCTCATCGAGCAGACCGGCCCTCTCGTAGAGGGACTCCGCCGATATGGAGAGCGCCCTCGCCAGTGACTTCAGAATTTCGGCCGAGGGCTTGCGCAGCCCTCGCTCGATTTGGCTCAGATAGGGATTCGATATCCCCGCCGCCTCGGCGAGTTTGCGCAGCGACATCGCGCTGCGTTCTCGCTGTTGGCGGATGTATTCGCCGACGTCACCGATCTGCTTCATATCGTTAGCACGATATCGCAAAGTGCTAACAATTGCAAGCACTACCGGATCGTGATCAGATCGCCGAACCCCGCTGCTCCAGCATCTCGTCGAGGTTCTCCTGGATCAGGCTGCGAACCTCTTCGGTGCGCTCCAACATCTCGAGCGGATCGGGATCTATCCCCCCGTGCGATGGCTGAATGGGGGGTAAAAAGCGAAGACGCCACCGGATCGGCAGTGGGATCAGGTTCAAGTAGACGGCCATCTCCTCCACGCGCTGCGACGGCCACACCATGCGCACCAAGCGAGCGAGCAGCTGCGACGAGAACACAGCCGGATGTACTTCGTCGGAGCCAACGATCGCTACCGGGACGACCGGTGCGCCGTAGCGCTCTGCCATCGTGATGAACCCGCCGCGACCAAACCGTTGCACCTGATAGGCCTGGGTGAAAGGCTTCTGGAAAGCGCGGACCCCTTCCGGGAAGACGCCCAGCATCCGTCCTTCCCGGAGAAGGAACTCGGCGTCGGCACGGGAGGCGTAGACACCACCGATCTTGCGATAGAGATGCGAGAGAGTCGGTGTTGCGTTGAAGACCTCGGTTGCCATCACCCGGGGCCTGCGGGGCACCGGCATCTCGTTGCAGACGGCCACCGTGAGCATGGCGGCGTCGTAGGGCAGCGCAGCCCCGCCATGGTTGGCCGCAAGCAGCACCGGGCCGGTCGTCGGGATGTTCTCGATCCCTTCGACCTCGACGCGGAAGTACTCGAAGTACAGATAGTTGACGAGGTGCCACACCATCTCGGCAACAACAGGATCGAGGCCCATCGGGTCCACGTCGTAGGTGGCCAGCCAGACGTGACGGAGCAGGACCGGCCACGTATCGAATCCGAGGTGACCTGTTGCCGGTATCGCCAGGTCGACGTTGTCGATGCCGCCGTGCAGGGCACAGCGATGATGCTTCCGGATCGTCGGCAGGCCGCACGGGTGCCCCTCGACACTCCGCCAGTTGCATGTCCTGGCATGATCGACGAAGGAGTCCAGCCGGGCCGCAAGCGCAGCTCGCCGCGCCTCCGGGTCGGTTGCGGCGGGACCGTCCGGCGGGCCGCTGGTCACTTCCGACAACGCCGACACCAGCTCGGCTTTCGTCATCCGAGACCGGCCCTTGATGCCGTGGTGGCGGGCGAGTTCGAGGAGTTCCTTCTTGGTGAGCGACGACAGCGTCATGGGGCCGCACCACGTGGAGTTCTGAGCCCGGCCGCAAGCACGCCGTATCCGTCCAGCACCGTCGTGCGCAGGTCGTACTGGGGAGAGAAGCCGAGTACCTCGGCCATCCTCCGCGTGTCGGCCACCATGCCGTGCTGGATGAGGCTCTTGATCTGCTCGGGCAGGTGCAGATCGACTCGGTTCATCCCCTTGACGGCTACGTCGTAGGCACGGCGCGGCAGCGGTTGGGCCACTCTCTTCCCGAGACGGAGGATGCGAGATAGGAACAGCTGACCAGAAGCCGCAACGTTGAACGTCCCGGCGACCGGATTGTCGACGGTGTGCTCGAGGGCTCTGACCGCATCTGCCCCTGAGATGAGTTGGAGCCTTGGGTCGTAGCCGAGTCGCACCGGGACTACCGGGAGTCGTAGATAACGGCTGATGGGGTTGCCCACCTTCCGCCCGAATATCGGAGCGAACCGGAGAACAGTGAAGACGGTGTCGGTCCTCGCGGCAGCCGCGGCGGAGGTGAAGCCCTCGACGGTATGGAGGTCCTTGGCGAAGCGGCTTCGCTTGGTGTCGAGTTCGGCATCCTCGAAGACGACTGATGGGCTGCGCGGTCCCATCCCGTACACACAGAGGTCCGACTTCACGATGACCTGCTTCATCGTCTTGCAGCGTCTGATCGCACCAAACAACGCTTGGGCGCCGACGACCGCCTCGTCGTGTGCCCGCCGCCCGCCGAGCATCGCCGACCTGTCGACCGTTTGCAGGTGGATTGCGGCGTGAGGCTTGCAGTCGAGGACGAAATGGGCGAACTCTGGGTTGTCCAGCTCGAAGATATGGAACTCGGATTCCAGTTCTATTGGAGATGGGATCTCGTCGACGGCGATGACCTCGAGGTCGGGTCGGGTCTCGAGCGCCGTGATCAGTTGGCCTCCGGTCCAGGTAGCGGCACCGGTCACAAGGATTCGCCTCATACGCGTCCAGCCTACCGATCAGTGGCCCCCGCAACCCAGCCGGGCCTTGCGCCATCAGGTGGCGAGTCTCCTACCATGTCCCGACACTGCGGAGAGTTCTATGAAATCCACAAAAGGGGATGAATCCTTGATCATCGTCATGGCAAAGGGCTGCTCGTCCGAAGACGTCGCCCATGTCATCGAGCGGCTCGAGTCGATAGGTGCCGAAGCTCACGTCTCTGAGGGCAAGCAGCGCACTGTCATCGGTGCCGTCGGCGATCGCAACGCAATCCAACAGTTGCCGTGGGAGGCGTTTTCCGGCGTGGAGCGGGCGGTCCCCGTCCTCAAGCCTTTCAAGTTCGTCAGCCGTGACTTCCAGGTAGAGGACACGGTCGTGGATGTCGGCGGTGTTCCGGTCGGGGGCGGGAACTTCGCCCCGATTGCAGGACCGTGTGCTGTGGAGACTCGCGATCAGCTCTTCGCTTCTGCCGAGGCCGTCGCCAAGGCGGGGGCGACCATTCTGCGCGGCGATGCCTTCAAGCCGCGCACCTCGCCGTACTCGTTCCAGGGTCTGGCGGAGAAGGGTCTCGAGCTCATGGCCGAGGCGCGCGAGGAGTTTGGGATGCCGTTCGTCGCCGAGGCCGTCGATCCCCGGGACGTCGAACTGGTGAGCAGCTACGCCGATCTGATCAGGGTCGGCACGCGCAACATGGCGAATTTCACGCTGCTCTCCGAGTTGGGGCGGCAGAGCAAGCCGGTGATGTTGAAGCGGGGGCTCACCGCCACGATCGAGGAGTGGTTGAACGCCGCCGAGTACATCTACAAAGAGGGTAATCACGACGTGATCATGTGCGAGCGAGGCATCCGCACCTTCGAGACCTCCACTCGCAACACGCTCGACATCTCCGCGGTACCCGTTCTCAAGGAGCTGTCACATCTGCCGGTGATCGTCGATCCGTCCCACTCCGGAGGCAAGCGAACCCTCGTTGCGAGCCTGACCAGGATCGCAGTTGCCTCGGGAGCAGATGGGTTCATGGTCGACGTGCATCCCGCGCCGGAGACGGCTCTGGTAGATGGTCCGCAGGCGATCCTGCCCACCGAGTTCGCCGAACTCATGGAGCAGGTGCGGGCGTTGCAGTCGGTGATGGAAACGTTCTAGTGCCTTCTGTCGCCATCGCCGGCACCGGTCTCATCGGCGCATCGATCGGCCTTGGTCTCACCAGGGCCGGGTGGGACGTGACCGGCTGGGACCCGGATCCGGCGACACTGGCCACCGTCCACGAGATGGGTGCGATAGCCACGGCCGCCGACTCCTTCGACTCACTCGTCGCTGCTGCCGACGAACTCGTCGTGCTGGCTGGCCCACCGCGGGCCATCCTCGAGCAAATCGAGGTCATCGAGACCCCGGCTCTCGTCATCGACGTCGCCGGGGTCAAGATCGACGCTGTTGCTCGTGCCGGGGGCAAGCGCTTCATCGGTACACATCCCATGGCCGGCCGGGAGATACGAGGGCCGGCGGGTGCGACTCCGTCCTTGTTCCGCGGTGCTACCTGGGTCGTCACCACCAACGGTGCGGCCGCCCCCGACTTGGAGTACGTTGAGGGTGTGCTCGAACAGCTCGGGGCCCGGCCGGTGCGCATGACTGCGGGCGAGCATGACGCTGGTGTGGCGATGATCTCTCATCTGCCGCAGGTGCTCGCCACGGCGCTGGTCAATGAGGCAGCCGATCGCACCAAGACGCTCGAGCTCGTTGCCGGGAGCTTTCGTGATCTCACCCGCGTCGCCGCCTCTGATCCCGCCATCTGGGTGGACGTGCTGGAGTTGAACACGCCACAGGTTCTCGCGGTAATCGAGGACTTCCGCGACCGCCTCGGCAACGTGGCCCGAGCCCTCAGTGAGGGCGACGACGACTCGATCCGCGCCTTTCTCGGCCGCGGGCGCGAGATCAGACGTGGCCTCGCTCCCGGGTCGGTGCCGGTGCGGGTTGCCCTTGCCGACGAGCCCGGGGAGCTGGCGAGGGTCGGTCGCGCCTTCGGCACGGCTTCCGTCGATGTCCGTGACCTGCAACTCCGCCACGCCCCGCACGGTGGCGGTGGTGTGCTCACCGTCTCGGTTAGACCCGGCGAGGACGCGGCGCTGCGGACCGCGTTGGAGGACGAAGGCCTGCTGGTTCTCGACTGAGTTCGGGGCTTGGCGCTACCTGTTCAGTGCTATCGGCACCGACTCGTACCCGTGAATGCCTGTCCCGTTGGGACAGGTTGGAGTTCTGCGGTGCAGAACTCTTGGTCTATCTATTGAGTGCGATCGGCACCGACTCGTACCCGTGGATCGTGAATGCGTTTTGGCGAACTGGCTGGGCGATCGGCTCCATGTTGGGGGCTGCGTGCACCAGGGCGGCCAGACCGACGTCGAGCTCGAGCCGGGCAAGAGGGGCTCCGAGACAGTGATGGGTTCCGCCTCCAAAGCCGATGTGGTGGGCGGCATGTCGCTCAGATAGGAACGCATCCGGATCGTCGAAGGCGCGGGGATCGCGGTTTGCCGATCCGAAGAGCATGCCGATCTTGTCACCAAAGCCGAGTTTCGTTCCTGCGACTTCGATGCCGTCCTCCAACACCCAGCGTTCGAAGAGCTGGAGGGGCGCATCCCAGCGCACCATCTCTTCGATGGCAATGGCCGGAGCGACCCAGCCGTCGACCACTCGATGCCACTCATCCCGATGGTTCATGAAAGCGGTGATGCCGTTGCCCATGGTGTTGACGGTTGCCTCATGCCCGGCGTTCAGCAGCACGATGGTCGTAGAGACGATCTCTTCATCGGTGAGACGCTCCCCGTCGACCTCGGTGTGCACCAGCTCGCCGACGAGACCTCCCCGAGGCTTGTCGCGGTGGAAGTGGATGAGGCCGCGAACGTAGCTGTCGAAGCTGGCGGCTGCATCGGCCGCCGATTGGGCTTGCTCGTCGCTGGTGTTCAGCTCGTACATCTTCACCATGCGATGCGACCAGTCGAGGAGATCCTTGTGATCTTCGAAGGGAACGCCGAGCAGCTCGGTGATGATGCGCACCGAATACGGTTGGGCGAAGTCTGCAAGCAGGTCGATCTCCTCGCGGTCATCCAGCTCCGCGAGGATGGACGCCGCGATCTCGGTTGCCGGCCGCCGGAGTGCCTCGACCGCCCGAACGGTAAAGGCCTTGGAGATCAGCCGGCGCAGTCTGGTGTGATCGGGAGGTTCGAGTTCGAGGAGGGAGTGTCTTTCGACCTTCCAGAAAGACTCCCACCGCGGGTCGTGGGGCGTGGCGCCGATCTCCTCGGTCGTCGTCACGTGGTCATAGACCCTGCCGAGCCTGCGGTCCCGGAGGCAAGCGCGCACATCCTCGTGACGGGTGACCATCCACAGGTGCGAAGGCTCATCGAAGATGATGCGGTCGGATTCCCGCATCTCGTTGAGGGCGGGGTAGGGATCCTGGATGAATTCGCGACTGCTCAGATCGATGAGTGACTGCACCACGCACCCGACGCTACCCAACGACGCAGGGGGCTGGTGACGGATTAGTGGTCATGACCGATTCTGAGGGGTCTAATCTGCCCCAGCAACGAGCGGCCGGGTGCGGCCGCGGCATCCGGTGTGGACACGGTGCCAATAACCGGTCTCCGGTACGTTCCCGGTACCGTGGGCCGACGGGAAGCGATGGGCCCAGCCCTCGGCCCGGCCGTGGACGACAAGGAGAAGCCAGTGAGCACAGAAACCCCATCCCGATGTAGCCGGGTGGCGGTAGCTCGGGAGGCGACGAGCTGAGATGAGCGGCTTCCTTCATGCGCTTTCGGGTCGGGTGATCATCTACGACGGCGCTGCGGGGACAACTCTGCAACGGGCGGGTCTCTACCCCGATGACTTCGGCGGGGACGAGTACGAAGGCTGCAACGAGATTCTCAACATCACTCGCCCGGACATCGTCGCCGACATGCACGACGCATTCCTGACCACTGGTGTCGACGTGATCGAGACCAACACCTTTGGCGCCTTTGCCGTTCCCCTCGGTGAGTACGGGCTCGCCGATCGAGCGTACGACCTCAACCGGGCGGCCGCGGAGATCGCAGTTGGCGTCGCCGCCGACCACTCGACTGCGGACAGGGAACGGTGGGTCGCCGGCTCGATCGGGCCGGGAACCAAACTGCCCTCACTCGGGCAGATCACCTACCGCGAGCTGGTCGCCGCCTACGAGATCCAGGCTCGCGGCCTCCTCGATGGGGGGTGTCATCTGCTCATCGTCGAGACGATGTACGACCTCCTGACCCTGAAGGCAGCTGTGGCCGGGAGCAGACGGGCGATGCAGACGCTGGGTCACTACGTCCCCATCCAGGCGCAGGTCACCATCGAGACAACAGGCCGGATGCTGCCGGGCACCGAGATCGGGGCGGCGCTGGCAGCGATCGAGCCACTCCGGGTCGATGTGATCGGGCTCAACTGTGCGACGGGTCCTGAGGAGATGGAGGAGCACCTCCGCTACCTCGTGCGCCACTCGCCGGTCCCGGTCGCAGCGATTCCCAATGCCGGGCTGCCCGAGGTCGTCGACGGCGAGATGCACTACGGCCTCGCTCCGGAGACCCTCGCCGAGCACCATGCTCGCTTCATCACAGAGCTCGGAGTGTCGGTGGTTGGAGGCTGCTGCGGCACCACACCGGAGCATCTGCGGGCGGTGGTCGCTAGATGTGCCGATCTCGCTCCGGCGCAACGAGAACCGGAGCCGCTGGCCGGTGCCGCCTCCACGTACAGCTTCGTCCCGTTCGAGCAGGACACTTCGTTCCTCATCATCGGGGAGCGAACAAACGCCAACGGCTCCAAGCAGTTCCGGGAGGCAATGCTGGCGGAGGATTGGGATTCGTGCCTGGATGTCGCCCGCGGCCAGGTCGCCGAGTCGGCTCACCTGATCGACGTTTGTGTCGACTATGTCGGCAGAGACGGCAGCGCCGACATGGATGAGATCGCCCGGCGCTTCGCCACCCAGGTGCCGGTACCGCTTGTGTTGGACAGCACCGAGCCGGAGGTTCTGCAGGCCGGGCTGGAGCGTGTTGGCGGCAGATCGGTGCTGAACTCGGCCAACCTCGAGGACGGCGATGAGCCCGGATCGCGTGCCGACCAGGTGTTTCG
>JASJBC010000142.1 GCA_030066715.1 Acidimicrobiia bacterium
TCGCCCTCTGCTACGAGGGATCCGAGGTGGGCGAGATGCGCATAGAAGCCGACGGTGTTGTCGGAGTGCCGAATCAGGATGTAGTTGAGATGGCGGGAGTGCTCGTCGTCGGGCACGTCATCTTTGACTTCGATCACGTCGCCTGCGCGAGAGGCAACAACGGTCGACCCGAGCGGCATCGCAAAGTCATAGGCGAGTTGGTTCTCGTGGCTCCCATCATCGTGGCAGTAGGACTGGACGATGGAGTAGCCGGAGCCGGGCGGGAAGGGAAGGACGTATTCCGAGTCGCCGGGCTTTCCGAACTCGGCCCGGCGCAGGCAACGGTCATGATCAGTGAGCGTCGCGGGCGCTGGGGCAGAGGTCGTGCGTTGAGGTGCCGTAGTGGTCGACGAGGTTGAAGTCACCATGGTC
The DNA here is from genome assembly GCA_030066715.1 of Acidimicrobiia bacterium. Classification (GTDB taxonomy): domain Bacteria; phylum Actinomycetota; class Acidimicrobiia; order Spongiisociales; family UBA5794; genus JAAETI01. The sequence goes on from JASJBC010000142.1 coordinate 412, forward strand.
GTCGGGGGGGCGGCTGAGGATACGGCAACAACATCGGCGCTACAGCCGGCGCCGAGGGCGAGACACGACAGAACGATGAGTGCGCTCCTGAGCCGTCTCGGTTGCCTTGCCTCCATGGTCGCCCGCCACGATAACCGGCTTTCATTGGTGCCAGATTCTCAGATCGCAGCAAACAATCCGGAATGATGGCGTGCGCCGTTTCGTTGTTCGAGGCGATGGGAGGGAATTCACTCGCTCGATTCGTAGCCGCCGCGGTTGCCCTGGTGCTCATTTCCGCGGCATGCTCGAGCACGTCGTCGACGACGACCTCGACCTCGACCTCGACAACCACAACCACCCTGGATCCCGTGGTCGCGGAACGCGCAGCCGACGTTCAGTTGATCAACGACCTCTGGTGGGGCGAGCGCCTGGCGTTCCAAGTGGGATTCGATGAGGGGGTCCGGTACTGGGTCAACAACAACTACCCGCAAATGGAGTGCACATACAGTGACTACATCAGAAGTTGGTTCCCTGCGGGGCCAGTGGAAGGCCTGACCGTAGAGCGCCTCACGAACACGCCGAGCATCGCCCGCGACGACGGCTGGGTTATCCCCGGTGGCCGTCTGCAAGGGCAGGTTGCGGAAGGCCGTGTGTACGTGATGTCGGTCGAGGTGACGAGAGTCGATCCGAGGTCGGCGCCGGAGCCGGCGGTGACCCGCAATCTCCACGTCACGATCCTCGACGGCGAAGCCCACTTCTTCATCGGGTGCCCGAGCTAGGCAGCGCCCAGTAGCGTCGTTATCAGGAACCCGGCAAGCGCCGAGAGGCCAACGAGGCCACCGGATCGGTGCAGCGCCTCCGGCATCATCGTCTGTGTGATCACGGTCAGCATGGCACCCGATGCCAACCCCTCGACCACGGCGAACGCATTGGCCGACGCCTTCTGGAACACGACGCCGCCGATAGCGGCACCCATCCCGGTGACCAGGATCACGGTGCCCCAGAGCAGGCTGATGCTCCGCCACGAGAACCCCTGCTCGCGCATTCCGACGCTGCTCGACAGCGCCTCCGGGTAGTTGGAGAGGAAGATCCCGACGACGAAAGACACGCGGAGAGCGTCCGCAGTTCCGCCGATGACCAATGATTCGGGAATGCCGTCGAGGAGGAGACCGAGCCATATTGCCAGCGGCGCGCCCTGCATCATCTTGGCGCTCACGGTCGGAGCGAGACGTCCACGGCGGAACTCGCTGTGCATGCGGCGGCGCATGCCGGAAACCTGCTCTGCATCGAGTCCCTGGTCGCGCTCGAGGTATCGGGTGATGCGGTCGCTGCTGATGAAGTCGTCCATCGCCTTGCCCACTTCCGGTTCGCGTGCGGCAAACTCGGCGAAGTGGGCCCGCGGCAACACCCACGCTTCGCTGGGGCTCTGTGCAATTGCGGTGGCGGTGTGCTGCATCCCGGTCATGAATGAGTGCAGGCCGAACTCCTCGCCCTCGTGCAATAGAACGGTGACGTCGGATTCCCCCGTTGCATCGACCAGGGCTACATCGCCGTCCATCAGGAAGTACATGCGGTCTGCCGTTTCTCCCGGCCGGAAGTAGACGTATCCCGCTTCGTGCTCCTCACGGAACATCAGGTCGGCAACGTGGGCGAGCAATGCAGGCGAGAGCGAGCGAAAGACCTCGACGTCGCCGAGATGGTCGATGAGCTGCTCCCCGGGTGGGGGAGTGTCGATCTGAACCAGCTGGGGAAGGCTCTCGATGCCCTCGGTCCGGACACGGGCGACCCAGGCGTCCAGCTGCTCTTCCCGGAGTTCGGGATGATGGCTGGCGACCGTCGCCAGCAAGGATTCGCTGCACGCCTTCTCGCGCAATCTCCCCGCAAACTCGGGACACGACCCGAGCACACTGCGCAGCCGCGCCCGACTCAGCCGGAGAACCTCGCTGTCGACCGTCGCCGCTGCTGAAGAGCTGTGCAGCGTTCCCGACACAAAGGCCAGATACCCGAACGCCTGGTGCGGGTGGAGCTGCGATACGCCGTCAAGCGTGGTGAGAGCGATTGCCCCTTCGGCAAGGATGTTGATGTGCTCGCACGGATCGCCCTGGTGGTAGAGAATCTCGCCCGCGTCCAGCCGAACGGGCCGAAAAGAGCGTCCGATCTCATCCAACTCTCGGTCGGGGAGACCATCGAAGATGTCGATCCTCTCGAGGTCATCGAGGATCTCGCGAATGCGCTTCTGCTCCCGATCGCGGAGGAAAGTAATGGAGGTCGACGCCTTGCGCAGGAATCCACCTCGTGCGTTGATGGTGCGGTTCAGGATCTCGAACGCAAGGCCGCCGACGACGGCGCCAACTGCCAGCCAACCAAAACCGTCGTGGTCCACGGCGGGGGCGACGATGTCGATCGTGACCGCCGACAACAGAGCGCCCGCCCCGAATGCAGTGAGCAGCCCGAGCACGAAATTCGTTGGCTTCCAAAGCCGGGCAGTAAACGCGCCGAGCCCCAGCGACGACGCTGAGATCACCCCGAGCAGAAAGGCACCGGCAACTTCACCCACGGGCCATATGCTCTCACATCCCGGTAACCTCGTCAGCCCCGATGTCGGCTGTGCGACCCCAACCAAGGAGATGCTCTTGACAATGAGTGAATGATCATTCATAATGAACGAATATTCACTCACACGGGAGCAAGAACATGGGTTGGAACGTATCGGACATGCCCGATCTCAACGGGAAGGTTGCTGTTGTTACCGGCGCCAATGGTGGTCTCGGTCTCGAGTCCGCCCGGGCTTTGGCCGGCAAGGGTGCCCATGTCGTCATGGCGGCACGCAACCAGGAGAAGGCTCAAGAGGCTTTCGACGAGATCAAGAAGGCCCATCCAGAATCATCACTGGAGATTGTCGAACTCGACCTCGGCTCATTCGAAGCGACGAAGGTGGCGGCGGCGCAGATCGCGGCGAAGCACCCCAAGATCGACATTCTGATCAACAACGCCGGTCTGATGGCGATGCCCGAGCGTCGCACCGCCGACGGCTACGAGATGCAGTTTGGGGTGAACCATCTTGGTCACTGGCTGTTCACTGCCGGCTTGCTCGAGCCCATCGTCGCCGGCAACGCACGCGTCGTTACTGTGACCAGCACTGCCCATCACACCGGCCGAGCGATCGACCCGGACAACGTCAACCTCGAGGGTAACTACTCGGCCTGGGGTGCATATGGTCGTGCCAAGCTGGCCAACTTCCACTTCGCAATCGGGCTGCAACGGGAATTCGAGAAGCACGGAGTCGAGGCGGCGAGCCTCATCGCCCATCCCGGTCTCTCGCACACGAATCTCCAAGTCCACACCGTCGAGCAGGGTGGCGGTGGCCGGTCGGCCCCGTTCTGGGCGTGGATGGCGAGGAACACCGGTATGTCCGCCGCCGATGGTGCTCTGCCGCAGCTGCGGGCCGCCACCGACCCGGAGGCCAAAGGCGGCGAGTTCTACGGGCCCCGTTGGGGCAACAACGGGGCTCCGGTCCGCAAGCCGATCATGCGCCCCGGTATTGACGACGGAATCGAGAAGCTGTGGCTAGTGTCGGAACGCGAGACCGGCGTGACGCTCGACTTCAATTCCGCAATGGAGACCGCATGACCCCAGCCGTTGATCGCCCAGCCGCAATCCGCAAGGCTTTGCGGGATCTGGTCGCCGCGCGAGGCTTCCACGGAGCCTCGATGGGTGCGGTCGCCAAGGAAGCGGGTGTAGCCACCGGCACCGCATACGTGCACTACGAGTCCAAAGAGGAACTCGTCTATGCAACGTATCTGGAGCTCAAGGCGCAGCTGGGCGCAGCGGTTCTTGCGGATTTCGACCCGTCGGCCGGCCCCAAGGAAGCTTGGCGCCATATCCTCACTCGAGCCTACGAGCATCTGTCCGAGGAGCCGGAGCGCGCCCGGTTCCTCTCGCAGCTAGAGGAGTCGCCGTACTACGAGGAGGCGCATTCGAGGCTGATGGCCTCTGGCGACCCCCTTGTCGAGGCGGCCGGGGCTGAGGACTTCGCCAAGCTCCTCGTCCCCCTCCCGGCCGAGGTGATCTACGCCCTCAGCTTCGGTGTCGCCGTACGGCTGATCGCAGCCGGGGTCAGCCTCAAGCCGGAAGAGGTCGATCTGCTGGTCGACGCCACCTGGCGTGCGGTGACGAAACCCGCCTGAACGCCCCCCGCCCCGGCGGGATCACGCAAATGGCCTGACTGAACCACCCGTGGCTGATCGCGCCCAAAGACGCCCATCGCCACCAATGCAACGAAAGGACACAAGCATGTCAATCACCAATTTCACCTCCGCCGATGTGCCCGATCTGAGTGGCAAGACCATCTTCGTGACCGGCGCCAACACCGGGATCGGTTTCGAGGCCGCCAAGGTCTTCGCCGGTCGCGGAGCCCGAGTGCTCCTCGGTTGCCGGAACCCGGAGAAAGGTACTGCGGCACTCGCCCGGATCGCCGATGCGCATCCGGGTGCCGATGTCGAGCTCGTCGAGCTTGATCTTGCAGACCTTGACAGCGTGCGCAGGGCCGCCGCGGTGGTCGCCGCAGAGCCGAGGCTGGATGTGCTGGTCAACAATGCCGGTGTCATGTGGAATCCGAAAACCATCACCGCCGATGGCTTCGAGTCCCAGTTCGGCATCAACCACCTCGGTCACTTTGCCCTCACCGGCCTGTTGCTGCCCACACTCGAGGCCACCCCCGATAGCCGTGTGGTGACCGTCTCCAGCATGGGTCACCGGCTCGGCGACGGCGATCTGTACTGGGACGACATCAACGCCGATGACGAATACCACCCGCGGAAGCGCTACTACGCAAGCAAGCTGGCGAACCTGCTGTTCACCTATGAGCTAGATCGCCGGCTGACGGCCAGAGACTCGTCGACGATCGCAGTCGCGGTCCATCCGGGCGGTTCGGACACGGAGCTGGGACGGTATGTGACTGGAGCGATGGCGATCGCAACTCGCATCCTGAATCCGCTCATGCGTCCCTTCATGAACACTGCCGAACAGGGTGCGTGGCCGACGGAGTTGGCTGCGTCGGCGCCCGGTGTCGAGGGCGGCCAGTATTTTGGGCCGGGTCGCTACCGCGAGATGTCCGGGCCGGCGCAGCAGGTCGACTCGAGTGCCGCGAGCAAGGACTTGCACAAGGCCAAGCGGCTCTGGGATCTCTCCATCGAGATGACCGGGGTCGACCCGGCGATCTGAACTACGGGGCGTGAGCTTCCCCGGGTCATTGACAGGGGAAGCTCACGTTTGGGAGGTTCACGCCTCGACTTGTCCCTCCGTTCGGTGACTGGCAGAATCGCCGGGGCCATCGCCGGGATCGAGCGGTGTCCCGACAAACTACTCCGCCGTCTGCATTGTTGAGGAGGACACTGTGGCGCTGGCACTCACAAAGGGGGGTGGTGGGGTTCATGTCCGGCTTCGCGCGGCAGGGTCCCGTTCCCTCCATTCCCAACGGGCGCAACCAGGCCGGTGTGGGCGGGATCAATGGAGACCGTAGCCTCACGGGAGCAGCGCGAGGAAAGCGCAGACCGATTCCCAACCTGGGTCCGTGTTCTGTTCGTCGTTGGGTTGCTCTACGCCTTCCTAGTCGGCATCAAAGCGCTCGAGACCGGCATCAAGGCATTCGGCTCCGACTTCACAGATGGCCTGTTTGAGACCGTTGCGAACCCAATAGCAGGCGTCTTCGTCGGCACTCTCGCGACGGTCCTCGTCCAGTCATCGTCGGTGACGACCGCAACGATCGTCGGTCTCGTCGGTGCCGGGTCACTCTCGTTGGAGCTGGCCGTGCCGATGATCATGGGTGCCAACGTCGGAACGACGGTCACCAACACCCTCGCCTCGTTGGGATTCCTGCGTCGCACCAAGGAGTTCCGGTTGGCCTTTGCCGGGGCGACGATGCACGACTTCTTCAATGTCTGCAACGTTGCGGTCATGCTCCCGCTCGAACTCGCGACAGGGTTCCTCACCAAGATCTCCGAATGGATGGCTGAGTGGCTCACCGATCTCGGCATGGGCGGCTTCGGTGAAGGCGACACCCCGATCAAGAGCGCGGTGAAGGCTCCCGTCAAGGTCGTCGATGGCTTGCTCGATGGTGTTGGGGCCAACGACAATCTCGCAGGCATCGTCATGCTCGTGTTCGGCATGGCGACCATCTTCTTCGCACTTGCGTTCGTGACGAAGAACATGCGTTTGGTGATGGCCGGTAGGATCGAGCGCTCAATCAACGCGGTGTTGATGAAGGGCGGCGGTTTATCCGCGATCCTCATCGGGACCGTGATGACCGTTCTGGTTCAGTCGTCGAGCATCACGACCTCGGTGCTCGTCCCCATGATTGCCGCCGGCGTTGTGACCCTCCGCAGTGCATTCCCGATCACGCTCGGCGCCAACATCGGGACGACAATCACTGCGCTGTTGGCGTCGCTTGCCACCGACCATCCCGCGGGTTTGGTCATCGGTCTTCACCACTTCCTGTTCAACGCAGTCGGTGTTGCCTTCTGGTATTCGATACCCGCTTTGCGCAACATCCCGCTCAACCTTGCGCAGCGCCTCGCCACCTATGCAGAGGTGCGGAAGTCAATCGTCATTGTCTACGTCGTCGGGGGGTTCATCATCCTGCCCATCATCGGCGTCCTGATACTTCAGTAGGGAGACACCCATGGTCATGGAATTCTTCAAAGGGGGAGCGGACAAACCGCTCGAGGAGATCGAGTCCCTCATCATCAACATGCTCCAGGACAACCGCCACACCTTCGATCTCGCCATCAATGCACTGATCGGTGGTACCGACGCCAAGGCTGTCGGCAAGGAGGTCCGCAAGAGCGACAAGCGTGTCAATCGGGCGGAGCGAGAGGTGCGCCGCCGTCTGATCGTTCACGCCTCGGTGCAGGGTGAGCGTGCGGACCTCACTCGGGTGCTCATCGCCATGAGCATCATCAAGGATGCAGAACGTGTCGGCGACCAAGCGAAGAACATCTGGGATCTGGCCGACGCGGGCGTCGACTTCTCAGATGCCGACGACCGTGAATGGCTAACCGGACTCCGCGATCAGACCTCACGGTTCATCGCCGAGTGTTCACGCGTATATCACGACCGAGACGCCGAAGCTGCTCACCAATTGATTCCGGAGATGGATGCGGTTCTCGATGAATACGACGAATGCGTGCGCACTCAGCTCAAATCCGACGCACCTGCGCAGGAGGCAGTTTCGCGAGCGTTGCTTTGCCGGTACCTGAAGCGGATTACCGGTCACCTGATGAACGTGATCACGTCCCTTGTTATGCCGTTGGAGCGTCTCGACTACTACGACGAGAAGAAGTCCGACCGCGAGACCACGAGCGAGTAGGCCATCGCCCTAGGGTTTCAGCCACCCTTCACCTTGCAGAGGGTAGGTGACCACTTCGAGAACGCCGTGTTGCCGGCCGTAGGAGGTTGCCGCGGTGCGTGCGTGCGCAGCGCATAGCGAGAACTCAACGCGGTCGTGGTCCGGGTACTTCACGATCAGGTACTCAGTTGCGCTGCTCTCGCACCCTCCGCACCGTCCCGCATCGGCAAGGGCCGCATCGATAGCAGCGCTGTCGACCAGCCACCTGCCGTCGTCACCCCGGCGTCCGGTCAGGCTTCCGCGGCGCAGTCGGGCGCGCACGTGCCACTCGGTGACGCCGCTGCCGAGCAGCCGAGCGGCAGCGGCTACGTCGATCTCTTCCACCCTGTCACCTCATGCAGTCGGGCCGGTGAGGTAAGCAGCGATTTCGTCAGCCCAGGCGTCGATGGCATCCCAGTCGCGGAAGTCACCCACCGGGATATCCTCCTTCCAGGACTCGGGCATGAGGTTGAGAAATCGCTCGGCTGCTCCCTTGGGCTCTTCGTTGCCCTTCCAGGCGCCGAAGAATACCTTGGTGTCGATGGGGGCGAGGTTGCGGAACGTCTCGAACTCCTTGGGGCGCATCGCCTCGAAAATGTCGCGGCCTTTCTCGTCGACGAGATCGGTTCCGGTCGGTCCGCTGGAGAAGAGCCATAGCGGCCTTTCCTCCAGCGTTCGAGCGTTGCGCTTGACGAATCGAGTCGCCTCCTTGAGCCACCTGAACATGTAGGCGGCGCTGCCGACAACGTATGCGTCGTAGGCCGATACGTCGCGGAGCCCGGTCACCTCTTCGGCTACTGCGTCGACCCCGGATGCTTTCATCCTCTCGGCTATGCGCTTGGCGATCCCAGCGGTCGCGCCGTGGCGGCTTGCATATGCGACGAGAACCTTCATCGGATTACTCCAGTACTCGGTGCTCGCCCTGAAGCTAGGAGCCTCAGGGCGAGCGGTGTAGGGCACAAGGTCCCGATCAGCCGAAGTAGCTTGCGATGGCCTCCGCGTCGGCCGTGACCGTCTCGGTGTCGACGAGTTGCGCCGCCTGGGTCTCCAGCAACTCGACCCAAGACCCGAGGACTTCGGTCGCGATGCCGCTTGCGAACAAGGATGCGC
>JASJBC010000135.1 GCA_030066715.1 Acidimicrobiia bacterium
GGTTGCGTTGTAGTCGTGGCGGGCCAGCACCGCTGCCCAGGCGCCCGTGCCGATCGGCTCGGAGTCGACCACGGTGCCGTCGCAGTCCCAGATGACGCACTCGGGCCGGCTCATGTCCCTGCTGCGGGCAGACGCGGATCGAGCACGATCTTGAGTCCCCGCCCTGCCCGGGTGTCGGCGAAGGCCTGCTCCCATTCGTCGAGGGGGTAGACGTCACTGATCAAGCTGTCCAGATCGATCAACCCGGATTCGAGTAACAGCATGGCCCGGCGCCACGAACTCGGTGTGCTGGCGTTCCCGGAGCGGACGACGAGTTCGCCGTAAACGAACGTGTCGAGCATGGCCATGATGGCCTTGCCGAAGATGCCAACCTGCACGTAGGCGCCGTCCTTGCGTACTGCGCCGAGGGCGGTACGCGCCCCTCCCTCGTGGCCGGAAGCCTCAGCGACAACATCGAACTCGCCAAGCTCTGCGCCCTCGCCTTCAGCCACGACAACCTCGAATCCCAACGATGCGGCCACCTCGAGGCGGGCTCGGTCCCGTTCGAGGCCGGCAAGAGTCACGATGCCGCCTGCCGCCCGGGCGCATTGGGCCGTCAGTTGCCCCATCGCCCCCGGCCCGACAACCAGGACCCTGTCCCCCGGGTCGATAACCGGAGGATCGAAGAGGCATCGTGTGACACAGGCAAGCGGTTCAGCGAGGGCTCCGGCGTGCCTGCCGACGTGCTCGGGAAGACGCCACAGGTTCTGCACCGGGATGGTCAGCCACCGGGTGAATCCGCCGTCGACCCGCGACCCAATGGACCGACGCCGGGCGCAGAGGTTTGGCTTTCCGTCCCGGCAGTAGAGGCACACCGCGCACGTTGCGAAGTAGGTCTCGCATGCGACCCGCGCACGCAACCACGACGGATCGACATCCGCGCCCAGCGCCGCGACCTCGCCTGTGATCTCATGGCCCATCGTCACCGGAGGCTCGGAGGGAAACTCCTCGTCGGCGATGTGCAAGTCGGTTCCGCAGATCCCGGTGGCAATCACCTCTAGCACCACCTCCATGGCATCAGGCGATCGCACCGGCTGTGTCCGCATGCCCAGGTTCCCAATCCCGGGAGCCAGCTTCCCTACCGCTGCGGTCTGCTCCGGGTAGGCGTCCCGACGGGAAGCACCGGCGTCGCCGTCGACACTCATGCCGCCACGTCCCGGAAGGCGAAGAATCGGGCGGGGTTGGTCACAAGGAGTTGCTCGAGTGCTGTCTCATCGACTCCCTCGTTGCGAAGGACCGGCACGACCTCCGCGGCCAGCGCCGCCAGCCCCGGCTCCCCACCGTATGCCGTCCACAGCGATCGGCGCGCTCCATCCGTGGCGAGCATCAGCCGCCCTGCGTGTCCCTCTCGGATTAGTTGCGTCACGATGCGCACCGTTGGGTTGTCCGCTCCGATCGGGTGCCGCAGCGACTGATCCAGTTCGAGGTACACGCCGGTAGCGGCAAGTTCGAGGTGGTAGCCAACGTCGGACACCTTGTCGGTGTGGGACAGAACGATCGTGTCCGGGGAGATGCCAAGTTCGGCAAACAGCTCCACCTGCTCGAGTCCCCCTCTCCCCTCCTCACAATGCGTCAGGATGGGCACACCGGTGCGGTGATGCGTCTCCGCAGCTGCCGAGAACGAGCGCCGGTCACGGTCGTTGGGCACCTCCTGGAGCGTCCCCACCTTGATGAGCCCTGCCCGATGCGGAGTTCGCTCCACATGCGGCCCCCGGTAGTCGAAACGGTCGATGCCCTTTTCGATGTCGGCCACAAACAGGTCCGCCAACGCCGCCGGCTCGAGTTCGTTGGTCCACGACAGACCTGGGTACCACTTGCGGGTGTGCAGCCCCGTGGTGGCGATTATGTGGACACCGCTGCGCCGGCTCGCTGCGGCAAGCCGCAGCGGATCCCGCCCGATCGCACACGGCAGTGCGTCGACAACTGCGCCGACGCCGACGGCGGCACACGCCTGCAACTCCGCAATCGCAGCGTCCTCGTCGTCGAGAAGCGTGTGCGGGAAGCGGTCGGCGGCGATGGGCGCATCGAGCAACACATGCTCGTGCGCGTACGTGAGTCCCAGTTGATCCGGTGCGATATCGCCGAGCACGGTGCGCACAAAGGCCATCTAGAGCGACTCCTCCATGCTCAGCAAGGCGCCGGTTCTCCGGAGTGCGTCCTGGACGGTGGCGGTCGGCACGGCCCGAACCTCCCCGCCGGCGTTCGCCGCAAGCGCAGCGGTTGTGCCCGCGGCCTGGCCCATCGCCATGCACTGGGCCATGGATCGCACCGACGCCTGTGCGTCATGCTCGGCTGAGAAGCACCGTCCGGCGATCATCACGTTGCTGCCATCGCGCGGGATCAGGGTTCGCAGCGGGATCCCCACAGCCTCCCCCTCCGGGAGGTACTCCCACGAAGTCCCCGTGCCCGCTCGGCCGTGATGATCTTCGATCGGAGCGCCGCAGAGGCCGATCTGGTCATCGAACTGCTGCGCGGCCAGCACGTCGGACCGCGAGAGGCGGTAGTCGCCGTACACCCTCCTGGTTTCCCTCAGCCCGATCTGACTCGAGAGCGCAATGAGCGCAGCGTTCTCGTAGCCGGGTATGCGATCGATCAGGAACCTTGCGTATTCGAGCGCCTGCCGTCTCCCCTGCATCTCGGCACGCGTCAGGACGTCCGGGTCGGTGGCATTGCGCACAGTGCCGTCGGCCCCGACGCTCCCCTGGTCGAGACGGGTCATCACGGTGGCGATCATTCCCGCCACCGGCGTGATGTGGTCGCTGCCCTCTTTGCGGGGCAGGTCGAAGTCTCCCGAGGCAGCAGCCTCCTCCATTGCCGCGTGCAGCTGTTCCTTTGTGATCGTGCGCCGTCGCTCCATGTCGACGTTGCCCATACGGAACGTCGTGGTGAGGGTCTGTGCTGGCGTGATCGAGCCCGCAAGCTCGTAGTCGAATCCGGCATGGTGACACACGTCCGCATCCCCGGATGTGTCGACAAACGCAGAGCCTTCGATCCGCATCAGCCCGGCCTTGGTTGCGACGGTCAGCTCGGTGATGCGGCCATCGGCGACCGCGGCATCCTGAACGAAGGCGTGCAGCAGGACATCCGCCCCGGAGGCGGTGACGAGGTCCTCCCAGACGATCTTGAGATGCTCAGCCAGGTAGGTGACCCCGGTGCCGGCACCGTAGGTGTTGGGGCGGACCACTACTTCACCCAGAGCTCTCAGCCCGGCGACCACATCATCTCCGATTCCGGCAACGACCTTGCGCTCCCGTTCCCCCGGGGTGTAGAAGCCGTAGAACGTGTCGAGCACGGCCGTCGAGTTGCCGCCGAGGAAAGGCAGCTTTTCGATCAGGAGAGTGTCGGCACCGGAGCGCGCCGCGGCAATGGCGGCCGTCGCCCCGGCAGAACCGGAGCCGACGACCACCACGTCATACCGGCCGTACGTCGGGATGCCCGTCACGCCTCAGCCTGCGATCTCAGTGAACGTACGGCGCCAAGACATCGCGGGCAATCAGGAACCCGCGCTTCACCAGTTCATCGGTGGCCTCGAAGCCGCGATCCTCGTGTTCGATGATGATCGGCCCGTCGTATCCGGCCTTGTAGAGAGACCGGAAGACGATCGCCCAGTCGACATCCCCGAGTCCGGGGAGACGCGGCACCTGCCAGCCGATGCCCGAAGAGAGGCTCCCGTTCTCGTAAAGACCGGCGTAGTCGATCATCACGTCCTTTGCCTGGAAGTGATAGAACCGCTCGCCGAACTCCAAGATGGCCTCTTCAATGTCGATCATCAGCCAGATGAGGTGGGACGGATCGAAGTTGAGACCCATCGTCTCGCCGAACTCCTCGAACATCCGTCGCCAGATCTTCGGGTTGTAGGCGACGTTGTGTCCCGAGGGCCACTCGTCCTTCGAGAAGATCATCGGGCAGTTCTCGATGGCGATCCGCACGCCATTCTCTTCAGCGCACGCAACGATCTCCGGCCAGACCCTGGTTGCCTTCTCCCAGTTCTCGTCCTGGGTCAAGGCGCGGTCGGCCCCGACGAACGTATTGACGACACCGACCCCCATCTTGCCGGCGGCCACGATGACCTTCTTCAGATGGTCGATGACCATCCGCGCATGGCTCTCGTCGGGGTGGAGCGGATTCGGGTAGTAGCCGAGCCCCGAGATCTCGAGGCCCCGGCCGTTCATGCCGTCCACGATGTCGGACGCCTGTGCGTCTGAGATGCCGTCTACGTCGATGTGGCTGGTCCCGGCGTAGCGGCGGGTGTCACCGCTCGTTGCGGGCCAGCAGGCTATCTCGATCGTGGTGAAGTCGTTGGCCGCAGTCCAGTCGGCGACCTCGTCCAGCGGTGTCTCCGGAAACGGAGCCGTGAGCAGTCCGAGCTTCATGTAGTCCTCCTCATCTCTCGATACGGATCCAGCGTTGTTCCTCTGAGCTGCGGGCAACCGCCTCTGTCACCAGCAGCGCATCATGACCGTCGGCGAAGGTTGGATAGGTGGGTGCGGCCGAGGGCCCGCCGGCCGCAACATCCGCGTAGACCTCCGCAAACAGGGCGCGGAAGGTGTCCGGATAGCCCTCGACGTGGCCCCCGGGGTAGCCGATCACACGGGCCGCATCGGGGCTGGCCAGCGACGGGTCGCGCTGGAGAATCTCGTTGGGGCGACCGCGATGGCCGATCCAGAGGTGATCGGGGTTCTCCGAGAACCACGACAGAGCCGAATCACTGCCGTCTACCTCGATGGATACCGAGTTCTTTCGCCCGGCCGATACCTGCGAGATCGTGACCACACCGCGCGCTCCGTTGTCGAAGCGAAGAAGTATGCCGGCACCGTCGTCCGATTCCATCGCCTCTGCAATGAGCTCCTCGTCGTCGCCGCCCACTGCGAACGTCTCCACCGGCCCCGCCGGGTGCTTCCGCACCTTGACGAAGGTGTGGAGATCGGCCATGACCTCGGTGACGTTGGCGCCGGTGATGAAACGGGCGAGGTCGAGCCAATGCGAGCCGATGTCGGCGACTGCGCGCAGCGCTCCTGCCTTCTCGGATTCCAGCCGCCAGTTCCAGTCGGTCTCCAGCAGCAACCAATCCTGCAGGTAGCTTCCGCTCACCAGCCGGGGCGTGCCCAGCTCCCCATCGGCTACGAGCGATCGCGCTTGGTGACAGTTCGGATAGAAGCGGATGTTGAAGCAAACGGCGTTGACCAGTCCTGATTTCTCGGCCCTGGCGACGAGGTCGGCGGTTTGCTCCGAGGTCAGCGCCAGGGGCTTCTCACATACAACGTGCTTCCCGGCGTCGAGCACGACTCGCGCCTGGTCGGCATGGACGTGGTTGGGACTGGCTATGTGGATCACATCGATGTCGTCATCCGCCGCCATCGCCGCCACACTCTCGTAGACCCGGGGCAGATTGGCGGACTCTGCCTTGGCCCGGGCCCGCTCGGGGGTCGATCCCACGACTCCAAAAACATCCACCCCGAGCCGGCGTAGCGCCTCGACGTGGGCGACCCCGATGAAACCGACACCGACCACACCGGCCTTGATCTCGCTCAGACGCATGCCAATTGCCTCCTCACTGTGCTGCCGAGATCCTGGTGTAGAGCCAGGACAAACCGATAACAATGCTTCCGTACAGCATCTGCTGCACTGCCTGGCCGGCACCGAGGAACGTCAACAAGGATTGGAGCACGCCAAGGATGAGGGCTCCGAGGATGGTCCCCGTATAGGTGCCGACACCACCAAAGATCGAAGTGCCGCCAATCACGGCCGCCGCAACGGACGGGAGCAGGAAGACGCCAGCCAACTGCAAGTCGACGGCGCCCACCCGACCGCCGAGGAGAAGGCCGGCGATCGCAGCAAAGACACCGGCGATGGTGTAGACGGCAAGCAGCACCTGCCAGGCCCTCGTTCCGGAGAGACGGCTGGCCGCAGGATTGTCGCCGAGGGCGTACAGGTTCCGTCCGAACCCACTGCGTCGCAACATGTATACGACGATCACCGATAAGACCGCCCAGATCACCAACGCCCACGGCACAGCGCGGCCGAAAAACGACCCACCTCCGAGTGTCCTGATGAAGTCGCCCATTCGAGTCGAGCCGGAGAAGATGGTTTGCGCCCACGAAGTGAAGAGGCCAAGCAGAATGCCGGACATCGCCAGCGTCATGATGAGCGGGTTCACCTGGAATATGCCGACGCCGATACCGTTGGCGGCCCCGGCGAGGAGACCCACCAGCAGACCGGCCACGATTGCGATCAACGCCCCCCTTGGCGATTGGTTCGCCGCCACATAGGCCGCGCCCGTGGCAATCATCGCAGCAGACAGGTCGATCCCGCCCGTGAGCATGAGAATTGTCTGCCCTGCGGCCAGAACCCCGATCGGCACGGCGAAGAGAGCCGAGTTGCGCAGCCCATTGACGCTGATGTAGTTCGGCTCCACCAATCCGGTGAGGATGATCAGCACGATGAGCACACCGATCAGCACCAGGTGGGGATGGGTGGTCAGGTAGCGGGCGGCCTTCTGCCGGCTCGATACGACTTCGTCGCCGTCCTCTACCACCGGTATGAGATCCGTACTCATGCTTGCCTCCGCCGCCGCCACTCGATCAAACCGGTCACGGCCATCACAAACACGATGAGCACTCCCTGGATGACTTGTGCCCCGTGCGGGTCCACACCCATGGCGGTGAGGATTGGATTGAGGAAGAACAGGATGATCCCGGCGGGCACCACTGCAATCACTGATCCGATGCCGCCGGTGAGGGCGACACCTCCGAGGACGATGGCGGCAACCGAGTTCAGAGTCAGGTTGCCGCCGACCGTGGTCGCGTTGCCCCGGCCCGCGATGGCTGTGGTAGCCAGACCGGCCATGGCGGCAAACGCCCCGCCGATCGCATAGGCGGTGATCTTGACCCGATCGGCGTTGATACCCGACAAATACGATGCAGTCCGATCGCTGCCGGCTGCGTACAGAGACAGACCACTGCGTGTCTTCCCCATCCACCAGGCGACCGCAAAGACTGCAACCGCCATCATGACGGCCGCCGGCCACGGATTGCTGCCGATACCTCTCGTCGAGCCGGTGAAGATCCAACGGAAGCCCTCGCTCGTCCCTCCCCCCGGATTTGGCAACACCGCGAGCGCCATCCCCTGAAACACGTATAGGGAGCCGAGGGTGATGACGATGTCCGGAACCTTGGACGCGGTGATTATCCACCCCACCCCCGAGTTCAGCAGCGCAGCGCCGAGAACGATCAGTACGGCCAGGATCACGGTCACGCCGAAGGCCTGGCCCTCCATGAGTTGTGCGGCCGTGACGCTGCTCAGCACGAGCATGCCGCCGACACCGAGGTCGATGCCACCCGCGATGACGATGATCGCCTGGGCGACGGCGAGAAAGACGAGCGGCGTCCCGTTGTTGACTATCGAGGCGACTTGGAAGGCGCCAAATCTCGGGATCAGCGTCGAGTAGTACGCAATGAGCCCGAACAACAGGATCCAAACACCAACGGTCCACCCGTGCCGACGCAGCCAGCGCCGCCATGCTGCCTGGGTACCCGCGGCCAGCGCATCCGGGGCCAGCGAAGTCATGCCGGCACCTCCTCGAGGCCGTGAGCGGCAGTGAGCATGGCCTCCTCCGTGGCCGTCGCCGCATCCTGCTCGTGAACGATGTTGCCGCCGTACATCACGAGGACTCTGTCGCACACCAGTTGGATCTCGCGCAGCTCGCTCGTGTAGAGCAGCACTGCCGAACCGGCAGCTGCCAGCTCTCGCAACAGATCGTAGATCTGAGCCTTGGTCTGGATGTCGATCCCGCGCGTGGGGTCGAAGCAAAGCAGCGTCTCGAACCCGGAGGCGAGCCAGCGCCCGATCGTCACCTTCTGCTGGTTGCCACCGGACAACCGTTGTGCCTGGCTCCCGGCACGCACGTCGATGTCGAGTCGAGTCACCGCTCGGTCAACCCGCTCCGTCTCGTCGGAGACGAGGTTGAACCAGCGACCGACCCGGTTGTAGAGAGGTGTTGCAAGATTCTCGCGAACCGATCGTTGCGGCAGGAGAGCCTGCTGACGATCTGCAGGAACGAGCACGACCCCGCGACTTATTGCATCGTACGGCGACCGGGCCTGCAGCCGTTCGCCGTTGATCAACAGCTCACCGGTGCTTGGCCTGTGATCCCCCGAGAGCACCTGGAAGAGCTCCTTCTGGCCCTGTCCCTCCAACGCGGTCAGGCCCAGGATCTCGCCCTGGCGGAGTTGGAAGGACACGCCGCTGACCTTGTCGCGCAGGCCCAAATCCTTGGCCTCGAGCACAACGGGCCGCCCGCTCATCTCGGATGCGGAAGCCGCAACCTCGCCGGCGCCATCGTCGGCCGCCGCCCCTTCTTCCAGTTCCTCCACGAGTTCCTCGCCCAACATCGCCGTGACGAGCCGTCCCTCGTCGACGCCGGCAAGATCGAGGTGAGCAACGTCGGAGCCGTTGCGGAGAATCGTGGCTCGGTCGCACATCGCAAGGACTTCGCCGAGCCGGTGGGTGATGAACAGGACGGAGCGACCCCGGTCTTTCCACTCCCGCATCACATCGAAGACGTAGTCGGCCTGGTCGGTGGTGAGGGCCGCGGTGATCTCGTCGAGCATGAGC
>JASJBC010000136.1 GCA_030066715.1 Acidimicrobiia bacterium
GGGGAGGCATCATGACGACACTCGACGCACGTGCCCGCCGCGCCGCACATTCGATCCACGCCGGTCTGGCCGAGTTCACGCCGGCAGCAAGCTTTGACGTTGTGGTGGTGAGACAGCAACGGTGGCGGACGCTCCAGGCAGGCCTGGCCGGGGCGGCCGCCGCGGTGCTGGTCGTCCTTGCCGGCATTGCCATCACCCCAGACGCAGCGCCCGAGGTTGCCGACGTCCCGGTGACCGTTGTCACCACCATTCCCGCTCCTGAGCCGGAGGTGGTTCCGCCGGTAGTCGTGGACACGACCACCGAGGCTCCCGAGCCGACCACGACTACCACCACGACGACAACAACAGAGGCTCCTGCATCAACGACGACGACCACCGCAGCGGACACAACTCCACCACCGCTCGCCATCACCTCGCCGAAGGACGGGGAGCACTTCGAGGTCGATGTGATCGAGTTCCGCGGCACGACCGAACCGGGAGCCACCGTCTTCGCCGGCCAGTACGAGGCCAACGTCGACGGCGAGGGCAACTGGTCGATCGTGCTCGTGCTGTCACCTGGTGCCAACGGAGCTCGCTTTGTCGCAACCGACGTTGCCGGCAACCAGAGCGAGGCGCGAATAACGGTCCACTACGACGAGCCGAAACCGACCACGACGACGACGAAGGCTCCGGAAGAGATCGAGTTCACGGCTTACAACGTATATGGCGTTTGTGACGAGGAGCCTCCGTACGATGTCTACTGGGGAACCGCTCCTCCCGGGACACCGATCTACGTCGAGTCGGAGTACGGCAGTGGCAGCACCGTCGCCAACGAAGGCGGGGAGTGGGAGTTGAAGGTCTACTTCCCCGAAGCGCCCCCGGAGAAGGAATTCACCGTCAAGGTGAAGAACGACAAGGGCCAGAAGTACTACTTCGGCTTCATCTGGCTCGTCTAGGGAACGTCACCTGCAGAGACGGCACGGGTCCCGCGCAGCTGAGATCAGACGTCGAACTCGGTCAGTTCGTCGAGCAGCCGGACTGCGTCGCCGGCGCTGAGACCTCCGGGCTGCACATGGACGAGGTTGCCTGCCCCGTCGTAGATCAAGTTCAGCGGCATCCCGCGGGCGCCGAACGTGCCACTGCTGAGGCCGGATCCGTTGCCGTTGCCGATATCAGCGGCCAGGGGCCAGACGCCGGCGATGCCCCACTTCTCCGCATCGCCGAGCCCCCTACTGTTGTCCTGGGAGTTGATGCCGACGAAGTTGACCTCGTCGCCGATCTCATCGGACAGACCAAGCAACTGGGGTATCTCCTCCTCGCAGACGTGGCACCAGGAAGCGAAGAAGGCGACAACGGTCGGCTTGCCCGCGAAGTCTGCGATCGCAACCCTGCCGTCGCCGTCGAGCTCGGGCAGGTCCCAGCCATCCGCACTGGTGTCCCCAACCGCCGGTTCCGGCCACACCGAGACGAGGAAGAGGACGGCGAAGACGAGGACCGCCAACCCGCCGCCGATGGTGCGAACCGCCCGCTGCCGTGCTTGCCGGCGCCGCTCCTCTTCGACGGCCCGCTGCTTCTCGGCGCGTCGTTGCGCCTTGGTTTGTCTCGCCATGAGACGCCAAACAGCTCACCGCAATGGTCCTTCCGGCAATGCCGGAAAACCGTCAATCCTCCTCCAGGATGTCGTCGGTGTTGAACCACTCGAGTGTGTCGAAATCCTCAGGAGGTGGCGGGTCGGGGTCGGCCTCTGCAGGCAGAGCCGCTATTTCGGCGGTGGTCAGCCGCTCCGGTTGCCAGGTTCGGTAGCGCTCGATCATCCCGGTGTCCTCGTCGTCGGCGCTCCATGTGTCTGTGATCCGCTGGCGCAGATCCGTCCAGGTTGCAGTCACGTTGGGGGGGTGCTCCCGCAGGTAGAGCGGCACCTGGCGCGCCCATCCCACCGCACGCAGGGTGAACATCATGACGCTCCCGGTTATGGCAACAACGCCGATGGCGGCTACGAGCACAACCGCTCGCGGCAAGTTGAGTTCGAAGAAGTCCTGGGACGATCCTGAGATCAGGAGGAGTATCAGGAAGGCGATCATCGAGCCGATCAGGATCTTCTTCCACGGCAGCAAGGGTCGGCTGACAATCGCCAGGGCGAAGAGCCCGACTGCGGCGAGGACGAGCGTGGCCGTGGTTCTTGCCTCCTGGAGGGTGACTTCCTCGGCGAGGGCCATCTCATACGCCGCATAGGTGGCGAAGCCCGCCGCAAGGCCCGTCGGTAGGGAGAAGGTCAACACCCGTCTGACGAACCCGGGCCGGGCTCGATCGGCGGTCGGGGCGAGGGCGAGGAAGAAGGCGGGAACACCGATGGTGATGCTGCCCACGAGCGTCAGGTGACGGGGCAGGAACGGGAACGGCCGCCCGATCAGCCCGATGGCCAGTGCGATGAATATGGCGTAGACCGTCTTGGTCACGAAGAGGTTGGCGACGCGTTCGATATTGGAGATGACCTTGCGTCCCTCCGCAACGACGTTGGGCAGGGTGCTGAACTCGCCGTCGATGAGCACGAGCTGGGCGACGGCGCGGGAGGCCGCGCTGCCGCTGCCGATCGCCACGCCGATGTCGGCATCCTTGAGGGCCAGCACGTCGTTGACCCCGTCACCCGTCATGGCCACAACGTGACCTCGCGACTGAAGCGCCTGGACCATCGCCCTCTTCTGGTGCGGCGTGACCCGGCCAAAAACGGTGCCCTGCTCGATGACGTCGGCAAAGGCCTCCGGGTCTTGCGGCAGCATTCTGGCGTCGATTGCCTCAGCCGATCCCGGCACCCCGACCTCCCGAGCTATCGCAGCAACGGTCTCCGGATGGTCTCCGGAAATCACTTTCGCCTGGACACCCTGGGCAGCGAAGAAGCGAAGTGTGGCTGCGGCGTCATCCCTGATCTTGTCGCCGAGCGTGACGAACGCCGCCGGCTGGAGCTGGCGGGGCAGCGTGTCACCGCTGAGTGGGTAGTCGGTCCAGGCAAGCAGGACCACCCGATTGCCTTCCTCCGCGAGCGCTTCAGCCTGCGCCGACACGCGAGCGTTGCGGGGGAGGACGATCTCGGGAGCTCCGAGGACCCAGGTGCCCCGATCTCCGAATGAAGCGGCGCTCCATTTGCGGGCGGAGGAGAACGGAACGGCTCCATCGGCTCGCCACGGGTTCTCGGCTGCGAATCGATCGGCAATCGCCTGGAGGGTGGCGTTGGGCTCCGGCTCCGCCGCCACCATCGCCGCAAGGGCGGCCTCGGGATCGAGGTCGCTCAGCGGTATCAGGTCGCGGACGGCGAGGGTGCCCTCGGTGAGAGTGCCGGTCTTGTCGAAGCACACCGTGTCGACCCTGGCCAGCCCTTCGATGGCAGGCAGTTCTTGAACCAGCACGTTGCGCCGCCCGAGCCGGACGACGCCAACGGCGAAGGCGAGCGAAGTGAGCAGAACGAGACCCTGCGGGATCATGCCGACGGCACCGGCGACTCCGGAGCTGAGGGCATTGATCCACCCGACGCTGTCGTCTTCGAGGCGCATCTGGCTCCACAACAACAGCGCGATCATGGGGCCAACGATCCACGAGACGCCTCCGATGATCCAGTTGACGCCGTCGCGCAACTCGGAGTTCACCAAGGTGAATTGTTTGGCCTCCTTGGCGAGGGCTGCGGCGTAGGCCTCCTCGCCGACTCGCTCGGCTTGGAACCATCCGCTCCCGGCGACGACGAACGATCCCGATAGGCAGGTGTCGCCCTCATCCTTGACCACGGGATCCGACTCACCGGTCAGCAACGACTCGTCGATTTCCAGACCGCGGGCTCTGGTCACCGGTCCGTCCACCGGTACCTGGTCGCCGGTCGCCAAGGCAATCAAGTCGTCCTTCACGATCTGGTCGACCGGGATCTGCACCTGGCGCCCATCGCGCAGCACGCTGGCCATCGGTGCTGTTAGTAAGGCAAGGCGGTCCAGAGTCCGTTTGGCGCGAAGCTCCTGGATGATGCCGATGGCCGCGTTGGAGACCAGCACGATCCCAAACAGCCCGTCCCTGGGCTCCCTGACCACTATCAGGATGATCAGCAGGAGAACGCCGAGCAGGATGTTGAATCGGGTGACGACATTGGCGCGGACGATCTCGGCGGTCGTCCGGCTCGTGGTTTCCTGCACCACGTTGACCTGGCCGGCTGCGACGCGCTCGGCGACCTCTGCCGAGCTGAGCCCCTGCGGGTCTGCTGCCACGTGCTGGGTCTCCGACGTCATAGCCGAAGCCTACAACCGCAGTCGCGTCACGTTGCCTGGAAACCACCGTGCCGCTGCAGTGTGCTTGGAGGCCGCGTTCCCACCGGCCCCGCTGGGCGGATTGACGTTCCCGGGCGTAGGTCGGACGGGCTATTTACGCTGCGTGGCGGATGAACTACAATGCTGTAACTTCCCGAACTACAAGGATGTAACTCAGGCGCTGGACCAGGAGTAAGGGGCGGCCAGTATGGCTATGGCGGTGCAAGTCAGTTTGATCGGAACCGATCGCGTGGTGGATCGGGCATTGGCGATCTACAGGGCGCATCTCGAGAGAGCAATCGAGGTGTCGCTCGGGGACATGGTCGATCGTGAGATCGCCGTGGACGTAGCTCGTCTCTCCGTCGTGGCCGCTGGTGATAGCCGCATTGCAGAGATCATGGTCGACGAGACCGTGTTGTGTGCCCAGGTGACGGCAGCGATTTGGTCGCTTGCCGAGCAGGGTTGGCAGGCCAACGTGATTGTGCCTGCTTCCCGCATGGGGGAGGCGCACGCATCTCTGCGCGGCGTACCGTGCCGGCTCCAGGCCTGGTGGGAAGACGACGCGGGCATTTCCTTCGGAGCCTACGAGCGTCCGTAACCGCCCGGCATGGGGCTAGCTGCGATTCGGCCACTACCCTGTGGTGACTGATGCCTGTTCCTCTGCACACCCAAACCGTCATCGCCTTCATCTGGGACTTCGATCGCACCCTGATCCCGGACAACATGCAGTGGCCCATCTTTCAGGAATACGGGGTCGACGAAGCGACCTTCTGGCGTGAGGTCGACGGCCTGGTTGAGTATCACCGCACCAACGGCGAGACAATGGGACGCAGCCTGGCGTATCTCATCCACATCCTGAGCTACGTAGAGCAGGGGATCTTCAGGGGTCTGAGCAACGCCAAGCTGAAGGATCTGGGAGGCAAGCTGGAGTTCTGCCCCGGCATCCCGGAGTTCTTCGAGACATCGCGCCGGCACGTTGCCGACACAGAGGACTTCGCCAAAGAGGACGTCACGGTGGAGCACTTCGTCGTATCGACCGGGCTCCGCCCGATGATCGAAGGTTCCGCAATCGCGCCGTATGTCGATGGCATCTGGGCCAACAGCTTCATCGAGCAGACGGCTGCTGCCGGCTACCTCGACCAGCTGCCGGTGGCGGGCAAGGGCGGCGCCATCAAGTACCTCTCCGACTACATCGGCCACACCTCCAAGACCCGGGCGCTGTTCGAAATCAACAAGGGCGTGAACGTCAACCCCACGGTCGACGTCAACGCACGGATGTCGGAGTCACAACGTCGCGTCCCGCTGCGCAATATGATTTACATCGCGGATGGGCCGAGCGACGTTCCGATGTTCTCCATCCTCAACAAGGCAGGGGGAAAGACGCTCGGCGTGTACAACCTCGAACCCCGCAACAACCACAAGCAGGTCAAGCAACTCCAGGAGCAGGGGCGCATTCAGGGCATGGCGGAAGCCGATTACCGGCCCGGGAAGGCGGCGTACCTCTGGCTGATGGACAGCTTGGATCAGATCGCGTACGAGATAGTCGAGAACCGCAGACAAGCGCTGGCGGCGATCAAGAATCCCCCCGGCCACACATAGCAAAGGAGCTGTGATGGGTATCGAGCGGGTCGGTGTTGTTGGTGGAGGCCAGATGGGTGCCGGCATCGCCGAGGTTTGCGCCAAGGCCGGTGTCGATGTCGTCGTCCACGAGGTGAATGAGGACTTGGCGGCCGCCGCCAGGGCTCGGGTCGAGAGATCAACGGCGAAGGCCGTAGACAGAGGCAAGCTCGATGTAGCGGATCGAGAAGCTGCGCTGGGTCGGATGCGATTCGGGTCTGATCTGTCGCTGATGGCGGACCGTCACCTGGTAGTCGAGGCGGTCATCGAAGACGAGACAGTCAAAGCCAACATCTTCGGGCAGCTCGACACCATCGTGACCGATCGGACTGCGATCCTCGCCTCCAACACCTCGTCGATTCCGCTCACCAGGATCGGGCAGGCGACCAGCCGTCCCGAGTCGGTGGTCGGCATGCATTTCTTCAACCCCGCAACTGTGATGCCACTGGTCGAGATCGTTCACAGCGTCACCACTTCTGATGACATTGCCGAGCGGGCGGCGGCGTTCGCTGCCAACACTCTGGGCAAGGTCGTCGTGCACACGAAGGACAGGGCAGGTTTCATCGTCAACCTGCTGCTGTGCCCGTACATCTTCGAGGCGATCCGGCTGTACGAATCCGGCTTCGCCTCACGCGAAGACATCGATGTCGCCATGGTCAACGGCGCCGGATATCCAATGGGCCCGCTGACGCTCGCCGACCTCATCGGCAACGATGTGATGCTTGCGGTCGCCGATTCCCTCTACGAGGAATACGGCGAAGCCCGCTTCTCGGCGCCACCGCTGCTGAAGCGAATGGTTGAGGCGGGCATGCTCGGCCGCAAGACGGGCAAGGGCTTCTACGAGTACAAGTAGGGAACCGGCCTCAACCGACGCTACGGGCTCCGTTGCTCTCCAAGACCTTGCGGAGGGCGTCCTTCTTGACGAGGCCGCTGGTGCGCCAGCGTGGAGTGATCTTGCCGCTCTTGGTGCGTGACGGCCCGCCATGCTTCTCCGCACGCTGCCGGGCCTTCTTCGACTGCTTGGCGGGTGCGGTCCCGAGCAGCACGAAGGTGGGTGTCGACCGCACCTTGAATGCCTGAGCAGCCCCGGCGACCTTGCCGACGTCCACCTTGACGATGTGGGCGGAGTCACCGTACTCGCGGGCCAACTCGTTGACGATGCCGTCCATCACCTGGCAGGGGCCGCAGCCCACCTGCATGAAATCGAGAAGAACGGGCTTTCCCGACTTGAGCATGGGGTCCAGTTCGCCTAGCGACTGGAGACGGTGTGCTTTTGGTTTACGTGAGAAGACGGCCATGAAACCTCGTTGATCCTGGGTATGACAACCCACTCGATCCTTAACTATTCCTGAAAGTATGGAATCAGACAATCAGCATTGCGACCACACCGGCGACCATGCAATACAGCCCGAACGGAGCAAGCCCGGTTCGACCGATGAGGCGGAGTAGGAACGCAATTGCTGCGTAGCCGGAGACCGCGGCCACGACGACGCCGACCAGGATCTCGCCGCTGATGCCGGCTCCGGAGTCGATGAGGTCCATGCCCTTGAGAAGACCCGCCCCTGCAATGGCAGGGATACCGAGCAAGAACGAGTAGCGAGCAGCTTCGGCGTGCGTGAAGCCACGCAGCAATCCTGTGCTGATCGTCGAACCGGACCGCGAAACCCCCGGGATCAGCGCAACCGCCTGTCCGAGACCCATAATGACAGTGTCCTTCACGGTTGCCTCTTCGACGGTCCTCTCCCCGCGCGGCAGCCAACGTGTCGCAAACAGGACGACGCCGGTGATGGTGAGCGCCATTGCGACGGCGATGGGGCGCTCGTTGAGCCAGTCGAACTGTGTCTCGAATGCAAGCCCGAGCACAGCGGCGGGGATGGTTCCGATGAGGAGAAGAACCAGCAGCCGCCTCCCCTTTTCCGTGAACGTGACGACTTCGGCGACCTCGGCGCGGAAGTAGACGAGCACGGCCACGAGTGTGCCCAGGTGAAGCATGGCCGATGTCGCCAGGTCGGGCGGGTCCTGTCCAAGCAGCGCAGGGACCAGAACGAGATGGCCACTCGACGAGATGGGCAGAAATTCGGTGAGGCCCTGGATCAGGCCCCAGAATGCGGCTTCAAGCATGACGTGGCAGATTAACCGGCGGACTCTGCAACGGAGCTTTGCGCACCGACCATGACGACTAATGCGCTATTGCTCGCCGCGATGGCCACGGCGGCGGCCTGGGCGGCGGGGAATGCGACGGGAGCGATCACTTCGTAGCCGTTGTCGATGACCTCGCCGGCCACGAAACCCTCACTGACTCCATCGGCGGTTGCGACCCGGATCGCAGTCCCCGGGGAAACGCGATGGGGCAGGGAGAGCGGGACGGCCCACCAGCCCTCGGGAACCGAGACCTCGCTGACGAGCCCGGGGAGGAGCGGAGAGCCCGCCTCGATGTCGACTGCGGCTATCCCGGAACCAGGGCCGGAGCCTTCAGGAAGCACCCCGGTGGGGATCGGACGCCATTCGACGAACGAATCGACCCTGGTGCCCGCCCCAATTGCCTCCGTGGCGAAGGGGTATGGCGTCGTCGGATCCGCACGCATGTCGAACGCGATGCCGGCGATCAATACGAGTGCTGCGACGATCCAGCGGAGGTAGGGCGGTTGGCGGAGCCAGAACATGGTCCGAACGTATCTGTTGTGCGGACCGAGAAAAAGACCCCCCCCGTGTCCCACCCAC
>JASJBC010000137.1 GCA_030066715.1 Acidimicrobiia bacterium
ACTACGGGAACCTGCACGTCACCGACGAGGGGCTGATCTCGCTGTTCGACTTCGATGATTGCGGCTACGGCACGCCGACCCACGACGTTGCGATCGTGCTCTTCTACTGGTTGCTGGGCCGCAACGAGGACCAGCACTCGGCGGCGCAGCGCTTTGCGGCCCACTTCTTGCGAGGCTACGAACGGCAGGAGACTCTCCCCGCCGACTGGCCCGAGGGAGCAGACCGGTTTCTGTCGCTGCGCGAAGTCGACATGTATTGGCTGATCGGAGGAGAGTCGCCGAGTGATATGTCGCCTCTGGAGGAGATCTTCATGGACGGTCGCCGCGGTCGCATCCTCGACGGGGTTCCGTATCTCGGTGCACCGCTGGCCGAGATTCTGTGACACCACAACCGCGCCGCAACGTCACGAACGTATTGACCCGAGTACGGGAGTCATCGCCGGCGGAAGGAGGGCAATCCGACGCTCGGCTGGTTCCGGTCAGACGCATCGGGTAGTGTCGATGCTGTTGAAGAGCCGGAGGGATCATGCGCCTACATGCGCTTGTCGGTGGAACCACCGAAATAATTGGGCCTGAAGGCACGCTGTCCGATGCTGCCGAATCCATGGCCGATCACGAAGTCGACTACGTGATTGTCATCGACAATCGCGAGTTGGTCGGCATTCTCACCGAGCGCGATCTGGTGCTTGCTGTTGCCGAGGGGGTCGATCTCGGCGCCGCCCTGGTCGAGGAATGGATGAGCGAGGCGCCGGACACCTTCAAGCCTGACGTCACAGTGTCCGAGGCCGTTGCCTGGCTTCTCGAGACTGGGTACCGGCACCTGCCGGTGATGGCGGAAGAGGAACTGCTGGGCGTCGTGACGATCCGCGACCTCATGTGGGCGCTGACCCAGCAGGAGTGACGCCTACAGGATCTGAACCAACTGCCGGTTGATCGCGTCCAGAACCGCTTTCACGGTCGCAGTCGTAGCGTCGTGCTCGGTCAGCAACGCGCTTCCCACGAGCGGAACCGGCACGCCATCCATGAGAACCTGGGCCATCGCGATCTGCGTTTCGCCCAGCTCGGTGGTTGCCACCGCCTCCAGCTGGAGAGAGATGCGATGCTCCGACACCTCCTCGACAGCACGGAGCGTGGCCTCGCCGACCAGGCGAGCGCGGGACGCATCGTCGGGGCTGCCGGCCGCAGTGCCGAAAAACTGCTCGTCCTGCCAGCTCAAGGAGATGGTGACGCTGGCTTCCTCGTCGGTCGTGTGTTCGTCTATCTGGACGATTGCTGGGCGATTGTTCATGATCCCCCGGATCTCCCGTTTTCCGCCAGCAGTGTAAGACTTCGCGAACCGGCTTGCTCAATGCGGCAGCCACACCAGCGAGGTCTGGACTATCCGGATGTCGTTCTTCTCCAACCCAACATCGACCGTCTCGATGCTCTCACCCTTCAGCTCCCATCGGTCGTTGATCTCCTCGAGCTCCGCAACGAGGTCGGCCTCCAGGTCCGCAAGTGCTGCGTACTTGTCGTCAGCCTTGGCCTGGGCGGTTCGCAGGCGGGCCTCCTTGGACCGTGTTGCACTGCGATTGCGGGCCGACCCGGTGACAGAGCGCGTACTGCGTCGTCCCAGGAGGATGTTGACGACCGAGGCGGCGCCGTCGACGATCTCCTTCTGGCGCGCACCGGCGAGATCGACCTCGATCTCCTCGGCACGCTGTTCGGCGGCGGCCGCTTGATCGCGCAGAGTTCGGAACCGTCGTTCGTACTTGTTGCGAAGCTTGGCCGCCTCGGCGTCGGCGCGGTTTTGTGCCTCATCGTCGCACCGAGCGAGGAAGGCTTCCTCGGTCTCGCCGGCACGGGAGTAGAGCTTCAAGTCGGCGTTCTTGAAGATGGTGATCTTCCGGCCGCGGTAGAGGTACTCCTTCAGGGCAGCTTCGGCGCTCCGCCAGTACGACGCCTTCTCGATATCTCCATCGGGGATCACATACGTTGCCTCGCCGGGAACCTCTGCGGAGAAGTCCCGATCGTCGTAGTCGACGTACACAGCGAGGTCGGCGTCGAGTCGCCCTCCAAGCGGCGTGACAATTGCCTCCCACTCCTCCTCATGCACGAGATCAGCCACTCGTTCGTCATAGGTGAGATGGACTCGAGCGGCCAGTGCCGCCAGGTATCGATGCGAAGCGGTGTCTAGGTCGAACCGCTCGGCCCACGGCGCGTCGGGGGAGAGGTGATACACCGGGATGGCCCCGGCGACGTTCGGCATCACCGAGGTCTCGTTGCTGCTCAGCGCGGGCGGCGCAGCTACGGGATCTGCGACCTTCTCTGCCGGCTGCTCGGCGGCTGGCGTGTAGTTGGTCAGAGTCGAGATCTGCTCCCTCGTGAGCGGCCCGCGCAGATAGGAGAGAGCCCACCTGGTTGTGAATAGAACGGGCTCCGGCTCGTGGGTGTTGTGCAGGAGGAATTGACGCTTCTCCAGCCCCGAGATGGTGCGATCCAGCTCGGCCACGTCGGTGTCTCCTCGAGCCGACTGCAGAGCTTCGAGAATGCGCGCCTTGTCCCGCTCGGTTTGGAGACGGCCGATGCACCAGGTGCCGGCATTGGACATCGCCTTGTAGTCGAGGTCGACCGGATTCTGTGTGGACAGCAGCATCCCCACGCCAAAGGCGCGAGCCTGCTTCAGCATCGTGAGGATCGGTTTCTTGGCCGGCGGCTCGGCGGTCGGCGGTACGAACCCGAACACCTCATCCATGTACACGAGCGCCCGCAGGTCGCCCGTACCGGCCTGGGCCCGCATCCAGGTGATGACCTTCGACAAGATGAGGGTCACGATGAATTGGCGCTCCTCGTCGCTGAGATGGGCGAGATAGACGATCGCCGCTTGCGGCTTGCCGTCATGCCAGAGCAGCTTCTCGATGTCGAGGTCGGGTCCTTCCACCCAGCTGGCAAATGCCGGTGAAGCCACCAGCCCGTTGAGCTTCATTGCCAGCGCAAGCCGGTCCTTCTCGGGGAAGAAGGTGTCCAGGTCGAACACACCGAGCTTGCGCAAGGGTGGCCGCTGGATCTCGGCGAGGAGGATGGCCATGTCGAGGTCTCGTCCGGCCCGCCAGGCATGTTCGACCAGGTTGGCGATGAGGATGTGCTCACGCGATGAGATGGGGTCCGCATCGATCCCGACCAGCCCGAGCAGACCCGACACGAATCCCTCGATCTCGTCGCGCAGGGTCTCCGCCTCCTCGTCCCAGCTGATGTCGGGGCAGGCGAGCGATCCGATGATGTTGAGCGGAACACCGGCACCGGAACCCGGTGTGTAGATCGTGAATCCTGCTTTGTCACGCAGCTCACCGATCCTCGAGCCGTCCTGGTCCCACCGGCCGAGGCCCTTCGTCCACAGCTCGGCCTTCTCGGCAGCGAGCTCGGCGATCGTCTTCTCTTCCTTGCGGGCTTCGGCCTCGTCGATCCACGGTTCGAAATCGCCCGGCTTCAGATCGGGGAAGGTGAGCAACAGATTTGTCATGTCGCCCTTGGGGTCGAGGATGAGAGTGGGGATGCCGGAGAGGAGGGCTTCCTCGAGGTAGATGATGCCGAGCCCGGTCTTCCCGGAGCCGGTCATGCCGACGATGACGCCGTGTGTCGTCAGGTCTCCCGGGTCGTAGTCAACGAGGTCGCCGGTGCGTTCTCCGGTGGCGCCGTCAACGACCCCGCCCAGATAGAAGCCTTCAGTCGCCATTGCCGCCCACCCTTCGTCTTGCTCAGCACAGGAGACAATAGAGGGCCGCTCAGTTGTCGGCGGTCTCGTCCTCGGGGATCTCCTCGGCGCGCGCTTCGCGGATCACGAGCAGCACGCTGACAATGACCACCCAGATCAGCGTGACCAGGATCCCGAACACCCAGAACGTCAGCGAAAACACGGTGGCCACCATGCCGAGCCACCCGATCCACCGCGGCAGGGTGCCGTAGCTGAGAGACATCAAAGATGTGCCAAACGAGAGGGCGGCGAAGCCGGGGATCGTCATCGACATGCTTCCCCAACTGAGCGCCAGCAGCGCCTTGGCGACTGCGGTATCCGCGCCGTACGACTCGATCTGGCCCTGCGCCATCCCGAGGAGAGCAATGACGGCGAGCAGAGCGGCGGTGAGCAGACCACCGCCAAACCCAACTGTGGCCGGCCAGGAGCGAACCCCGCCGGGGCTGACCGCGTGGCGGAGATAGCCGGCGAAGACCACGAGCAGGAAGCTCGACATCATGATCACGTAGTTGCCGGTTACGAGGTTGTCGGTGCCGTCAACCAACGCTTCAGCGATCTGTGCGCTGCTGCTGGTCAATTCGATATCGGCGTACGGGCCCAGGCTGGCGATCACGCCAAAGATGAAGACGATCACAAAGAGGGTGCCTGTGGTCGCCGCCGTTGCGTTCCACAGTCTCGAGATGTGCAAGTCAGGATTCCTTCCGTAGCCAGACCGAACTCCACGGTCCGACTGTGATTGTGGCATTACTGGGCGTCACTTCGAATCCCGACCAACCTTCTCCCGGCCAGTCGAGCGATGCCGCGGAGGCGCGGACATTCACATACACGCGTGCCCGATCGCTACCGCTGCCGCGCTCGATGCCGAGAACGCCCGGAGGCGTGTCGAGCACGCGTTGCGGAGCGTCGGGGTGGAACGCCGGCGTTGCCGCTCGCCACCGCAACATGCTCTCCAGACCACCCTTGACCCGGGCGGCAATTGACCCGGGGTCGGCGAGGTCTCGGGCCAGGTCGTCTGTGAAGAGCCTCATGCGGTTGAGCGAACGCGCCCTGCCGGTCTCCGCAAAACCGGCCTGGTCGCTGCGGCCACCGATGAGGCTGAGGGCGTAGATCGCAGGTATGCCGCGCAGCGCGAGCATGATGGCGTGAGCCGCCAGGTGGCGGGCAACCGCCGCATCCGGGTCGTGGCCGGTCTCCATGAGCGAGAACCACGTGGTATTGAGCTCGTATGGGGCAGTTCTGTCGCCGACGCTACGCACTCCCACTTCGCCGCCCCCGCGACGGGTGAGGCCGACCAGCGCTTCGACCCGGTCGTGCGGGAGGATCCCCTCAACGGGGCGAACCCCGACCCCATCGTGCGACGAGAGGAAGTTGAGGAACGTGCATCCCGGCGGGATGTCGTCCAGCCCATCCAGCCACTGCGCCAGATACTCCACGGTGCCCGTGTGCATGGCATCGGCAACCAGTGGGGGAAGGGCGAACTGGTAGACGACCTGCGCTTCGCGCACCCCGTCGCCGAAGTAGGAGATGTTCTCAGCATGCGGCACGTTCGTCTCGGTGACGAAGAGCACATCCGGGTAGGCGGCGTCGATGCAGGCGCGGAGCAGTTGGATGACGGTGTGACCCTGCGGGAGGTTGATCGAGGAGGTGCCGACCTCCTTCCACAGGAACTGGACCGCATCCAGCCGGATCAGAGACGCGCCGTGAGCTGCATAGGCCAGCAAGACGTCCAGCACGGCGAGGAAGACTTCGGGGTTGCGGTAGTTGAGATCGACCTGGTCGCTGGAGAACGTCGTCCACACCCACCTCGGTCCGTCCGCGCCCTCAAACCGGGTGAGCAACGGCGTTGTGCGAGGCCGCACGACGGCGGAAAGGTCCGTGTCCGCAGGGAGGCTGACGAAGAAGTCGTCGTAGGCGGAGCTTTCGTCGAGGTATCCGAGGAACCAGCGGCTTCCCGCCGAGGTGTGGTTGACGACAGCATCGAACATGACCCGGGCGTCGCCGGCTAGTGCTTCGACGTCCCGCCAGTTGCCGTACCTCGGGTCGACGCTCTTGTAGTCGATGACGCTGTAGCCGTCGTCCGATGACCATGGATAGAACGGGAGGATGTGCACCCCGCTGATCCAGGGCCTCAGGTGGGACCCGTAGAAGTCGTGCAGCGAGGCGAGTGGTGTCTGCCCGCGGGTCTGGAACTGGTCGGCATAGGTTATGAGCAGGGCATCACGCTCCGACCAGGCCTCCGCTCCCCCCAAATCGTTGCCGCCATGTGCCGTGAGTAGATCGGCGGTTCGCTCTATCACGGACGGATGATCGGGATAGAGACGCTTGGCAAGAGTTTGCCAAGTCACCTTCCCCGTGTCGGTGGTTGCGCCCATCCTCAGTCCCGTCCGATCCTTTAGATCACTTAGCGATGACAAAAAGTGCATCGTGGAGCTCGAAAATGTTGCTCCGGACCCCGCTCCTCTATTGCCAGGCTGATTAATTGACGTTATGGTACGACAAATGACTCATTGTTTTCAACGGTGAGTCTGGCGCAGGTGGCTTGATGTCCGGTACACGGGTCCTCAGCCACCGGTTGCTTATTCGAGACAACGAGGAGGAGGGAGAACTCCATGTTCAGTTGGCGGAGACTCTTCTTGCTCCTGAGCGTGCTCGCTCTGGTCGCAACCGCGTGTTCCTCCGACGACGGTGACTCCGATACGACTGCAGCTCCGCAGACCGTTACGTCCATCGTCGAAGTTGAGGTACCCGGCGAGACAGTGACGGTGACTTCAGTTGTTGAAGTACCCGTTACCGGCGAGACAATCACGTTCTGGAGCACGGAGACCCAACCAGAGCGTCTGGCGATTACTCAGGGAATCATCGATCGCTTCACCGCCCAGACCGGCATCGGTGTGGTGCTCGTGGCAACGGATGAGGGCGCACTGCCCTCCCTGATGTCGGCAAACGCGGCGTCCGGCACACTCCCGGATGTCATTTTCCATCCGCTCGACTTCACGATCGGTTGGGCCAACCAGGGCCTGCTCGATCTTGACGCCGCAGCGGCCGTGGTCGATTCGCTCGGGGCGGACACGTTCGCTCAGGGCTCGCTCGACCTCGTCAGCATTGACGGCTCACCGGCCGCAGTGCCTTCGGACGGCTGGGGACAGCTGCTCATCTACCGCCAGGATCTGTTTGATGCCGCAGGCCTCGCCGCGCCGACGTCATACGACCTGATCCAGACGGCAGCAGAAACGCTGCACGACCCGGGCAACAACTTTGTCGGCATCACGGCTGCCACCGACGGCGGCCAGCCGTTCACCCAGCAGACGTTCGAGCACTTCGCTCTAGCCAACGGCTGCCAGCTGGTTGACGACGGCGGCAACGTGACGCTCGACACGCCCGAGTGCGTCGAGGCGATCGACTTCTTCACGACACTGCTCAACGACTACAGCGTCGAGGGTGTCCAGGACGTCGTGACGACTCGCGCCACGTACTTCGCCGGCCAAGCGGCGATGATCGTGTGGTCGCCGTTCATCATGGATGAGATGGCCGGCTTGCGCGATGCAGCGACCCCGGCGTGCCCGGAGTGCGATGCCGACATTGCGTATCTGGCTCGTAACTCCGGCTTCGTGCCGTCGTTCAGCGGCCCGAGCGGTGCACCCGCCCAGTACGGCCAGGTGTCCTACATGGGCATTGGCGACGGGGCGAACGTGCCGGCTGCCCAGCAGTTCCTCGAGTACTGGTTCAACGACGGATACGTCGACTGGCTGTCCACGTCGCCTGAGGGCAAGTTCCCGATGCGTCGTGGCACATCGGCCGGTTCCGCCGAGTTCATCGATGGCTGGAAGGCCCTCGAGACCGGTGTCGACCGCAAGGCCTCGCTCTCCGAGTTCTACGGAGACGAGGTGATCCAGCAGCTCATCGACGGCAGCTCGTCATTCGACCGCTGGGGCTTCACCCAGGGTCAGGGCGAACTGGTGACGGCGATCTATTCGTCGCTGCCGGTGCCGCAAGCCGTGCGGGATGTGCTGGACGGAAGCCTGTCTGCGGCCGAAGCCGCCGCGGAGATGCAGGCAGCAGTGGAAGAAGAACTCGAACTACTGAGCGAATAGCCAATCAAGTGTGGAGGGGGCGTACTGCCCCCTCCACACTCGACACACAGTAGGAGGAGCGGGGTGGCGGTTCGGGAGCGTGCCCCAAGCAAAGGAAAGACGGTGACGCTGGCGGGGCGTGAGGCTCGCCTCGCATGGCTTCTCGTCACTCCGGCCGTACTGATCGTCCTTGTCCTCGTCGTGTTCCCGGTTCTGTGGAACATGCTGCTCAGCTTGCAGCGCGTGCGGCTTCGCGATCTGCAGACAATCAACTTCTTCAGCCTCGAACTGTCCCTGGAGAACTTCGAACGTGTGGTCGGTGTTCGCGACTTCTGGGACACCCTGCGAACCACGATCGCCTACGCCTTCTTCGGAACGGTCCTCTCTTTGGTCATGGGCGTGTGGGCAGCGCTGGTCGTCAAGAAGGCCTTCATCGGGCGCTCGGTCGTACGCGGCTTGATGCTGTTCCCGTACGTTGCCCCGGTGATCGCAGTCACCTTCTTGTGGCGGATCATGCTCAACCCGCAGTTCGGTATCGTCAACGAGTGGATAGACGATGCCGGGATGCAGAGGGTCGACTTCCTCGGCCGGCGCAGCTTCGAGCTCGGCATCTTTGGCTGGGAAGTGACTCTGCCCGTGGCGCTCACCGCCGTGATCTTCTTCGAGGCGTGGCGCTACTTCCCGTTTGCCTTCTTGTTCATCCTCGCTCGTTTACAGGCTATGCCGCAGGACCTCGAGGAAGCAGCCATGGTCGACGGCGCAACTCTCAGCCAACGGTTCCGCTACGTC
>JASJBC010000139.1 GCA_030066715.1 Acidimicrobiia bacterium
CTTGCCGATCAGCCGTTCGATCTCGCGGCGGTGCAAAAGCAGCTTGCGGGGACGCTCCGGATCGTGCCCACCCCCCGGCGAGAACCCGTACGGTGCGATGTGGGCTCGCTCCAACCAGACCTCGCCTCCCTGGATGTCGGCATAGGCGTCCTTGAGCTCCACCTGGGCATTGCGCAGGCTCTTGACTTCGGAGCCCCGCAACACGATTCCGCACTCGAACGTGTCCAGGATCTCGTAGTCGTGCCGTGCTTTCCGGTTGCGGGCGACGACCTTCACGCCTTCCATCAGAGGTAGCCCAGAGGATCGACGGCTCGGCCTCCGATACGGACCTCAAAATGGAGATGCGGGCCCGTGGACAGGCCCGAAGACCCGACGTACCCAATTATCTCGCCGGCCGAGACCTGGTCGCCGTAGCCCACGTTGAAGCTCGACTGGTGGGCGTAGAGCGTGGTCATGCCCCCGCCATGGTCGATGATGATTGTGTTCCCGTAGCCGCCGCGCCCGCCGGCGAGGATGACCCGGCCGGACCCGGCCGCCTTGATCTCCTGCCCGTAGCCAGCGCGAAAATCTACGCCAGAGTGCATCCGGAAATAGCCGAGGATCGGATGCAGCCGCATCCCAAATGTCGACGAGATCGCACCCGGGACCGGACGTACCAGGACTCCGGGCGCCTCACCCTCGCGTGATGCCTCTTCCTGGATGAGTTGCTCGACCCGAGCTTGCTCAGCCTCCAGACCATCGAGTTCGTCCTCGAATTCGGCGATGGTTGCATCGACGGCGTCGAGCTTTGCGGTCAGAGCCGAGAGCTCTGCGGCAACCTCCTCGGCCAATTCGAGCTGGGTGGCGGCCAACACGTCGAGGTCGGCCTTGATCGCATCGAGGTCGGCGATCTGCAGGCCTACTTCGGCCTCGTCGGCTTTGATGAGTTCCTGCTGCCGGACTTCCTGCGTCTGCAACGACTCGTACTCGAGCATCGCCCTGTCGGTGTCCGCCGCCAGATAGTCGAGGTACTGCAACCCGACATACACAGACGTGAGCGATTCCGCCGATAGTGCGATTGTCTCGGTGCTGCTGTTCGAGCCGATATACGCCGCCCGCACCCACTCCCGAGCCCGGTCCTTCGAGTCATCCAGCCGGATCCGTGTCTCGGCCAGGGTTTGATAGGACTGCTGGAGCTGGAACCGCAGGATGTCGAGGCTCCGCTGCTGATCTGTGATCGCGTCCTCGGTGGTTGCAATCTCCTCTTCGGTGGCCGCCAGCTCCGCCTGTCTGATCGCCAGCGCATCCCGGGTCTCGACGATGTCGGCGACGACGCTCGTCCGCGAGGAGTTGGCAGAGGCGATCTCGGCATTCATCGCGTTGATACGACGGTTGACGTCCGCTAGGTCGTCGTTCAGGTCGTAGGCGCCGGCAACGCCGCCCGGAACTGCCAAGACGAGAACGAGCGCAAAGAGGAGGGCGCGCTTCATGTACGGACGTATTTGTGAACTGCCAGGGAGATGCCGCTACCGATGATGCCGACGATGGCGCCGAATCCGATGATCCACAGCCCGCGTCCGATGAGGAACGTGCTGTCGACGTTGAGCGTGATGAACTCCGGCAGGTCGGAGAGTCGGTCTTCGGCGAGGTTGTACAGCCCGACGCCCAGCGCGACAGCTAACGCCGAACCGAAGACGCCTTCGAACACCCCTTCGATGATGAACGGCGTCCGCACGAACCAGTTGCTGGCACCCACGAGGTGCATTATCTCCAGCTCCTCGCGTCTGGCGTAGATCGCCATGTGAATCGTGTTGGCGATGAGCGCGACGGCGGCGACCCCGAGAGCGATCGCGAGGACCCAGAAGAAGACGCGAAGCCCGTCGCGGATGGCGGCGATCTGCTGCACGGTGTCGTCTGCTGAGATCACGTCGGAAACGCCCGGCGAGTTGGTCAGCCGTTGCGTGATCGTGTCGTAATCATTGAGATCGACCGGTCGCACCCGCAACGATGCGGGAATGATGGACGGGTCCTCCTCGATGATCTGGAGCATGCGGGGATCGTCGGCGAAAATCCGCTGGGCCTCGTCAACAGCCTCGCTGGGGCTGAAGTAGATGACCACTTCGACCTCTTCCCAGCTTCCGATCTCGTCCTGGAGACCGTCGACATCTCGGAATTCGGCGCTGAGGAAGGCAATGACACGCACGTCGTCTTGCCACTTGGCCGTGTTGATCCTGGCGATCTCGCCAAAGATCAGCGTGCCAAAGGTCAGAAAGAGGGAGACAAACACCGCGAGAACGGCGCCGAGAACGACAAGCCCGTTGCGTCGAATGTTGTTGAAGGCTTCGCTGAGCACGTAGGCAATACGCATCAGTTCTCGCCTCCGTCGGCCTCCGACACTGCCGGCGCCGGCTCTTCAGCGACTGGTCGCTTTGGCTCCTCTTCCCCAGCCGGTTCCGGCTCCGGGCTGGCAACGGGCTCGGAGCTGAGAGCAGGCTCGGAGCTGAGAGCAGGCTCGGAGCTGAGAGCAGGCTCGGAGCTGAGAGCAGGCTCGGGGCTGGGAGCGGGGATCTGCTCCGGCGCAGCAGCAGGCTCGGTGGCAGCTTGATCAGTCGCGGCGACGTTGGATTGCACCCGGATCTCGTAGGCCCCGCTGCGCTGGTCACGGATGACCCGGCCGCCTTCGAGCTGCACGACGCGGCGCCTCATGGCATCAACGATCGCGTGGTCGTGGGTTGCCATCACCACAGTCGTACCGGTGCGGTTGATCCGATCGAGAATGCGCATGATGCCGACGGACGTGGCCGGGTCGAGGTTCCCCGTGGGCTCGTCGGCCAGCAGGATCAGCGGACGGTTCACAAATGCCCGCGCAATCGATACACGCTGCTGCTCGCCACCAGAGAGCTGACGAGGCTGCCGATCGGCCTTGTTGGACAAACCAACGAGCTTGAGGACTTGTGGGACCTGGTTACGAACCACGTGGCGAGACCGCCCGGTCACCTCGAGAGCGAAAGAGACGTTCTCATACACAGACTTATTGGGGAGCAGCTTGAAGTCCTGGAACACAGTGCCGATCGAACGACGCAGATGCGGCACCTTCCACGACGGGAGACCGGAAGCGTGCTTGCCCGCCACCCAGACTTCTCCGTTGTCGGGCTTTTCCTCGCGCATCATCAAGCGCAGCAGAGTGGACTTGCCCGAGCCCGATGGGCCCACGAGGAATACGAACTCACCCTTGGCGACTTCAAGGCTGACTTCTCTTACGGCCACGACGCTGTTGTCGTAGACCTTCGTGACGTTATGGAGACGGATCATGAAACTCCCTTTGCGGACCGGAGCGCACCGACCCACAAGAGTCTGTTTTCGTTCTCCCCTTCTCCGCCGCCGACGGCGAATGCTACATGCACCCGAGAGATACACCAAGGACGCCGCAACTCGGCTTCGCCGAGTCCTTGGGTGGTCTGATGTCAGTCCCCCCGCAAAGCGGGGGAAGGTACCGCTGGCGTGAAGACGCCAGGGGTAGGGGGGTCTTGTCAGTCCCCCCCTCACCTTCGGTGAGGTTCGAGTCTGGCTACGCCAGACATCGCCGCCGGAAGACGGGCAAAGTACCGCTGGCGTGAAGACGCCAGGGGTAGGGGGGGTCTTCACTCCGCTGCGTTGGCTCTACGCCAGTGCAGATAGGAATCGATGAACTGGTCGATATCGCCGTCGAGGACTCCTTGCACGTTGCCCACCTCGAAATCGGAACGAAGATCCTTGACGAGTTGATAGGGCTGCATCACATACGATCGGATCTGACGACCCCACCCGGCCTCGGTCTGCTCACCGCGAATCGAGTCGATCTCTTCGAGGCGCTCTTGCCTGGCCAGTTCGGCGAGGCGGGCCGCCAGCAGTTGCATGGCTCGGTTTTTGTTCTGCAATTGGGACCGCTCGTTCTGACACGCAACCACGGCACCTGTTGGGAGGTGCGTGATTCGCACTGCCGAGTCGGAGGTGTTGACGTGCTGGCCGCCGGCGCCCTGGGAGCGGTAGGTATCGATGCGCAGATCCTCAGGGTTGATCTCGACATCGGCGAGATCAACCTCGGGAATGACGTCCACGCCGGCAAACGACGTGTGCCGCCGGGCGGCGGAATCGAATGGGCTGATGCGCACCAGTCGGTGAACGCCTCGCTCCCCCTCAAACGATCCATATGCGTGGTCACCCTTGATGGTGAGAGTCGCCGACTTGATCCCGGCCTCGTCGCCGGGCTGGATCTCGTCGATCTCCATCTTGAACGGTGTTCGCTCCAGGTAGCGCACATACATCCGCAGTAGCATCTCGGCCCAATCTTGGGCGTCGACGCCTCCCGCACCGGCATGCACGCTCAGAATGGCGGGACGATCGTCGTACTCGCCGAAGAACAGACTCTCCCGTTCCAGCAGGGTCAGCTCGCCATCCAGGGCCTCCACCTCGGCGGCGACCTCTGCCGCCGTCTCGGCGTCGCCCTCCTCGGCCGACAGCTCGAGCAGGACCTCGGCGTCCTCTATCCGACCTTCGAGGATGGCGACACTCTCGATGATTCCTTCGAATCGAGCCAGCTTCTGGGTGACCTCCTTGGCTCGATCCTGGTCGTTCCAGAGGTCAGGAGCGGAAGCCAGCTCGCGGAGCTCTATCAGCTCCGTCTCTTTGCCGGCGACGTCAAAGGAACCTCCTTGCGTCGGCAAGACGCGAGCGAAGTTCCTCAATCACAGCACGGGGATCAATCTCATTCATGGCGGCTGGGATGGTAGCCGCCTTAGGAAGCTCTACGAGCTTCCTAAGGTTCGAGTTCTGCTCCGCAGAACTCGGCCCAGGTTGTCCACAGCAAGCTACGCGAGACTGAACCGTGCCACACCAAACTCAGCCAGGTTGTCTGCCGCCGAACTTCCTAAGGTTCGAGTCTCTCACCCTTCGGATTCGAGATGCTCAATCGAGAACTCCGCAGGAGCGAACTGCCGGACCCA
This sequence comes from Acidimicrobiia bacterium, assembly GCA_030066715.1. Classification (GTDB taxonomy): domain Bacteria; phylum Actinomycetota; class Acidimicrobiia; order Spongiisociales; family UBA5794; genus JAAETI01. The sequence goes on from JASJBC010000139.1 coordinate 4,962, forward strand.
CTCGTACGCACGGTCGTAGTCGTCGAAGACCCTCATCGGATAGTGCAGCGAGCTCATCACCGAAGGCACAGCGTCGATGACTGGTGGCGAGTCTGCATCGACCAGCAACGCTACGCCCAATGCGACGAAGGGGATCCTGCGGAGAAAGGCCGCCAAGCCCTCAGGACGCGGCCGGCTCATTCGGCGCACGTCCCACACAACGGCCACAGGTTGCTCACCGGTCAATGCTCGAAACGTGGCTAGGTCCGTTCGAACCGTCGCATCATCGTGCCGGGCGCCCGCCTTTTCGACGACCACGGCCACCCCTGAGGGATAGAGCTTCATCCTCGCCATGTCGGTTTCCGCTGTGAACACCGTCGTCCTGTGGCTCAGCTGTGCTCCCGATGGTAGCCGTCGTCAAACGAGCCCAGTGAGCTTAGAGCTGTTGCCGGTCGGCTACGGGTCGACGTACCCGGCGAGCCAGTCGAGGGCCCGCTGCTCCTCCCGAAAGATCCGAACCGGCACGTATGGCGAGTCCAGCAACGCTGGAAACAGGCCGCGCGCACCCGGAGTCTCATCATCAACCAGGATGGCCAGCGCACTCACAAGATCCTCGAGGCGATCGAGGAGCTGACTCCAACCAGCCGGGAAGGCTGTGACCAAGGGTCTCGGATCCCAGAGTCCGGGTCTTGGCACGCCATCGACAATCGCTTCGAGCGTGTCGAGGGCTTCTGCCACCAGTTCCTCGGTGCGCTCCAACTCGGGATTCAGTTCGACAGCGGTGACTATCCCGTCGTCGCGCAGAACATAGCGAGCCGTGGCGGTCTCGGCGGTCTTCACAGAACCATGCTACCGATTGATGGCAGCGGTTGGTTCAACCTGCCAGGGGCTCAGCCCCGGGGCGGCCGTGGCACTGCTTGTACTTCTTCCCGGAACCACAAGGACATGGTTCGTTGCGGCCGATCTTGTCCTTGACCCGCACCGTGCGCCGTTTCGCCGACGAACCAGAGGTCTGGATTGAAGTAGGCCGTTGCGGAGCCTGCTGCCGCTCGACCTTCACGTGGTACATGTAGCGCAGCGTGTCTTCCTTGACGGAGTCAACCAATAGCGAGAAAAGGTCGTAGCCCTCACGCTGGTACTCGACCAGGGGATCCTTCTGCGCCATCGCCCGCAACCCGATCCCGGACCGCAGGTAGTCCATCTCGGCAAGGTGCTCGCGCCACTTGTTGTCGATGATCGACAGGGTGACGGTCCGCTCCAACCGATGTAGGACCTCGCTTGTCAGTTCTTCCTCGCGCGCCTTGTACGTTTCGGCTGCGTTATCCAGATAGGCCTCGACGACCTCCTCGGGGTCGAGGTCCTCCGGGTGAGCGAAGGTCGACTTGCCGATCGACTGCGGATAGACCGTCGTCAACTGCTCGGTGAAGCTTTCCCAGTCCCACTCGTCCGGATCGATGCCGTCGGTCATCGAGCGCACGTGCGACTCGATCACCTCATTGCGCCAATCAACGATGAGCTCATGCGTTTCGTCACCGACGAGGATCTGGTTACGCCATTCGTAGATGATCTTGCGCTGGGTGTTCATCACCTCGTCATACTTCAAGACGTTCTTGCGAATCTCGAAGTTCTGCGCCTCCACCTGGTTCTGCGCCCGCTCGATCGCCTTGCTCACCATCTTGTGCTCGATGGGCACTTCGCGCGGGATCTTGAGACGGCTCATGATGGAAGCCACCCGCTCATTGGCGAAACGCCGCATCAAGTCGTCTTCGAGAGACAGGTAGAACCGGGACTCGCCCGGATCTCCCTGACGGCCCGAACGGCCCCGCAGCTGGTTGTCGATGCGGCGTGACTCGTGACGCTCGGTGCCCAGCACATAGAGCCCGCCCGCAGCGAGTACAAGCTCGCGTGCCGGGCCGGTCTCCTCGGCAAACTCAGCAGTCAACTTCTTGAGCTGGTCGTCATAGGACGGGTCGTCCCTGTCGACGCTCTGCTTCCGCAGTTCTGCCTTGGCCAGCTCCTCGGGGTTACCGCCAAGGGCGATGTCGACACCACGCCCTGCCATGTTGGTGGCGACGGTCACCGCACCGGGTTGACCCGCCTGGGCGATGATCTGCGCCTCACGAGTGTGGTGCTTGGCATTGAGCACTTCGTGCTTGATGCCACGCCGCTTCAACTGACTGGCGAGACGCTCCGACTTCTCGATGGAGACGGTGCCAACCAGGATCGGTTGGCCGGCCTTGTTCCTCTCGATGATGTCGTCCACCAGGGCGTCGAACTTGGCATCTTCGTCGACGTAGACAAGATCGGCTTGATCCGCTCGGGCCACCGGCCGGTTGGTCGGCACCTCGACTACCTCGAGCTTGTAGATCTCGTAGAACTCCCCCGCCTCGGTGACGGCGGTACCGGTCATTCCAGCCAGCTTGTCGTACAGCCGGAAGAAGTTCTGCAGGGTGATGGTGGCGAGAGTCTGGTTCTCCTCCTTGATCTTCACGCCTTCTTTGGCCTCGATCCCCTGATGGAGTCCCTCGGAATAGCGACGACCATCGAGGACGCGCCCGGTGAACTCGTCGACGATCTTGATCTCGCCGCCGCGCACCATGTAGTCAACGTCGCGTTCGTAAAGCTCCTTGGATTTGAGCGCCACATCCAGGTGGTGAATCAGATCGACGTTGGAGAAGTCGTACATGTTCTCGACGCCGAGGATCTGCTCGACCTTGTGCACACCTTCTTCGGTGGTGATCACCTGGCGCTTCTTCTCATCCACTTCGTAGTGAATGTCGCGATGCAGTGAGTTGGCGATCCGGGCGAAGTCTCGGTACCACTTGCCCGTCTCCCCGACTCGCCCAGAGATGATGAGGGGTGTCCGCGCTTCGTCGATCAGGATCGAGTCGACCTCATCCACGATGGCGTAGGAGTGGCCGCGCTGGACCATGTCCTCCGGCTTCATGGTCATGTTGTCGCGGAGGTAGTCGAAGCCGAACTCGTTGTTTGTCCCGTAGGTGATGTCTGCCGCATAAGCGGGCCGACGCTCGGCCGGCGTCATGTCCGCCTGGATCAACCCGACCTCCAAGCCGAGGAAGCGGTGAATCGCTCCCATCCACTCCGAGTCACGGCTCGCCAGGTAGTCGTTGGTAGTCACCATGTGCACACCGCCGCCGCCAAGTGCGTTGAGGTAAGCGGGCATGGTGGACACGAGGGTCTTGCCCTCACCGGTACGCATCTCGGCGATCATGCCCCGGGAGAGCGCTCCGGCACCGATCACCTGCACGTCGTAGTGGCGCTGACCGAGCACACGCTTGGCGGCCTCGCGGACCGTCGCAAATGCTTCAGCTTCTATGTCGTCGAGGGTTTCGCCGGCGGCGATACGCTGCCGGAACTCGTCGGTCTTGGCGCGCAGCTGTTCGTCGGTGAGCCCTTCGAAGTCGGGTTCGATCGAGTTGACCAGCTCGGCCAGCTTCTCGAGTTCCTTCAGCCGCTTGCCTTCACCGGCGCGAAGGATTTTGCTGAGGATTGCCATGAGTGTGACATTGTAGGGATGGACGGCGCTATTGCTAGCGCTCCGGGTTTGCCGGCCCCCGCGGATGGGTGGTCGGCGGCAACCCCCCAACCCCCCCCATCGGC
>JASJBC010000140.1 GCA_030066715.1 Acidimicrobiia bacterium
GAACTCACCCTTTCCCCCCACTTCGTGGGGGGACTGATGCCCCCCGGGCCATCGGCGATGTCTGGCGTAGCCAGACTCGAACCTCACCGAAGGTGAGGCGGGGACTGACACAGCCCTGCAGTTGCGGAGCAACTGCCAACGGATTCGCCTACGGCGAATCCGCGTCTTCCGCCAGGTCGCTGATTGCGGCGCGGAATGCGGCCGCTTCGGCGCGGCGGGTCATGTCGAGCTTGTGTAGCAGGGCGGAGACGTAGTTCTTCACGGTCTTCTCCGCAAGATTGAGCTCATCGGCGATCTGACGGTTGGTCAGGCCGTCGGCGATGAGTGAGAGCACCCTGCGTTCTTGTGGTGACAGCCGGCGCAGCCTCTCGGCCAGCGCAGCTTCGGCGCCACCGGTGGCCAGGGCGGCTTCTGCGCGCTCGTCGATCACGAGCTCTTCGCCTGCCACCACCCTTCGGATCGTGTCGACGAGTGACTTCAGTGCCATACGCTTGATGACGTAGCCCGAGGCGCCGGCGTCGATTGCCGACCGCAGCAGCTCCAGGTCTGCATAGGTCGTGAACATGATGACTTTGATCTGGGGGAGGGTGTCCTTGATCTCCCGGGTCACGTCGATCCCGGAGCAGTTGTCCAGCCGGATGTCCATCAGGACGACGTCGGGCTGGATCTCGCGGGTCTTGTTGAGGGCGTCGGCGCACGTTCCGGCTTCGCCGACTAGCGCCATGTCGCTCTGGCTGTCTATGTAAGAGGCGACGCCTGCCCGCACCACAAAATGGTCGTCGACGACCAATACCCGGATTGCCATATAGGCAAGACCCTAATGCGCCTGGACACCACCGCAGCGCCAAGCACAGAACTGCGGCTGGTTCGGCGCCTTCGGCTACTCCTCCGACCAGTCCTCGGGCGGGTATTTGGCCTCGCGATCGGCGATACGGCGCGCCATGTACGCAGCTGCCTCGTTGCGGTTGCGCAGCCCGAGCTTGGCGAGGAGTCGGGATATGTAGTTCTTCACCGTCTTCTCGGCGAGGAACACCCGATCTGCGATCTCCCTGTTGGTCAGACCATCGGAGATCAGCTCGAGGATTCGCACCTCGCGCTCGGAGAGCTGGGAGAACACCGGATCGCCGACACTCTGCCCGCGAATCTGATTGAACAACTTGGCGGTGGCGGCCGGGTCGATCACCGAAGCACCGGTGCTGACGCTGCGCACTGCATCAACGATGCGGTCTCCATCGATCCTCTTCACGAGATATCCCGATGCGCCGGCGAGGATGGCCTCATGAACGGTCTCCTCGTCGACGTGTGACGAGAGCATCAGAACCTTGACCTCCGGAAAGCGCTCCACAATGGTTCGGCACGCGGCCACTCCGCTCATGTCGGGAAGCCGCACGTCCATGACGACCACATCGGGAGAGTCGTAGCCGGCGCGGCGAATGGCGGACGCTCCGCTGGCGGCTTCGCCGGCGACCTCGATGTCGTCCTGTGCGGTCAGCAGGGCTCGTAGGCCCTCTCTGACCACCGGATGGTCGTCTACTACCAGAACTCGCACTTGTGTTCCTCTCGCTCCGCCACACGCTAATGAATGGCGGAAACGCCAGTACGTGGCCATCCTCCCCGAAACAGGGGACGTTCGGCCCCAAACGAATGGCAGGGTATCGTTCCTCCGATGGAATCCACCGCCCAACGAGATCGCTTTGCGGAGCTACTGGACGCCGCCGCCCAGGTGTCGGAACAGGGCGAGCTGCATGGCCTGCTCGAGTCGCTGGTCGATATCGCCATGGGTCTCACCGGGGCAAGGTACGGTGCTCTCGGTGTGGTCGGTTCGCATGGGTTCCTGGTCGACTTCATTCATCGTGGCGTGGACGGTGAAACGGCGGCTGCAATCGGCCATCTCCCGCTCGGATTGGGTGTCCTTGGGTCCATCACCCGCGGCGAGTCGGTTCGCATCGACAACATCGCCGACCATCCGGACTCGTCGGGGATGCCGGACGGCCATCCCGAGATGAACTCGTTCTTGGGCGTCCCGCTGCGAACCCGCAACGAGATCTTTGGCAACATCTACCTGACCGAGAAGCCCGGCGGTTTCACCGCGGAGGACCAGGCGACCATCGAAACCCTGTCTCTCATCGCCGGCTCGGCGGTGGCGAACGTGCGGATTCACCGCCGGCTGCGGGAAGCAGCTGTAGCGGAAGACAGAGCTCGTATCGCCCGTGATGTCCACGACGACATCATCCAGGATCTCTTCGCCGTCGGTCTGGCTCTGCAAGGGCTCGCCGATACCGCGCCCGATCAGGACCTGAGCGAGGTCATTCGCACCCAGGTCGAGCGGGTGGATGACTGCATCACGTCCCTGCGCCAGTTCATCTTCAACTTGCGCCAACCGGTTGCTCACACCCGTGATCTCGAGATCGAGGTCACCGAGTTGGTCGAGGAACTCGCGGAGCCATACTCGGCAGACGTGGAAGTGTCCGTCGACGCCATGGCCGACGGCTTCAGCAACGACGTTGCCGATGCGGTTCTCCACATCATCAAGGAGGCGACCAGCAACGCCCTCCGCCACAGCGACAGCCCGGTGGTTCGCGTCCTGGTCACCGGTGGGTTCAACAACCTGTCGGTATCGGTCATCGATCATGGGTCGGGGTTCGATGCGAATCGGGAGCACTCCGGTATGGGTCTGACCAATCTCCAGCAGCGAGCTCAGGACGTCGGTGCGGAGTTGGCAGTCAAGAGCAGCGGTAACGGAACCGTCGTCACTCTCGTCCTCCCGCTGTCCTAGCCGCAGTACCGCTCTCGTGTCGCTGATGCGGCTCAGTGCAGCTCATCTCCGCCTGAAGCTGCGCTTCCAGACGTCGATTTGGGACTCAGAATGTGACTTTCGGGACCTTGGTCCCTCAGTGAAGGGACCATGAGACCCGACACGGCGTCGAGTGGCGCTCTACGATGACGCCATCCACGAGCATGCTCGTGGCTGAATATGTCTGCATGACAACGCCGTTGAGTGAGTGGGGAGGACCATGACCACTGAGAGCGACAACGGCAACGAGGCCCGAGGCGAGTTCAAGCCGAGAGGAACCGTTGCGTTTGCGGCTGCGTTTGTTGCGCTGATCTTCCTGATGTGGTTCAGCGTCTACATCATCCTGCTGTCCCGTGGGGCAACCACATGAGCACCGAGGCGGGTGGTGAGAAGGTCCGGATGCACATTGATCCGACCGAGAGGGCCTGGATTCGTGTAGCAATCGTGGTCCTCGTCATCTTTGCGCTGGCCATCACAGTGGCCGGTTTCATGCTGGGCATCCAGGTGCCCACCGAGGAACAGCGCGTCGACCCGAGGACGATCGGCGACGCCGCTCCCTGGGCAGCGCCTGCCGCCGATGAAGAGGGTGATCCCCGGATCCAGGAGCTGGTCCCGGGTGAGAAGTACGCGGTGTACATAATCGCCAAGATGTGGCTGTTCGCACCAAGCCAGGTTCCCACCCCCGAATCGGGCATCGAGATCCCGGCCGGCGCTGAAGTCACGTTCTACGTCACTTCCACCGACGTTCAGCATGGCTTCAAGGTCCAGAACACGAACGTCAACTTCATGGCTGTTCCCGGCGAGGTATCGACGCTCACGACCGAGTTCGACGAGCCGGGCACCTACGACTTCATCTGCACCGAGTATTGCGGCACGGGACACGCCGCCATGTTCGGCTCGATCACGATCACTGAGTAGGGAGGAGGATCGAAATGGTTACTGAAACGACGCAGACTCCTGTCTACACGATCAGCAAGTCCGACAAGAGGTTCATCGGCTGGCACGTCTTCTTTGCCGTCGCTGCCCTCACCATCGGGAGCCTCTTCGGCCCGCTGCAAGCTCTCCAGCAGGCCGGGATCGACTGGTACCCCAGCCTCGACTTCCTGTTCATCAACATCCCCGAAGGGCCTGCGGCCTACTACCAGGGCCTCACCCTGCACGGTGTGCTCAATGCGCTGATCTGGACCACGTTCTTCATCACCGGATTCACCACGCTTGCGGTCATCCGCGGGCTGAAGCGAGATCTGGCGATACCGATCATGAACCGGATCGGGTTCTGGATGATGGTGGTCGGCCTCGTCGTTGCGGCGATTCCGCTGCTCGGCGACAGCGCCAGTGTTCTGTACACCTTCTACCCGCCGATGCAGGCCGACAGCCTGTTCTACATCGGCTTGGTCCTAGTCGTGGTCGGCAGCTGGATCGAGGGGTGGGGCTTCTACATCACGCTGTATCGGTGGCGCAAGGAGAACCCGGAGGAGAAGACCCCGCTCATCGTGATGGCCGTCGTGCTCAATATGGTCATGTGGCAGATCGCCACATTGGGCATCGCAGCCGAGGTGCTTGGCCTGATCCTGCCGTGGACCTTCAGCCTGACCAACGGCATCGATCCCCAGTTGTCGCGAACCTTCTTCTGGTTCACCGGCCACCCGCTCGTGTACTTCTGGCTGCTGCCGGCGTACGCCTCCTGGTACACCATGCTGCCGAAGCAGGCCGGGGGGAAGTTGTTCAGCGACTCGCTGGCACGCCTCGCCTTCTGGCTGTTCCTCATCCTCTCGGTCCCGCTTGGGTTCCACCACCAGTTCGTGGATCCGGGCGTCCCGGCGGGATGGAAGTTCATCCACTCGATCCTCACGCTCGGCGTGTTCTTCCCGTCGCTGCTCACCTTCTTCACAGTGGTGGCGTCGCTGGAGTACGCGGCCCGGCAGAGAGGGGGCAAAGGCCTGTTCGGCTGGATACGGGCGCTGCCGTGGGGCGATCCCTCGGTGGCTGCCCAGCTGCTGGCTGGGATCCTCTTCATGTTCGGCGGCATCAGCGGGCTTGCGAACGCGTCGTACAACGTCAACCTCGTCCTGCACAACACGACGTGGGTGCCCGGCCATTTCCACCTCACGGTGGCGTCGGCGGTCACATTGTCGTTCTTCGGCATCTCCTATTGGCTCGTTCCGCACATAACGGACAAGCCGCTGTGGCGTCCCAACCTGGCGGTGGCCAGCTCATGGGTCTACTTCGCAGGCATGCTGATCTTCTCCAACGCCATGCACACAGTTGGGTTGTTGGGTGCGCCCCGGCGCACGCCGCTCGGTCTCGCCCCATATGTCCCGGACGAGTGGAACGGGCACCTGTTCCGTGTCGCCGTGGGCGGCGCCATCATGTGGGTGGGCCTGATGCTGTTCGTGGTAGTGGTCGCGGTTACGGCATGGCAGCGCAAGCGGTTCGCCGACGGGGAAACAGTCGATATCCCGCTGGCGGAGTCGCTCGATGATCCCAACAACGCTCCGGCTTGGCTGGATCGCTGGAAGCCGTGGCTGATTGCCACCGCGGTGTTGATCATCCTGGCGTATGGGCCACAGCTCTTGGATCAGATATTCGGGATCGAGTTGACCTCTCCGGGGTTCGATCCTGGTTCCCCGATCCCGAACAACTGACCTGAAGAGAACGTTGAGCAAACGCGACGAAGCCCCGTTGCGCGGGCCGTCGGTCGACTGGCCGCTTCGCACCAAGAACAGGGTGCGGAGCGGCTTGCGCGTCCTGGAGAAGCTGACGCTCAAAGCGGAGCGCCCCGTTGGCAAGGCCGTCGGCTCGCCACGGCTCAATCCGCTCTATCACACGGGAACGATCACCGTCTTCCTGTTTGGGATCGTCTTCCTGACCGGCATCTACTTGACGGCCTTCTTCCAGTACGGCTTCGAGGACTCGTACATCGCCGTCGAGGGCATCGAGGCCAATCTGGTCGGCAGGCTGATGCGCGCTGCCCACCGGTACGCCTCCGTAGCCATGGTGGTCACGTCGCTGCTGCACGGCTGGCGGACGTTCTTCCAGGATCGCTTCCGCGGGGCCCGCTGGCTGGCATGGGTCACCGGCGTTGCCATGATGCTCCTGTTGTGGGTCATCGGGGTCACCGGGTACTGGCTCATCTGGGATGAGCGGGCCGAGGTCATCAACGGGGTCTTCGCCCGGGCAGTCGCAGGCACCACGGTTGGTCTCGACTTCCTGATCGACAACTTGTTGTCGCCGGTGGCGGGGAGCGGGTGGCCCTTCCTGCTTCTGCTGTTCCTGGTTCACATCGGCCTTTCGATTCTGGTCGGCTATTTCATCTACCTGCATCTCAAGCGGCTGAACCGGCCGCAGCTGCTACCGCCCCGATTCTGGATGATTCTGATCGGCGGCTCGATTGGGATCGTCTCGCTGCTGTGGCCGGTCGGGATGATCCCTGCTCTGAACCCGAATGAGCTACCGGGAACGTTCCCGATCGATCCCTTCTATCTGTTCCTGATGCCGTTCGGATTGCAGTGGGCCCCCGCTCTCCTCTGGGGAGGGGTTGTCTTGCTGAGCGCGCTGATCACCGCCATCCCCTGGCTGCTGCGGCGCCGCAAACTCGATCCGATCGTCGTGCATGGCGACCGGTGCACGGGCTGCACTCTGTGTGTCGCTGATTGCCCGTACAAAGCGCTCGAGATGGTGCCCCGGGAGGATGATGCCAAGTACCGGCAACTGGCCGTTGTCGACGAAAGCATGTGCGTTGCCTGCGGAGTGTGCATCGGCAGCTGTCCGACTGAGGCACTCACGCTGGGCGAGGCTCCGGCCGAGGCGATCTGGGACGCGGTGCGCCGCCTGGCTGAGACCGGCGACGAGCCGAGGATCGTCCTGACGTGTGAACGGCATGCGCTCCAAGGCGCAGCCGACAGCATCGGGGAGAACGGTGTGGAGCTTGCCGACGGTCCCGGCCATGTGATCCCCGTTACCTGCGTCGGGATGGTTCATCCGGGCCTGGCGGCCGCAGCGTTGGATGCCGGAGCCGGCGGGGTCCAGATCGTCGGCTGCCCGCCTGCCGATTGCGCCAACCGTGAGGGGAACACCTGGCTCCAGGCACGGCTCGATCGCGAACGGGTGCCCCGTCTCAAAGAGGAGTACGTCGGTCCCGCCGTGACCTCCGACTGGGTCCCGCCGGATTCGTTTGCGACTGCGGTGGCCCAACCGGGGGCGCAACCTGTTGCCGATCCCGAACAGCGACCGGCGTGGCGTCGCCAGGCGCCGGCTCTCGTCCTCGTAACGATCGTCACTCTCGTGTCCATTGCGATGACGAACATCAAGTTCACCCCGGCCACTGCGGACGACACTGTCATTGCCATCGTCATGGACCATCGCAGCGGTGCTGCCCTGCTCGGCTACGACGGGATGGAGACGGTCATGATCAATCCCGTGCCGACGCGACTCGTTGTCGAGGTGGATGGTCGGCTGGTGCTCGACGAGACCTACCCGGTAGTCACGGCCGACGGCAGCCCTGTATCGCTGGCATACGAGCTGATCGATGTGGATCCCGGCCGGCGGCAGGTGAAGATCACCATGTTCGATCGTCCGGATCAGGTCGAGGGTTTCGTCGTCTTCGACGACCTGATCGGGTTGGGGACAGGCGAGATATTCAACGTGGCCCTCAATGACGCACTGTTGGCAGACGAGGCTGCGGCCGGGCGCTCGCTCTACGAGGAGAACACGCTGGGTACCAACACGGGATGCCGTCTCTGTCACTCGCTCGCACCAGACACGGTTCTGGTTGGGCCATCCTTCGCCGGGATCGGGTCGCGGGCCGCCACCAGGGTTCCGGGCCTGTCGGCCGAGGAATACCTGCGACAATCCATCGTCGACCCCAATGCCTACGTTGTCGAGGGATTCCCGGTGGGTCAGATGTTCCAGAACTACGAGGACGTGCTCACCGAAGCCGAGATCGACGCTCTCGTTGCCTTCCTACTGACGCTGCAATGAGGTCTCGCCATCTCTTTGTCGCCCTTGCCCTGCTCCTGGCCTTTTCCGGCTGTGGCGGCGACAATGCGGAGCCGGGTCCCACAGCGCCACGCGCTACCACGACCTTTGGCGAGGAACTGTTCAACGAGCGGGTTGTGGGCGTCAACCCGGGATGTGTGACCTGCCACTCGTTACAGCCTGGGGTGACCCTCGTCGGTCCGTCGCTGGCGGCGGTCCGCTCGCCCGTCGCGGGGCTCAGCGACGCCGAGTACATACGGGCTTCGATCCTGGACCCCGATGGCTACCTGGTCCCCGGCTATTCGGCGGGGCAGATGAGTTCCGGATGGGAGCAATACCTCACCCCGGAGCAAATCGACAGTCTCGTTGCCTACCTTCTCGACCAAGGGTGAACCGATCACTTGATCGGGAAGGCCTCCTCGGTTGCCGTGCCCTCCTGGCCGGCGACGGTGCGTTCTCCGGTCAACTCACCGTCCGGCGAGATCGAGTAGCGCCCCGCACCGTACGAGGCCGCGTCAAAGCCCTCCACTGCATCCCACTCGATCGTCATCTCGCTGCCGGACACCACTCCGGTGCCGGTTTGGATGCTGCCGGTGACGATCCACTGCATGTCGTATACGGAGGGGTCGTCGGTGGTCGTGATGACAAGGGTGCCGCTGTACTCGACACCGTCACGATCGACCCCGTTCAGGTAGTAGCTGCCCTCGAGGGTGCCGTCGAAAGCCTCCTCGGGGAAAGC
>JASJBC010000149.1 GCA_030066715.1 Acidimicrobiia bacterium
GGCGAGACCACGGGGGCGAGTTGACGCCGACCGATACGCCTGCCCACGAAGTACTGGCCGATGTCCATCGCCGCAACTGTGACGATGAGCGCCACCACCAGCCACACATAGTCGTCCGATCCCAGGAAGTCGAAGGCGAAGCCGCCGAGCCCGCCGATCCATGCCGTCACCATGATGGTGAGCGAGGCATTCTCCAGGGCAGCTCGCCGCCCCGGGACGGTGGCGTAGAAGAGGAAGACGGCAACGGCGGTCAGCAGCAGCGCGATCGGGATTGCCACGGGACCTGCCGCCCAGGTTCCGGCGAAGGACCCGGCGACACCGAGGAAGCCGAATATCGACAGGGGTCGGTAGCCGGCACGTATCAAAGCGGCGAACATCTCGCCGGCGGCAATGAAGAGAACGACGAAAATCAATGCGCCGATCCCATACGGTGACAGCAGGGAAGCACCGGTCAGGGCGAGCAGACCAAGTGCGGTCAACACCCGCATCGGTAGGTCCGAGGATGACGGCGGTTCGATCACATCCGATGTGGCCCCGCCGGTCTCGGCGCTGACGACATCTTCGAGACCGACTATTCCGCTCTCCAGACCCGGGATCTCGGCGGCAACCGCAATCTGCTCGGTTTCCTCCTCCTCGGCACGAGCGACCGCCTCCGCCAATCCTGCGTACTCCCGAGTTGTCGCCGCGAGGTAGTCCTCACTGGTGAACTCGGCGAAGTCGACAATGTCATCGCTCGAGTCCTCGGCTTGCGACCCCCAGAGATCGGCGAATGAGGGCGCGCCTGCGGCTCCGGTCGGGGCGGGCTGCTCCTCGGCTACCTCCGCCAAGACCTCGGCGTCGCCTTCATCGCCTTCGATGCCGGCAGCCCTCTCGATCTCGGGCTCGCTCGGCGCGGCGACCTCATCGACCGGTTCCAACGCCTCTCTGACCTCGGTCGGAGGCCCATCCTCGACGTTGATGGCGCGAAAGACCCCGAGTTGCTCCGGGGCCGGGTCGTCCAGGTCGGAAGCCGTCGCATCGGGCGTTGAGACTGCGGGGACCGCCGGGTCTGACTCGGGATCGGGTTCCGACGGCAGCGACGGTGGTGCACCCGGATCGTCCGCGACGTCCCTATCAGCCGACTTCCGGCCAAACACTCGACCCATCCACCCCGACTTGGCCGTCTCCGGCTCGTCCTGGGGTCCGGATCCGGCCTCCTCGGCCCAATCGCGAAACTCGTCCTCGACCGAGAATTCGTCATCGCCCGATGTGGTTGTGTCTCCCCCATCGTCGTCGCGACGACTCACTCTGTCTCCTTCATACCTGACGTGCTGCCGAGGTTTCAGACCTCGAGCAGTTCTTCTTCCTTCTTGTGCAGGAGCTCATCGATCTTGTTGACATGAGTGTCCGTCATCTCCTGCAAGGTCTTCTCTGCCCGCCGCACGTCGTCCTCGGATACGTCGCCTTCGAGCGACTCGATGTCGTCCTTGGTGTGTCTCCGCACATTTCTGATGGCAACACGACCGTCCTCAGCCAGATGGCGGACAACCCGGATCAGGTCCTTGCGGCGTTCTTCGGTGAGCTGAGGGAACACCAGCCTGATGACGTTGCCGTCGTTGGAGGGATTGAGCCCGAGATCGGCCTTCATGATCGCCTTTTCGATGGCGGTGATCGATGACTTGTCGTACGGCTGAACGAGCAGGAGGCGCGCCTCGGGAACGCTGAAACCCGCGATCTGCTGAAGAGGCGTCGGCGTCCCGTAGTAGTCGACCGTGATGCGATGCAGAAGCCCGGGGTTCGCCCGGCCCGTCCGCACCGTGCCAAATTCCCCAACAGTGTGCTCAACCGCTTGATCCATCTTCGTCTGTGCTTCTGCCAGCAATTCGTCGATCACAGCTTCACCTCAGTGAACTCGAGTTCCGACCGGTTCTCCTCGGACCGCCAACCCTATGTTGCCCGCCTTGGCGAGGTTGAACACCCGGATTGGGATGTCGTTTTCCATGCACATCGTAATGGCAGTCGAGTCCATCACCCGGAGTTGTCGGTTGATGACCTCCATGTACGTGAGCACGTCGTAGAGCTCGGCATCGTCGTTGGCGACCGGATCCGAGCTGTACACGCCGTCGACCTTCGTCGCTTTGAGGACCTCCTCGGCGCCGACCTCGGCCGCCCGCAGAGCCGCCGTCGTGTCCGTCGTGAAGAATGGATTACCGGTGCCGCCGGCGAAGATCACGACGCGCCCTTTCTCCAGATGCCGGATCGCCCGCAGCCGGATGTACGGCTCGGCGACCTCTTGGATGGTGATCGCAGTCTGCACCCGGGTCGGGGCCCCGGCGCGCTCGAGAGCGTCGCGCAACGCCAGAGCATTGATCACCGTGGCCAGCATGCCCATGTAGTCGGCGTTGGCCCGATCCATGCCCTTTGCCGCCGAGCTCAGGCCGCGAAAGATGTTGCCGCCACCGACGACGATGGCGACCTGGTAACCGTCGGCGGCCACCTGAGCGATCTCGGCCGCGACCCGATCAACGGTGACCGGGTCGATGCCGTAGTTCAGTTCCTGATCGGCAAAGGCCTCTCCGGAAAGCTTGAGGACAACGCGTCTACCCATGTCGGCTACTCAGCCGATTCGCCGACCTGGACACGCTCGAATCGATTGACGGAGATGTTCTCCCCAAGCGAAGCGGCAAGGCCTTTGACCATGTCGCCGATCGAGCCGTCGAACTTCTCTGTCCTCACGAACACTTGGTCGTTGAGCACGTTCTCCTTGTAGAACGAGTTGATGCGCCCGTCGACGATGCGCTCGATGATGTTGTCCGGCTTGCCTTCGTTGCGAGCCTGAGCAGCGATCAGCTCCTTCTCCTTGTCGATGATCTCGGCGGGAACGGACTCGCGGTCGATCCACGACGGCCGTGCTGCGGCGATGTGCATGGCGATGTCGTTGGCCGCCTCTTGGAAACCCTCGGTCTTGGCGACGAAGTCGGTTTCACAGGCGAGCTCGACGAGGACACCGATCACCGGGCGACCGGACTGCACATGCAGGTACGAGCCGATAATGCCTTCGGTCTGGGTGCGCTCGGACCGCTTGGATGCGGCGGCCAGACCACGCTCGCGCAGCAGGTCCTTGGCCTTGTCGACATCGCCGTCTGCGTCCTGGAGCGCTCGCTTTGCGTCCATCATGCCGGTGCCGGTTTCCACGCGCAGCGCCTGGATGTCCTTGGCTGTGATGTTGGCCATTGCTTGCTACTCCTTGGGTGTTGTGGCGGCGGTGTCGGCTGCCGGAGCGGCCTTTGCCTGCTTCTTGGGCTCTTTGTCTTTCTTGGCGGCGTGGAAGAGCTCCTGGCCCTTTGTCGCTGCGTCGGCCATCGCGTTCGAGAGCAGGTATGCGGCGCGGATGGCGTCGTCGTTGCCCGGGATGACAAGGTCGATGAGATCGGGATCACAGTTCGTATCGACGAGAGCGATGATGGGGATGTTGAGGCGAGCAGCCTCGGCAACGGCGATGTGCTCTTCGTTGATGTCGATGATGAAGATGGCTTCGGGTGTCTTGTGCATGTCGCGCACACCACCAAGCACTGCTTGCAGCTTCCCCATCTCGCGACGGAGGCGGAGACGCTCCTTCTTGGGCAGGGCTTCCATCTCGCCGGAGCTGTCCATGCGCTCGAGCTCGCGCATGTACATGATGCGGCGGTGGATCGTCTGGAAGTTGGTGAGCATGCCACCGAGCCAGCGGTGGTTCACAAACGGCATGCCACAGGCCTGCGCGGCCTTCTGGATGGCGTCCTGGGCCTGCTTCTTCGTGCCGACGAACAGCACGGAGCCGCCCTTGGTGGTCACATCTTCGACCAGCTTGTAGGCGCGCTCGGCCTGCGAGACGGTCATCCGCAGGTCGACGATATGGATACCGTTGCGCTCGGTGAAGATGTACGGACGCATCTTCGGGTTCCAACGGCGGGTTTGGTGTCCGAAGTGGACACCGGCTTCGAGCAGCTCGCGCATAGTCACTGCCATGCGTTCCTCCTGTTTTGGTTAGGTCCTCCGACCACCCTGCGAGTGCGATGCGACGCTCTCGTGCCTCCGCGGGGCGAACCCCGACCATCGGAGATTGCAGTGGCCGTGCTTATTCGGGCCGAGAGTGTACTCAGAATCCCCCGCTTACCGAAAGCCGGCTCGTCTACGTGCGACTCGGCGGCTCCATCAGCCTGTTTCTTAGGCTCATCACGGCTTTGGTGTGGATCTGGCAGACACGGGACTCGGTGACGGAGAGGACCCTGCCGATCTCTGCGAGCGTCAAGCCTTCGTAGTAATAGAGGGTGACGACGAGGCGTTCCCGATCCGACAGACGATTCACGGCATCGACGAGCAGGTACCTCGTCTCCTCCTGCTCGAAGGAGCCGCTGGGATCGGCGGCGGACGGGTCTGCGAGCAGGTCGCCCATTGTCGACGAGTCCCGCTCCCCCGGGTTGAGCAGATCATCGAGCGCCATGATGCCCAGCGTGGCGATCTCGCCGAGCCGGTCCTGGAGAACCGCGGTCGGCATGTTCATGTGGGCGGCCAACTCCTCGTCCGTGGGGCTGCGCTGCAACCTGTGCTCGAGCTCGCCGAGGCTCCGCTGGATCTCCCGGGCTCGCGCCCGCACTGAACGAGGCACCCAGTCGAGCGCTCGCAGCTCGTCGAGAATTGCACCCTTGATGCGGTTGACGGCGTAGGTCTCGAACTTGTAGCCCCGCTCCGGTTCGAACTTGTCGATGGCGTCGATGAGACCGAACGTGCCGTAGGAGACGAGATCCTGCGGATCGACGCTGCGGGGAAGCCCCGCTTTGAGACGACCGGCCACGAACTTGACCAGCGCCGAGTAATGCAGGATCAAACCCTCGCGAGCTGTAGGGTCGGCGTTGTCTTTGAATTCCTTCCAAAGATCCTGGAGTTCGTGTTCGGCGCGTTCAAGCACGCGGGTGGCTTCTTTCGTAAGTAGACCGAAGGTGCCTGCGGGACACGGAAGTGTAAATCTGGGTGGTGGCAAGTTCAACGTGGCCGAGCAGCTCCTGAACCGACCTCAGGTCTGCGCCCCCTTCGAGAAGATGCGTGGCAAAGGAATGGCGAAGAGCATGGGGGAAGGTTCCCAACCGTTTCTGCACCACTCGCCTCACTCCTCTCGTGTCCAGCGGGCCCCCGCGGACGCCAACCCACAGTGCAGAGTATGCCTGATCGCCGGCGAGCTGGGGTCGACCGTTGGCCAGATACTCGGCAACCGCAGCGCGGGCGGATCTGCTGATCGGCACCATCCGGGTCTTCTCTCCCTTGCCCTTGATCCGCAGCAGGTCAGACCCGTCAACGTCCTCGACCTGGAGTCTCGCCAGTTCGGAGACGCGCAAACCGGAGCCGTACATGACCTCGAGCAACGCACGATCACGCAAATCAACGGGCTCCTTCCCAACGATCCCGTCCAGCAATGTGGTGAGGCTGCGCACGGGCAGCGCCTTGGGCAGCGGGGCAGGCCGTTTTGGCTGCCGCACCCCCGCAGCCGGGTTGGCCGGAACCAATCCCCGCTTCGCCGCATCCGCAAAGAAGGAACGGATCGCGGACACCTTGCGGGCAATCGTGCGCCGGGAGAAGCCCCGAGTCGAGAGCTGTGACATGTAGCGGCGGATCATCCGCCGGGTAACGCTGGTCGGCTCTACTGCACCGGAGCGTTCGCAGAATTCGGCAAACTGACGGAGGTCGCGCTCATATGCCTCGACCGTGTGGCGGGAAAGACCACGCTCCACGTCGAGACGGTACACATAGTCGGCTGCGGCATCGGCGAGAGTAACCGTCGGATCCATCGACTCCTCATCGTCGCCGGTCGCGCGCGCGGAGTCAACGACCCGTCCTCACGCCGGCAGGTACCGGCCCGGACCATCGCTGCGAATAACCCCGCTCAGCTCTAATCGGCCGAGTGCGGCGAGCGTCTCGTGCGGGGCACCCGCGGCTTGGTCGAGGATCTCGTCCGCCTCGGTTGTGCCCGATGCGATCAGACCGAGCAGCCGTCTCTCTTCAGCATCGAGGTTGTGTACTACCCCCTTCTTGGGACGTTGCGGGGCCGGACCCAGCACCAGTTCCAGCGTTGCGACGAGATCCTCACGATCGTGCACCGGGAACGCACCGTCGCGGATGAGCAGGTTGCATCCCGCCGATGACGAGCGGCTGATGTCGCCCGGCACCGCCAGCACCTGGCGCCCGTGG
The DNA here is from genome assembly GCA_030066715.1 of Acidimicrobiia bacterium. GTDB lineage: Bacteria > Actinomycetota > Acidimicrobiia > Spongiisociales > UBA5794 > JAAETI01. The sequence goes on from JASJBC010000149.1 coordinate 6,202, forward strand.
CGCAGTGCTGCCTCCGCTGTGATGAGCGCCCCGCCCTTCACCGTCGCCTCCACAACGATGACGACGGCCGCCATGCCACTGATGATGCGATTGCGGGGCGGGAACCGCCAGGCTTCGGGTGGGGTCCCCGGAGGTGACTCGCTGATTACTCCTCCCCCGGCTTCGATGAGAGCACGGGCCAGATCAACGTGCTCCCGCGGGTACATCACGTCGATTCCCGAGCCCAGCACGGCAACGCCTACACCCCCGCCGGCAACAGTGCCGGCATGCGCCGAACCATCGATGCCGCGCGCCAGGCCACTTACCAAAGGCCACCCGGCGGCGGCAACGGCTCTGCCGTACTCGGTTGCGATGCTCTTTCCGTACGACGTGCACCGGCGCGTCCCTACCACCGCCACGGCGGGGGCCGATGGCAGTTTCCCCCGGACAAAGAGAAGGTCCGGGGCATCGGGGAGCTCGTCGAGTGCCGGCGGGTACCCATCATCGCCGCGGAGCAGCACATCGATACCGGCTGCCTCGAGTTCAGCCACACGCTCCGACGCAGGCACCGAGACCGCACGGCGCACACGGTCAGTCGTCTTGATGGCCCCGGTACTCAGACCCCGGAGGGTTCGCACCGGGCCCAGCTGCTCGTACAACCCACGGACGCGATCGGGATGGAGCCCACCGAACGCAACCTGGATCCGGGCATCTCTCATCGCTGCCCCCTGTATGCAAGCGCCTCGGCGACATGGCCTTCCTCGATCTGGTCCGCTCCGGCCAGGTCGGCAATCGTCGCCGCCACTCGGCGCACCCGATCCCAGCCGCGTGCGGTCAGAGCCGAGTTCCTCATTGCGTTCTCGAGAGTCCCCGCCACCGCCTCGTGCCACTGCATGCCATCCAGCTGCGATCGGCCCACGCGCGCATTGCGCTCACCACGCTCGTCCTGGCGCTCTCGTGCCGCCAACACTCGCGACGCGACCACGGAGCTCGACTCGCCGGGCCCACCGGTCATGTCACTCACCGCGACCCGCGGAACTCGCACCGCGATGTCGAACCTGTCGAGGAGCGGGCCGGACAGCCTGCGCCGGTACCGCCCGATCGCCCCCGGCGGGCAGTCGCACTGGCGCAGCCGGTCGCCGGCATAACCGCACGGGCAAGGGTTGGTTGCCGCAACGAGCTGAAACGCAGTTGCGAAGCGCACCGAGGCCCCCTTGCGGGAGACAACCACATGCCCCTCCTCCATGGGCTGCCGCAGCGCGTCGAGGAGATGGACCGGGAACTCGCCCAACTCGTCGAGAAAGAGGACCCCGTTGTGTGCGAGTGCAGCTTCGCCCGGAACGGGGATCCCGGAGCCGCCGCCGATGACCGCCGCCATTGACGCCGAGTGGTGTGGCGATCGGAACGGGGCGAGCGTCGGGTCGGGCCGAGCCATGCCTGCGGCCGCCCAGGTCAACGCAGTGTCGCCCACCTCATGACCGGTGAGCCGGGGCAGGATGCCGGGGAGACACCGCGCCAGCATCGTCTTGCCGGCACCGGGCGGGCCGGTCATCAACAGGTGGTGGCCGCCGGCGGCGGCAACCTCGAGAGCGCGTCGGACCAGCGTCTGACCTCTGACCTCCGCCATGTCGGCAGCCGCCTGGGCGGTTGGCTCCAGATGCGGGATGGCCGCCCCGTCACTCTCACCCGAGGCCGCCGATACCGCTTCGACGAGGTTGCGGACGGCGACCACTGACGATGCCGCACCGAGCGAGTTGGCCTCGGCAGCGGAATCCGGCGGCAACAGACATCTCATTTCTTTGCGCTCTGCGATCAGGGCCGCCCCAAGCCCTCCCCGCACCGGCCGCACGGCACCGTTGAGAGCCAGCTCACCGAGAGCGACGACCTCGACCGCCCGCCGCGGAATCTCGTTGGCCGCCGCCAAGACCCCAAGCGCCATAGGCAGGTCGTAGGCAGACCCACCCTTTGGGAGGTCCGCTGGGGCCAGGTTCACTATCACCCGCCTCCCCGGAAACGACCGCCCCGATGCGCTGATTGCGGCACGGACCCTCTCCTTGGCTTCGCGCACTGCAGCGTCGGGCAAACCAACGATCTGGAAACTCGGCTTCGACCCACCGATGAACACCTCGACGCTCACGGGTCTCGGCTCGGCTCCGACGAGGACAACTGAAGTGACAGAAGAAAGCATGCCCCCAAGCTATGGGGTCGGTGT
>JASJBC010000015.1 GCA_030066715.1 Acidimicrobiia bacterium
GTCAGCATCGTAGAGAGTCTGTCTCTTAGTCTCCATATCTCCTGGAGCTGAGACTCTGAAGGTCTTTCCTGCATCATCTTGACACTCGAGGATAGCCCATCCGTCCTTGGATTCATGGATATTGATGCACTTAAACTCCTCATCAAACATCTGCTTAACTTTGACAAGGCTTCGAGATCGTGCTCCGACCTCATAACCTGACATGCCGTGACGGATGATTGTTCCTTCATATCCCTGGCCTCGGTGGTGACGGAGAATAGGACCTACGAAGTCATATGACTCAATACGACCCGTGTCTGCTACCATAAGATGTGGATTCTTCTCGATTACACGTGACCGTAGCATCATGTGTATAGCGTTGTATCTCTCTATGAACGGAGCAGGATGTACGTAATCAAAGATAACGTAAATAAGATTGGCAGACTCAGGCTGATCACGCTTAATCCACGAAGCAATCGTTTGGAGCGGGGTGCCGTGATGATACAGCTCGCCATCCAGAATTGTGCCGCTAGGTAGAGCAGACAGAGGCTGCAGAATGTGAGGAACAGAAGTAATGGGCTTACCCAGTCTTGACCATGCACGTGCTTGTCCGTCCTGTATCTCGACCATCATACGATGACCGTCATATTTCGGCTGTGTGAATGCATTCGTCCAGTCAATGTGGCTAACACGTTTGATTGGCTGTGCCAGCATTGGCTTGAGATTACCAGATGCATCGAGACCGATACGTGCATGAGCTTTCTCTAGCGATACACAGTAGCCTTTATCGAGCTGTTTCTTGGCACGTGACTTAGCTCTACTAATAAGTTGTTCGTCGTGAGAGCGACCACCTTTACCGGCCGGTACGTCTTCAGTCTGCGTCTGGAGCGCACCTCCCACTACACCGTATCGTATCTGGAGCGTACTCCCAACGATTTGTACCGACCAGATGCGCTCTCCGCCGTTTTTGTCTACTTTATAGAGAGTGATCTTTCGTTCAGACATCTACAATTCTCCGTTAAAAGTTACTAATATAGTTATACTGTAGAAGAGAATAGCCGGCTGCTACTCTTCCAACGTTATACGATCCATTATCAGCTTCAGACGTCGAGCTTGATAGATAGCATCGTGGTCAGCACGGTGTTTGATGAGATCATCCGGCCAGTCCTTAGATACGACATGACCGAACTCTGAGTTGAACGTGCGATAGCACCGCTCTTGCCAGAATTTCCACGGACACTCTAGAGTCTTGAAGTATGCACTCTCTACACGATATGCGTGTTGAAGCATGACGAGATCGAACGCAGGACTGTTAGCCCAGATCTTGGGATACTCTTCTTGTCTCGTAACTGACTCATACCATGAAGTAAAGGCCAACAGAGCTGCACCCATCGTGTCATAGCGAGCCAGTCTGAACGACTCTTTGGCACCAGCCTGCTCCGGCTGGTTCCACCACTCTACTGTAGAGTCTGTATACGTGTAACGAAAGTCACGATCACGATGCATTTCCTCGTAATACTCTTCGTCGATACTAGCCAAGAAAGTATGTCTCTCGTCCAGCGTGCAGGCGCCGATTTGAATAATGGCTGAGGTCGGCGTTACACCAAGTGTCTCGAGATCGACCATGACATCGTATTCACTCATCTATCTGTACTCCGTAAGTTGGATAACTACTTCACCACGTACTGGTTCTTCGCCTTCTTCCTTAGCACGTGCTTTTTCTCTTAGCCTCTTCTGCTCGTCAGACTGGAGCTGTTTGATTGCTTGTAAATGCTCTACCACAGTCATGTCTGCTCTGTCGACTACGACTTCCTCAGCCTGCCCAGTAGCCAGTGCGAATACACAGCTATCTTGTAGTCGACTGATGTGCTGCTTAGATATTCTTGGCTTGGCGTCGATCTGGTTAAAGTCATCAAAGAAGTTGTGATCATCATAGTCAATGTGTCGCACTATCTCTAGATTAGGGGCCACCTTTTCAATGACAAGAGGTGGCAATTGTGAAGCGTACTGCCCACCCTGATTCATGTCAGTGATAACTTGATGTATCTGTAGCGCGCTCGAGAGTGCAGTTAACTCCATTCTATCGTGTCTAAACAAGAAAGTATAGTAGTCACGATAGATGTCCTGCTTAACCGCAATCTTCCAACCCGCGTTCTGTAGCTTGAGAGTGTCCGTCTCCCATCCCATCCAGAATACTCGGATAGGACGAGATAGGAGACGTTGCTCCTCGCTAGGATAGAACGAACCGCTAGTTCCACTGTTCTGATACAATGTTATCTCTCCGCTCGTTCCATCGGTGTAGCGATAGGCCATCAGTTGTTGCCTTGCGTGATCGCCTCTTCCAGATCAGCGATCTCTCGCTTGATGTTGGATACGATAGTCTCAGCATCCTTCAGCTCACGCAGTTTAGCCTTGAGCTGAGTGACTGCTTTCGACATATCTTCGTTCTCGACTTCTTGCCGAGCTTTCTCAATGGCTTTCTGACCTTTGGTCTGCATGTTGGTCACGTCACCCATCTTGGTTCCTCCTTACTAGGACTAATTTGAAAGGCACAAGTTTATGCCACCACTTTGCCTGACGGAGCTTGATCTTGTACTGTCGCACCGCTTCAGCGAAATCTTCTTCGTCAATCTCTTTCTGAGCTTGACGTTTAACTTCTTCGAAGTTCATATGCACACCTCTTTCAATAGACCGCAGTCTGCACACTGCCTATAGACTGTGTCGTCAGACCGAGTCTGTCTTGGACTAGGCTTCCATTCTTTGTGTTCACACTGCGGAGCCAGGTCATCACTGAACATCTCGAACTGCGTGCTGAACAGTTCCCAGGACCTTCCGTCACCTGACTCTTCCCATAACTTGCCGCACTCTTCATGACCAGGATAGTACTCGCTGAATACGATACGCTCACAACCTGTATTCATCAGAAGTTTCGTACAATGAATGCACGGACTTGCTGTGCAGTAGGCAGTCTTAATCGCTTCAACGTCTCTACACTGGAGGAGAGCGTTTGCTTCAGCGTGGATAGCCTCGCATTGCTCCAGACCAGTTCCAGAAGCCATTCCAGCGCCGCCGCAAGGGCTCTCAAGACAATTCCGCACACCCCTAGCACGACCATTATAACCAGTAGCAATAACATGGTTAAGATGATTGGTAAGGATACAACCAACTTGACGACGAATGCAAGCGCCACGACTACTGGCGAGTCTTGCCATCTTGATGAAGTACTCATCAATCTCCATCCTTGTCGGAATACTTGTTGTCATTAATCCACTCCGTAAATAGATGGTTGACACTATCACTGTCTTCAACCTTGAACTCGATGAGATTGACTACCTCAGTTTTGTCGTACATCATTGGACAGTAGACTTCGTAGTAGCCGTCCTGTCCTTCATCGATGATCTGGTCCAGCATCTCGAAGTGACGCTCGTATACGTGGAAGCTATCGACCTTGTGAGTATATGGTCCCATGATAAGTCCATCATACTTGTCGACGAGCATCGTATAAACCATCTCATGCAGAATCGAGAAGCAGAAAATGTCGTTAGTGAATCCCCACATAGCATCTTGGCTACGCATGTTCACACTCATGTAGAGACGATTATCACGAATGCGGAATGAGATACTCTCTGTACAGACAATATCTCGGTTACTGTGGAATAGGTGACTATACCGAAGCATAGGTATCACAGCTTGACGAGTGTCCTTGTCCTCGAGTAGCATCGACACAGCCCAATCAAACCCGAACTGTGGTGCTGCGAACCAATACTGTCCGTAATTGGAGTACCAGCTACCATCTGGCTGACGTAGACCTTCCCACATCGATGCTGACTTCATAATCATATCGTTGTATGGGTCACCCGTCAGATACCAAAGCATCTCGAACTTAGCGTAGTCGAGATTAAACTTACGAGCCTTGTACGACGTGAATCGGTCACGTGGGCCCATAGTAAGCATGTAGTCCTGTATTTCCAGGACCTTCTGACCTCTCGGTGAGGTCAACTCACCCTTAGTGCGCAGGTCTTTGTATACGCTTAGAAAACGCATGATCTATTCTCCGTACAAGTGATTCAAACTCCATGACTTCATAGTCATAGCCTATAGCGCCGGGTAGGTCATGTGCCATCTTGATATAGTTACTGTGTACGATGGTAGCTTCTTTCAGCATTCGCTGCTCGTCTTCTTCGGACTCGTATACAGCCTTCTTGTGAACTTCGAGGTTCTGTCTCGTACAGACCACGACTACTGCGTGTTTGATGACTTCAGACACGTAACGAGCATGTGTGAGAAGATCGTTCTCATCCTCAATCTCAGGAAGATTGCAGACGTTACTGATGCCAGTAAAACGGTCCCATACACACGGATATTTAGACAGCCACTGCAGCTGGTAGACCATGCAAACTTCGGCATGCTCCATATCTACTGGCTTGGGTCCTGCACGAAACGGATAAATCTTGTAGTGCTCACTTAATTGATCTACGAGTGTAGATTTACCCGATGAATCTGGACCTTCGACGATGATCGATGGTTTTCTCATATCATTCCCTTTTCTTCGGCCATCCACTCAGGTATCTCGATATCTATCGTATCACCGAGCTTATAGTCGTCAGAGTAGTCGATTATCTGTGATTTTGGCACCCAAACATCTTTGTCAAAACCGGCATCGACCATCAGAGCCTTATCAGTCTCGGCCTTAACGACAACACTGACCCATATCTGGTTAGCTCCCACGAAGTGTTACCTCCTCCAAGATACGAGCAAACTTCAGCTCAGGGTCAACCCATGAATCCGGCTTAACTGCGTCTGCTGCGTCACCGAAACCTTCACGACCCTCCTTCACGCCCATTTTCTTGAGAAGATTGGCTTGATGCACCGCGTCGAACAGCTGAGCATGAGTAGACTCGTTGATACCGTTCTTGTAGAAGATACCGAGTAAGAAATACTCAAGATCAATCAGTCCGTCCAGAATACCGATGAAATCACCGCGCTCGAATGCAGTCTCAATCTCATCGATCTCTTCCTTAAGCTGGTGCATGGAAAGATCGAACTCTTTCTTTCCCTGTGGCCCAGGCTTACGTGGAGGAATCTTCAACACCGTTCTGTTGAAGTTAATCACGTCCAGCATCTGTTTATTGACTGGGATGTACTCTCTTTCGCTCATGCTATTACCACCGTGTATACCCTTTGTTCAGAATCGTTACTCAACTGATACTGGTGGCATCGTAACACGTCCTGCATGCTGTAGCATATCGGCATCCCGTGCTCATTGAACGATGTGTTAATAAGCATCTCGTTCGGCATGTGAGTTAGTATAGGATGCAGCCAGTGATCAAAATCTATGACTTGCGGCCGGCCTGTAAAGCCGGTAGGATTATCGGGATGATAGTCCGGAGTGTTGTGTGCTGCTCCTCGATAACTATCGTCCATGATTCTGTAGTCTCTCGTACAGATCATGTACTCGAGAGATTTGTGAACTCTCACTATGTCCTCAAACAGACGAGTTGATTCACGTCTCGTTACGATCGGTGCCATTGGCATGATCGTGGACCTTCCGTTAAGTGAGTTTATGTACTGGACATTCTTCTCACTCGGTCGTGCGAGTGAAGTCGTATTACCTAGTGCGCGAGCGCCAAACTCCATTGGACCTTTGACCACATTCACGATGTAGTCCTGTTGTAGGAGACTGAGGATAAATGCCTCATACTCTGAAGGCTCGTTCTCCATAAAGAAGTGTAGACGATCACAGTCCATAGTGTAGAACTCTCTCGTCCCCCAGAAGAGATTGTTAGGCCACACGAAATCTTTCTCCATGGCCTGATACAGTCCGATCGGCGCCCCCTGGTCCCCGGCCAGCGGCATTACGCAGAAGGAGCCAGGTATTGAGCGTGTCAACTCGTTATTGAGTTTCACGTTCATAAAGAGACCGCCTACTACGATCAGATTCTCAGGACTGAGGTCTTTGACAATACTCTTGACGGTATGTTCGAGACGACTCTGAACGTAGTAGGCGATAATCGCACGCTTTGCTTCCTGTGAGTACTGGTCCGACACTCCGAGCTTATTGAGGATTTTCTCGAAGTGAATGCCGTATTGGACACGGAGAGCAGGAAGTGCGTCTAGTGCCAGAAGTGGGTCGTATCTATCGACAGTGTCACGACTTCTTATTATCTCGAGATGTTGTTCAGCGTTATACTCAGCGAGCTCGCCGATTATCTCCATCTCCTCCTCGATTAGATACTCATGTACATGAGCCTCATAACCTAGAAGCTTGTACTCGTCCTGGTTCTCCTTCATACCGAGATACGCTGTAGCGTATTGGTACATCAGACCGAGGCTTGACTCATATCCGAAGGACCTTCGGATAAGTTTTGGCTCGTAATGACTATCAAGCCAATATAATGACATCGTCTCGCCAAAGTTACCGAATCCGTCGGCGACCAGGACTAGCGTGTCATTGGTTGGAAACTCACTACCGGCAAATGCGGTAGCAGACCATGCGTGTGCGTCATGGTGTGTGAAGTCCATCGATACCGAATGAATCTTCGCATCAGGTAGATGGAAATGGAAGTACAGTGGATCGAAGTACTTATCGTGTATTTCTGGCAGAGTTCCGTCTACAAACCAGTGCGAGATGTAGACGTTGGTAATGTTCTTAAACACCTCTGGATGGAGATGCTTGAGCTGTTCTATCGAACAGCGTGGAAAAGAGCTGTCGCTCTTCTTTTTTGTCAGGCGTTCTTCTTCGAATCCGGCTACGACACGCCCGTTACGTATAAGCACGGCACTTGAATTATGTCCAAGGGACAGTAAGAGTCTTGACATCGCTCTTCCTCAATAAGTTGGGGCCACTGGCTAGTTAATCCACTATTGGATAAAATTGCTTGGGCACAATCCTCTGGCTATCCTCTAGTTATCGCCAGTGACCCCAAAGTTGTCTCAGCTATTCTCTACTAGTTAGTACTACTATTGATAGCTCTGAACGGAGTTTACCAGGAACTCAGTAAACTGTCCATGTCCTCGTCTTCAGCGGTAGCTGGCGTAGTCGGCGTCTCAGCTGCGGGTGCAGCAGCTTCAGGCGCGGGTGGCGGAGCAGCCGGTGCTTCAGGCTGATGCTCAATCGCAGGAGCAGATTCATGAGCGATAGCTGTCATGCCCTCTTCCCACTCTTTCTTAGCTGCACGCTCGAGAGCGATGTTACCTTGCTCCTCGTTAAGCACACCAGCAGCATCAAACTCGAGCATGACCCAGTCTACCTCGTCATTGATCGAGATAGTCGTGATCACGGCCTCAAGCGGAATACCTTGCTTGGCCAGCTCTTTGCCGTAGTTGGACAGATTCTTGAGCGATGCCACCGTCACGTTAAGAACGTACGGCGTGCTCTCAGCCAGATTCTTGGCGTTGACGACGATCAGTCTCTTACTGTCACGACATGCCTTGGCTTTACCGCCGCCCATAGCTTTGGCTGAGCCCCACTTGTTCTGCGGACATGTCGAACAGTCCGTATGCTGCGGCGATGTGATCCAGGAATCAGGCCGTACACCGTCAAATGACGAACAGTCGGGAGGACTGCTATCACCTGGCTCGTACTCGCCAGCATAGAAAGTCTTAGCCATACCGTGTTCAGGCTGTACGCCGACGATTACCACGTGAATCGGGTCGCCGGTCTTCATCTTCACTTCACCGTTCTCGATGAAGTTGAACTTACGTGCCTTGAGACTGATCCGAGGAACAGACTCTACTGTGGATACGACCTTATCCGCATCCGCCTTTACTTTACCGGCATCAATTTTCTGCTTGAGCCAGTCTGGCATTGCCAGTTCTTTACCCATTACGCTCTCCTAACTTGAATAGCTTCTTCTACGACATACTCGACACCCATATCGATGGGTGACAAGCCTTCCTCACCTTTTGCTAGCTCTTCGGCTAGCACTTCCTTAAAGTGGAGCTTAGCAACTCTCTTCTCCACTAATCCGAAATCATTCCTCTCAACCATGAGACGGCATAGCGCTTCCCAACCCTCCGGGCCAGCGACACGTGCATAGTCTTTGTCAACTTTAAAGGCTGTTCCATGGTCCGTCTTGAAACTGTTGACTCCGAGCTTTCTTGACCACTCGAGGAGATCGATCTCGAGCTTAGCCATGTCTTCTTTAGATCTGGCTTCGAACTCCTTGAACTCTCTCCGCTTTGCAGAAAGAGCGTCTCGAATCGCGACGTAGGCAGAGACGAGATCATTAATATCCGGTTCTGACGCTTGCTCATGTTCCTCACTGATCAAGGTTTTCGGGTCTGTCACGGTAGTCTCCTAGTTTTACCATAATATATTGTACACCAGGACGATCAACAATGTACACTGGTTCCTAAGGCGAGGATAACAGGTCGAGCAGTGCTTTACTCATGCTCTCCTTACCATCCAACGCCTTGTAAGTTCGCCGTTCAGCCGGACTCGAGTGCATACGTGTGATGATCTGCGTGCGTTCTTGTCCTGGTCTTACGATACGTGCGTTAGCCTGCTTATGCACCTCATTACTCGGTACGGGTGTGAACCAGACTATATGTCGGCTCGCTACCAGTGTCAAGCCATGGCTTGATGTCGCTGGCTGAGCCACCAATACCTCCAAGTCTCCGTCTTGGAAGTCGTTGTATATCTCTGTCCTCTTGTTCTTGCTCAGTCCGCCGTAAACACTATTGACTCGGACTCCTTTCTTCCGAAGAAACTCTTCAATCTGGATAATAGATGCTTTGAAGGTCGAGAATACGAGAAGTTTATCTCGCCCTGATTCTTCGAAGATAGTGTACAACTCATTGAGTTTGGGCTTGTTATCGATAAAGTTATAGTTTCTATCTTCGTCGTAGATACATCCAGCTGAAATTTGGAGGAGCTTAAGCGCCTTAACGCCGGCATTGCTTGCTGAGATTTCTCCATTTTGATATTGTGTAAGGAATAATTCCTTCATCTCCTTGTACATGCGTTTTTGTTCAGCGCTCATGGGTATAGACCTTTCCTCGTACAGAGTCTCGGGCAAGTCTACACAATCACGCAACTTATGTCGTACTGACGGACTTAAAACACTAGCCACTACCTGCTGCCAGCCAGGCCGAGGTACGTAATTATACATGTCGAGCTGTATCATTACCGCATCCCGGAAATACGTCCAATAACCACCGAACTGCTTGAGACTGTGAGGTGTAATGACTTTAGCCTGACCAAATGCATCGAGCGGCGAGTTAGCCGTCGGAGAACCAGTCATACCCCATAATCCACGACGCTTCTTCTGAGTGTGGATATGTCTCACTATCTTCTGCATTGCACGAGTACGCTGTGACTGTGCGTTCTTGAATGCAGTCAACTCATCAATGATCACGGCATCAAACTTACGTGCTACCAATTGGTCGGTAATAGTCTTGATCCCATCATGATTGATGATATAGTAGTGAGCCGGTTGGCTTAAGCGATATAGTCTCTCCTTTTTGGATCCATGTAGGATCTGGAACTTACGATGAGGCATACGTGTCCTCAGTTCCTTCGCCCACACAAAGTCAAGCGTCGATAACGGAGCCACTATGAGCACACCTGTCTGAATCTTATCGTGCAGAAACAGAATATCGGTAGCCCACAGGGAAGAAAGGGTCTTACCCGTACCCATTTCATCGAGTATATACCCGATGTTATTGCGGAGCATGAACTCAACCGTCTCAACCTGATGGTCGAAAGGTGACTCAACTCCAGGAAATGGATAGGCTTCACGTAGGCTCATCAAGCCACCTTATCATATCATCACACGTGCCCTCAAATGACACAGACCAGAAATCTCCTCTTGGCATTAATATGCCAGGTAATACTTTATCGTCTAGCTCGATAGGATTGATTGCTTCTATAGGAAACGGATACTTAATTAAATCAGTTTCCCGATACATTTCCTTGAGCCTGCTATAGCATGTACGAAGGTCTCCCTTCATATGTATACGCTTCCTTGGAAGATCAATAGCAATCATGTCATCTTATAGAGCGGAAACTTAATTCCCTCTAGCTCTTCGTTTTCCCACTCATCCTTCAAGAAATTATAGAGATCAAGCATGGTGATCGGGCTTTCTTGAGGATGTAAGTGTATAATCTTATTAGTCACGTCAACTGTGAAGTCATCGTGAATAATCGTTTTACCGAGACACAGTGAGTCCTCTACTATCTTCGGTACATATACCGTAGTAGCTGCCGCAGCTAGTGACTTAAAGAAATCTCGTCTATGCACGTCTTCTAGCTAGCTCGTATATAAGCTCGTCTTCTGTACAGGACCTTAGAGCGTCAGCCGCTGTGCCCTCAACAATCTTCCTTGCATTCTCGAGCTTAACCGCATAACCATCACGCTCACGCTGAAACTCTTCACGCAGCTTCTTCTCCGATTCACGCTCCTCTTGAGCGTGACAGTTACGTAGTCGCACCATGGCCGTTTCCAGTGCTTTTACAGCATCAGAGAGACGTAGCTCACCGTCATACTCTTGGCCACAACACGGGCAGTCCATTGTTACTCGGCAAGGCATTACAGTGCCACCGCTATTAACACGGCGGCCAGTACTCCCTTGACCGTCCATCCCTCTACAAGCGCCGCTTTACGAGCGTCATCCACACGCTCAAGCTCATTCAGTGCGTTCTGATGATGGACCTCTGCCTTATCTACCAGTGTATTAAATGCGGCCACTGTCTCGTCCACAGCCTCCGCATTATCGGCGGCGATATCATGATTGGCTTGCTCCGTCTCTTGGCACCTCATCTGTAGGCCGAGGTCGTAAGCTTCCATGTACACAACATCTCGACCGTCGATCACACCCTCGTTGAGCTCCGGCCATTCGCACTTCGGCACCGGGGTTGTACCCGATGCTTCGATTTTGTCTTGCTCGAATGGTATGAGCTCCGCAAATGAACTACACCCGCTTGCGATTATACTCGTCAAGCAGACCGCCAACACTCGAGCTGTTGTTGCTGATCGTGTCAAGTCTCTTAAGCGCATTCTCTTTCCTCTTTGTAGCTCGTTCTTCTGCTTTCTTAACGTTGTTGATGTGACCTTCGATCTTCTTATCGTAGTCACTAATCTGTTCCTCTTGCAGATCGCGGAGCTTATCGTTGGCCTTAGACTCCGTCCTTCGGGCTGACTTGTATTTTGCTGCAGCCAGCCCAAAGAACACAGCCCCAACGAATACGAAGAGATATTCCTTCAGTACTCGCAGATACTTCATTACGCCACCTTCGCCTTACTGGCGTCAATACCGCCCAATGAATTGGCTACGAAGCCAACCATGAAGGCGGATACGTAAGTCAACTCTCCTGCTGAGAGCAGGCCAAGATAGCCACCCACTCCAGCCATTACGATGAGAAACGTCTTGTACGGGTACATCGACAGATACTTGAGTATACTGAATTCCCCGTCAGTTTGTCTCACCTCCACAACTTTCTTCACGATGTGCGTGATATTACCCAGCAACATCAGCCCGATAGTGATCAGGATAAAATTCAATTCCATGGCGGAATCTCCTCATTTGTGCTTCAACAAGAGAATCAAAGCCTTGATCTTGGCTTTAACTCTCGACCCTTTGCACGTCGTTGTAGCACGAGTTTTATAGGGACCACCGGTCACCTCCACCGCATAGTAACTCTTGTACATCGAGTATTTTTCTACGCGATACGAATACTCATGACCTTCATGAGTAATCGTCTTCTCTTCAACCACCTCCATATCGGAGGTGACTTCAGGTAAGTCTAATAGATAGGACTTCTTCGATCTGGCCATAGAGTTCGTCCAGTGCATCTTGATTGCGGCCATATATGCAGGCCCAGATACCGCCTGCGTCTTCGATCCGCTTGCCCTCGAGTTTCTGCAACTCAGTCAATTTACCCTTAATGGTCTTGACTTCGATGCACACGAATAGGCCCTTGATACACATAACCAAGTCGGGAACGCCTCGCTTACCGTACTGGCCTACATGGGTTACGTAAATGTAGGCGTCCGGGTATTTCTTCTTGATCCGTTCCTTAATCCAGTTCTTGACTGCGCCTTCAGGCGTTGGCATTTTCTTCTCCTAAATGGATCTTTGAACTTTTTCGCTGGACCTTTGAGCTTTTTCTCGCTGGACCTTTGAGCTTTTTCTCTGGACCAGCACTACCTACCGGCAGTATAACCGCTTTGCCATTGATTAGGACTATCTTACCGCGGTTCATAGCTGCTTGCTGAATTCACACTGCGTACGGGTAGCTGGGCACCACTTGCAGTATTGGTTTATTTTAGGCGCCCAGTCTGACTCAGCGTTTACCTTATCGTGCTGAGCCACGAAGTGTGCCTTGAATTCCTCGTACTGATCACGATGGAACTGGACCTTTATGGTTTGCTTGTGATCGACGAAGAGATAAGCTACATCGATTATCTGTACGTCGGGTTCCACTGCGAATAGCATGGCCGCATTCATGTGGAGCTGACCGCCAAAGCCGTCATAGTTTCTCACCTTACCCGTCTTGTAGTCACAAATCAGACCACGGCCCGGCTTAAAGGCGATGAGGTCAAGAATGGCTCGAAGATAGGCACGCTTATCGAACCAACCGACCTTGTTCCAGTTCTCATCGATACACAGCTTCTGCTCCGGCAGTACGCTGGTATATGAGTCGAAGATTTTCTCGATGATGGGAACTGCGTTCTTCGACTCAGCTGCGAGAGGCGGCTTCTCGAATGACTCACCAGCATTCTTCCACATCACGTAATGCTCGAGCTGTTCGTGAATTCGATTACCACGAACGAAGTTTGGATTATCGCTGTCATCTGGAAATGCTTTGTCCAGAAACTGCAACTTGAATTTACGCGGACAGTTCTGATAGGTGCTCAGACGACTGTGCGATAAAGCTATCTTTCCCATTATTTCTTTATCCTTCCAATAAAGTTACCGTCACGATCGTAGATTCGCCCCGAACCTTCGTCGATGGTTCCTGCAAAGTTACCGTCTTCATCGTACACACGAAGTGTATCGCTGGACCTTTGAACATTCATATTCTCATAGCCAGGATGCAGACTCTCTAAGGCGCACGCCGTGAGTAGACACGCGCCAGCTATTACTAGGAGATTCTTCACAGCTTTCTCCCACAATGTGCACACCAGTATCTCGGCTCTTGATTCTTACGATACTTGATCCGATTACGAGGTTTCTTTTTCTGGCATGCTGGTGTTGAACACTTTCTCATACTGTTTTTACCTCGCCAAATGATGGACCAACTTTAGCACCGAATGGGAGAGGCAGTTTAATGTCTCTACTCCACAGACGAGACCAGTTGGTCCGATTGAGTTCATCACGCATTTCCCGTGCTAGCTCTACCGAACCGTCCTCAGGCAGATAGTACCAGATACCATCATGCAGGTCGAGTACGAAGATTGCCTCAGGAAACTTGCGTGCTATGATAGAGATGGCAGCATTCTTATGGTCACCACCACTACCTTGGATTGGGAAGTTAATGGCCGACTGTTCAGTACGGTACTCATACTTACCACTCCACATCTTGAGCTTGAACCGACGACCACCGATAGACTCAGCATAACCATCACGCTTAGCGTCAGCAATGGCTCGATTCCAGTAGTCTACAACACCCTTGTATCGAGACTTATACATACTCAAGTATCGATACGCTTCACCCTTAGTGATGTTAATACCATAAGTAGTGAAGAACTTATAGGCCAATGCCTTAGCACCGATACGATACTGACAAGATAGATTAAGCAGCTTGCCAGCATAGCGATAGTTCACAGCTTCCTTATGACCTGCAGCAGCCTCATCCTCGAGCAGCTCTAGCAACGTCTCGTAAGGAATAGCTGAGATAAATGATGTCATCGACGAGTGTACATCGATGTCACTATTAAAGTCATAGATCAGGTTAGTATCACCAGAAATCTGGCCTACAAACCGTAATTCTTGCTGCTCACCATCAAGCTCGCATACGACATAGCCCTCGGGTGCAGTCAACAGACCGCGGATTGGACCTTGTCTTGGTAGCTGGTGATTAGCGATACCGCTAGGCCACTTCTTACGTGTCTTGGCTACGTAGGTGTACCGACCAGTATAGGTCCCAAATATATTGGGGAAAGCATGAGTATAAGGATCACCGTTATACGCAGCAGAATTGAGAATGCCGTTAACAAACTTAGATTCCATGGTAGCCAGCTTCTTGAAATCAAGAATAGTTCTAAGAAAGTGCGCATCTTCAGTTCCTGCAAGTTTGTCTTCGAGTAGAAGCAAGCTATCCTTATTCGCAGACGGCTTGCCTTTAGGTGTACGCTGCTGTACCGGGAATTTCTTGACCGTAAATAAGAGGTGGGCCAGCTGTTGTGGTGACCGGAGACATGCCTCTGTCTGATCGATACGTTTGGCCAACATCTTTTGGAATTTCTGAATCTTTGGCTTAAACTCTTCGGTGGCCTTAAGATTCGTATGTAATCCCATCAACCAAGAGTTCGCAACAGGTACGATATTTGCCTGCTCATATATGTACCCCGGTTTTTGAGCGTCCGGAAGTAAATCCCACATAGTTTCAGCGACAAGATGTGTGAACTCTGCGTCCATACGACCGCGCTTCAACCAATATTCGTAGTCTTCGCCAGGTGTTGCTTCCGCTTTCTTAAGATCGAGAAACTCCTCAAGATCAGGGTGTTCATCGATATAGCGATCAACTACATCTCGCAATGCGAGTGACCAACGATACATATCAGCCACTTGGCCATTAACCAGCCACTTGGCTAAGAGCATGCTGTCTCGCCACTTAATGTCGAGGAGTAACTGGTAGTTACCGGTCTGTGCGATGAGCCAGCCGACATCAAATACACCACGATGTGCGAATACTTCCTTACCGCGTAAATACTCGAGTACTGAGCCGATCTCAGCAAGATTGTTGGACCTTTCGTCGAGTTGTATGAAGTAACCGTCAGGCCCAGAACAGGCTATCGATGTAATGCGTGCCTTACCTTGTGGTAAACGATATGCTTCGAGCGCATAGTCGTTGCCCTTAGTATTCGAGGCAGTCTCGATATCGAGTGCGTAGAATCGATTCATCTTACACGAATATCCGAGCTAACGCCAAAGACTGTAGACGGTTGACCGATACAGTCATGACGCCGTATATCCAAGTCAAAGACATACACGTCAGGATGCTCTTTTTCGAAGTCTTCTATCAGAGCGAGTATTTTCTCTTCAAACTCTGACCTGTGTTCTTGTAGTGCACTCATGTTATTTCTATTTGTCCTGGTACACGCCCAGTACCGTCACACTCGGTACAATCAATTCCACCGAGAACGAGCTTACCAGCACCTCTACACCGTGGGCAGGGTACAGTGTGATCTCGTAAGTGGTCATACTCCAACATCTCGGGTGGTACGTTAACACCATGGCCATAACCATCGTGTTCCTCGAATACTACCTGCAAGACCGTACTGTTGTGCTTACGGTTGATAAGAACTTGCTTACAGGATTCGATACCGTGCTTGGCATAACGTCGTGTCATACCATCATGCTTGGACAGTGAGTCAAGCCGTATGGATTTAATGAGCTCTATATCGTCCATATTATTATTCTACCAAAGAAGTTCAGCGATGTACACAGGGTCCTCAATTAACGACCCTTAGGGCGGTCTCATCCTTGTTAGCATCGAATATCTTTCGATACTCCATCTGAATCTCTGCAATATCACCGTCGTCATACGAGCCATGATTACGACAAGTATATAGCACCTGCTTGAGAGGTTTACCCTCGATAATCACATTAGAGTCGCTGCCTTCAGCGATCTTAGGCACGTTACCTTGACGGCCACGTCGTGAGCCTCTCGTTCTGAGAGATTGGAACATGTGGCGCATGAGTTGTTTTAGATGGCCACCACTTACCTGCCCACCGCGATGCACGTGAGCACGTAAGAAGAATTCTACACTGTCTTTGGTTACGATGTCTGAAGCGAAGACAGAATACCTGTTCTCGATTGCTTCGAGTATGCTTCCCTCTTCATTACTCCTTCCTGCATCAACCATAAGCTCCATAGACTCAGTATGCGGGGCCCTTCCTTGCGGGTTGAAGTTTGACAGGTCTCGGGTCGCCATGAGGTTATAGATGGCGTCGTACCCACCTCCAACGAGCCAACGATGGAGCTTTCCATAATAAGCTTCTGGTCTTGGGTTCTGATGGTTAATGTGCACGAAGAATCTTCGGCTGTCGTCCTTAATATGGAGGGCATCTTCTCTATTAGAGAAGAGTATAAAGTTAGCAAAGATCTCTGCTGAGTAGGGGTCAACTCCCTTGGGTTCGATAGTTTGAGTTGACTCCGTAATATAGCTCTTGAGCTTGGATACGATCTCGAATCTCTTTCTTGCATCGATCTCCTCCAACTCATTGATCAAGATTAGGACCGATGAGGACAGGAATACGTTAAATGTCTTGTTGAATACACCCGCAGACACGTTCTTGGTATTCCAAAAACCTACGAGATGGGAGATTATGTTAAATAGGAAGTTCTTACCAAGACCTTCGTGAGTGGATACAAGTACCGGTGCCCACGTCATCTTCTTATCAGGATTCTGAACTAACCACGATATCCAATCGATCATCATCATTGCGTCCTCCTCGAGGAGGTACGTCATGAACTCTATAAACGGATCGATGTCAACAGGATTTTCGATAATTCGGTGATCCGGCCCTCGGTATGAGTTGATTACGTCCGTGCCAAGAACTGTGTCGTAGTAAGTCTCATCCTTAACTGGCTTATACCCTACAAAACCAGACATCTTGCGATCTGTGTGCTTCAGCCATCGATCGAATGCAGGCACTGGTTTCTGTGACCCGTCAGCTTTTTCTTCCCAGATCATCCAATTAGAAAACGATACTCGTGACTCACCCAAACGGAGGGTGGCGATATTGGACGGCTTGGATCGATCATATACGCGAGGCCCAGATGAGATCAGTACAAGATTGTCCAGCATCCAATCGAGTTTATCCTCGATCATAGGCTCGAACTTCGCGTAGGCTTGATCTAGTCGGGGGAGATAATCCTCCATCCGGATATCGCCACCCTCACATCTCGAGATAGCGACTTCAAGAAGTATGACTGCATTGTCATACGGAATCTTACGTGCCCAGCTGGCCATCAGTCTGATGAGTGTGTCGTGTCTCTCACCTTGACCGATAGACTCAGGTATCTTACCGCGTAACGATGATACTTCTTCGTCGTTGATCAGCGATTCGGCACTCTGTGTATTAACCCGTTCCTTGACTATGTTGCCAATCGGCAGCTTCTCTGTCAATGGTCCGACTTCGAGTAGTCCGATATCTTGTATCAGCTTATAGCCATTGGAATTTGTTGGCCCCACTACAAAGCCCCGATTCCCGCGAATATCAATGCCGTCCAACTTCATCCAGTTGGCGACCGACATCACGTACTGAGAGTCAGGTATACTTGGATACTTGTAGTAAAGGTGTAGACCGTTATTCTTGGTCTTTACCGCTAACGTCCGAATGTCTAGACCGAAGTTCTGTCGAAGAGTCTCTAGAGATTCTTTGCCGTGCTTGCCTTCCTTGACATCGATGTCGATGACGAAGCACGACGTTCCCGGGCATACTCCGAATCCATCGCAATACTTGTATTTGCCATCGAACCATGTTCGTATTTGATTTGCGTCTGTCGTAGCGCGGTCCGGCCACTCTTTAAGTTGCGGGTTCTTCTTGTGTACCGGAAAGACAGGGAAACCACGGGATGCAAAGTTCAGCGCGGAATCCAGTACTGTCATGTCCGGACTCCGAGCCTGTTTGTGATTTGTGGCATTTCACGTTCCCATCTTTAGTTGTTGTATCCCTACAGCCCAAAAGGGGACGCCAAAGCCTGCAGACCTGGCGTCCCCGCACTCTACGGTTGTAGGGAACGCGTTGGAGTGTTCAGCTGAATTGGGTTGCCCTCTTCAACTGAAGGATACTATTCTACTGTATAAATACACCTTTGTAAACAGGATCCTTAAAGGAAAACGTTTACTTTGGGAGTCCATCGTAGTACAATGGACCTATGACCGCCTACAGGACAGCTAGTTTCTTTCGTGTCGCAACCTATCTGCGGCTAAACGGGGAGAAAAGGCCCCTCGGTTTTTTCTACGTCCGGAACATAAACCCAATTGAAGAGGACCTTGTGGACCTTCGGATTGTTCCGACCGCAGAAGGAAAGGGATTTCTAATCCACATGGAGGATCATGACTGCTCGACTTTGCCAATAGAGCTCAAGTACATCGACCCAATTACGGCCAAGGGTATCTGCCAATTCATCGTCGACCACAATCAAGGCTCGGTCTATGTGCAAGACGATGAGAGACCTATCTGGGAAGAGTTATTTGGCAAGATTAACTACGACATTTCATTCAGGAGTGGCCGGCTCAGACTTCGTGGTCTGAATGGCTATAATCTTGGGGTATAAGATGGACGACGAAATCCATGTAAAATTTGTATGCCGCCATATGAACTGCCGGCAGACGTTCACAGAATTCGAGAGGACGATCAAGAAATACCAACTCGGACTCGTAGCCATTTGGTTCCATAGCTCACACGAGGGTCACGACTTTGACTACTACGAAGACGGCCAGCTTGTTCTCGGTAAGAGCGAGCTGTACGAAACCTAATTGTCAAGTTCATCTGAGAGAAGTGGACCGGAGGCCACGCGATGTTGAAATGGTTGTTAAGGATTATCAACTCGTTCTTCCAGTCCTCAAGCACCATACCGGGCACGGTAGTTGCTCCCTTGACATCGACGTCAAACAACTCGGAGAACAAGACACAAGGACCGATCATCATGATTAGTAAGAACTTCTCACTAGACGAATTTCTCGTATCTCAAACTGCTACGCGACATGGTATCGACATGACGCCGCCTCCCGAAATCGAGAACAACATCAAACGGCTAGTCATTGACGTAATGCAGCCGCTCCGCGATATCGCTGGACCTTTGCTAATTTCTTCTGGCTATCGGCCGGAGGACCTCAATTCACTGATCGGCGGTTCCAAAACTTCGGCCCATCGGTTTGGGTGCGCTGCGGACTTTCGTTCCAACCTCATGACGCCGCTAGACCTTTGTGAACTCATCGTGGATCTTAATCTTCCGTTCGACCAGGTCATCCATGAATTTGGTCGTTGGGTTCACGTCGGTATCCGCTGGGACGACCAGCCAATACGGAAACAGACACTCACTGCCTACAAGGAAGGCACAAAGACACGCTATCTAAATGGCTTATTCGCCATGGAGGATATCGCTTAAGGATTCTGTGTACATTGATGTAATCCTATGGTACGCGCACGCCCGCGCGCGTGATATATAAGAGTAACTCCCCTTGGGAACCAGTTTACATCGATGTAATTCTTAGGTAGAATATATGTCTGAATTGAAGGTGAAAACACATATTCGATTTAGTGCGTGTTCTTAGATAGCGTCGGGTAACCGGCGTAAAGGGGTGAAGCCTACATAGCCCCGCCACCATATCGGTGGTCGTAATACGCAAGCGTAGACTGGACAGGTTACAGGCCTGTCGCTTCAATAGGATGGAGTGAGTCACGAAGTTATGCCGGACGTCCATATTGGGAGGTGCAGTAAAATCCCCTCTCTGAAGGCGTCGGTTCTTTGACAGGAACCAAACGGAGTCAACTTAACGAGTGGCAGCGGTTAATACGTAGTGATCTTAGTTCGAGTCGCGAGGCAAGGGCGGGATCGCAGTAGACTGAGGTCTGGGCGTAACGGCTTGGGTCTTATGATACGGTGAGTAGCAGAGATGTGAAAGCAGTTGGTGGGTGGCATTTCGTGTCGAAAGATATGAAACCACAGGTGCCCGCTCATCGGCGTAGGTTTGCGAGATAGCTCAGCTGGTAAGAGCATCTGATTTAGAATCAGAGGGTCGCCGGTTCAAATCCGGTTCCTGCAACCAAAAACGCAAAGACGGGCACCTGCGGTAGAGAAAAACGGCATAATGCCACACCTTCGGGAATGTGGTGGAACTGAAGCTCGCAAGGCTGACGTTCTTTGAGGGGAATTCGCACTTGGGCGAGCGACGGCGAGTCAAGGGTAGAATGAATCTCGAGAAGCCTACCGGTAAAGGTCTAATGCCAGACCTGTAAAATAAACGGCTGTCGTGTCAGGGTAGTGAGATGCGCTTCGGCGGTCTCTCTGGACAAGTGGGCAAGGAAGGGGATAGCACCCCGACCGTAATCCTACAAAAGTCATGGCGTAGAGGGTGTAGTCTCAGCCCTCTTTATTTCTTCCCTTGGGAACCAGTATACATTCCTGTTACTTCGTGGTAGTATATAATGTATGCAAACATTCCTTCCATTTTCTGATTTCAGCGAGTCCGCTCGGGCTATAGACAACTCTCGGATAGGTAACCAATGCTATCGCGAAAGTTGGACTCTATACCGAGGAGGCTGGCCGAATCATCCGGCAAGTAAGATGTGGCAAGGCCACTGGAATTGCTTCGCTTCCTACAACATAGCTCTTGTACGCGAGATGCGTGCACGCGGCCGATGGCAGAAAGATGTCATATGGCGTTGGGCTAAGAATTGGTCTGAAGTCAAGGCTATCGAGCCAGTTACAGGTCCGCCTGACTGGCTTGGTCGCGAGGATGTTCATTCGTCTCATCGTGCTGTCATGCTCTTTAAGGGTATGCAGGACGTGACGTACAGTAAGCTGTCTGGCACTAAGGGCTATTGGCCTGCCAAGCGCAGAGACTGGACGTTGGATCATTTCTATCTCGCCTGGCAGCTACACGGCAAGCCAGAGGAGACATGGTATACACAATTTGGCTGGACCGAGGAGCCGCTCGCTCCCGACTCAGCTGGTAGATTTGGCTATGTATGGCCAGTCTAAGGTAGCAGCCTCTCCACGGTTTGACCTCCGTGGTAGGTTAGAGGCGAGCCACAAGTCAA
>JASJBC010000147.1 GCA_030066715.1 Acidimicrobiia bacterium
ATGCGACGGCCCAGTGATAGGCTTCAACTCAGATTTCGCGAGTTTGCGGTTGTGCCGGAAACCTCAATAAATCAACCGGCGCAACCGATACCACCTAGAGCCTGCAGGAGAGAGTCATCGCCAATAAGACCCCGAAGAACGGGGGAAGTCGCGACGATCAGGCCGCCGTCGCCAAGGTGGCCAATCCTGGCGCGACCGACGAGGTGCCGAAGCGGCCGGTCGGCCGCTACATCGTCGGTCTGGCCGTCATCGCCATCGCCGCCGTCGTTTCCACCATCCTCACCTCAACGGCCCTCACCAGACAGGAGAAGGATGCGGGAGTCCTCGAGGCGGTTACAGAGCAGATCCGGCTCAGCGAGGCAATCGAAAACGTCGGTTTCGACATCGAGGCTGCCGATGACCGTGTTGACCGGGACAAGGCCGTCAACCGTCTTCGCAACGACCTCATCGTGTTCCGCGCCAAGCACATGGGCATCCGTTTTGGTAGTGAGGAACTGGACCTGCCGGCAGATCACAGCGAGGCGTTCGATGACCAGATCGAGGCCCAGGTGCAACCTCGGTTCGCCGCAATCGTCAGTATCGGCGAGGACCTCATTAGCGACGCCGGATCGGGAGAGCGGCTGACGGTTGGTCTGGCCAGCGATCTTGCCCGTGAGTCCGAGGAGTTCCGAGAGGCGATGACTGCCGTCGCGACTCTCATCAAGGACGAAGCACAAGCGCGGGTGGAAAGCCTCCGGATCACACAACTGGTGCTCTTGTCTGTGATGCTGCTGCTGATCGTCTTGGAGGCGCTCTTCCTGTTCCGGCCTGCGGTCCGCGATGTGCGCAAGGAATGGGAACAGCGTGCGGCCGAGCATGAATCGGCGCGGGCTCAGGATCAGCAGAAGCTCAGCTACCTCGCCCGCTATGACCCGCTCACCGGCCTCATCAACCGTTTCCTGTTCAGCGACCGTCTCGAGAGCGCCATCGCCCGGGCGCGCCGTGACGAGAGCCTCGTCGCGCTCATGTTCCTCGATCTCGACGACTTCAAGGCGGTGAACGACCATTACGGCCATGCCACCGGTGATGCTCTGCTCAAGCAGGTGGCCAAGCGGATCGTTTCATCGGTCAGAGAGACCGACAGTGTCGGCCGTCTCGGCGGAGATGAGTTCACAGTCATTCTGGAGAGCGGATCTCGTCTCGAAGACGCCGGTCAGGTAGCCACCAAGATCCTCGACGCAGTTGCCGAGCCCTACCTGGTGGGCAACCGCGAGCTGCGAGTGACTGCGTCCATCGGGATTGCGATCTATCCGCTCGACGGCGACAACTCGCAGGCGTTGTTGCGCGACGCCGATATCGCCATGTACTCCGCCAAAGCGGCCGGAGCCAACACGTACCAGTACTTCACCCCCAAGCTGCGGCAGAGCGCTTCGGAGCGGCTCGGCCTGATCGACGGGCTGCGCAGAGCGGTTGCCACCGGCGACGGTCTGCGCTTGGTGTATCAGCCGTGGATCGACACCGAGAACGGCAAGGTGGCGGGGGTCGAGGCTTTGCTGCGCTGGGAGCACCCAGAGCTCGGCATGGTCCCCACCGAACGCTTTGTCTCCTTGGCGGAAGAGACCGACCTGATCGTCCCGCTGGGACTGTGGGCGATGAATGAAGCCTGTCGCCAACTGCGTGCCTGGCACGACTCGGGCCTCGAGCCGTTCGCAGTCTCGATCAACGTGTCGCCGCGTCAGCTCAAGCGAGGCAACCTGGCCGAGGTCGTCGAGCACACACTCGAACGGACCGGTCTCGACGCGTCTTGGCTGAAGCTGGAGCTCACAGAGAGAACCCTGGTCGAGGACACGGAAACGGCACGACGAACCCTCGAGCGCCTGCGTGCCATCGGTGTTGCGATCGCCATCGACGACTTCGGGACCGGGTACTCGTCGCTGAGTTACCTCAAGAGCTTCCCGATCGACGCCATCAAGATCGACCGCGAGTTCGTGCGCGACTCGGTGATGGATGCCGACACCGCCACAGTCTCAGAGTCGATGGTGACCCTGGCGACAGATCTCCGTCTCGAGGTCATCGCTGAGGGCGTGGAGACCAGGGAACAACTCGAGATGATGCGCGGCTTTGGGTGCCATCTGGTCCAGGGCTTCTACATATCGCGTCCGCTTGCAGTCGATCGGATGCCGCGAGCCATCGAGAAGGGCTTTGGCTTCAGCGCCGGTCCTGCGTCGGCCTCGCCCAAGGCTCGGTCGGCCAAGTAGCCAACTAGCCTTGTCGCCCGTGATTACGCCGGATCGAGTGTCGATTGGGTTGGGTGTTGGCACGCAGCCCCCATTGCGTCGCATTGCGTTGACCGCACGCGCCGCCCGTGCCGCGCGGCTCGATGCCGTGTGGACGGTCGACCATTTCCAGGGTTGGTTTCCGCAGGAGATGTGGAACAAGGACATGTCGTGGATGGCCTCTTCGGATGCGACACCGCACGCTTATTACGACTACCAGGCCCTCATCGGGTATCTCGCGTCGCGCGTTGGGCGGATGCAGATCGGCGTCGGCGTGACGGAGGTGCTGCGGAGGCACCCGGTGCTCCTGGCCCAGACGGCGATGACCTGGTCGCACATGACGAAGACTGCGCCCATCCTCGGCATCGGCGCCGGGGAGCGCGAAAACACGGTTCCCTACGGAATCGATTTCGACAGACCGGTGGCCAAGTTGGAGGACGCGTTGCCGATCATCACGCGTTGTTTCCAGTCGCGAGGGCCGTTCGACTACAACAGCGAGTTCTACGACCTGAGTGACGCCATGATGGATCTGGCTCCCGCCGCCGGCCGGAGGCCGCAGATCTGGATCGCCGCACACGGGCCGCGCATGCTGCGACTCACCGGAATGCACGGTGATGGCTGGTACCCGACGGTTCCAATGAGCCCGGACCGGTATGCGGCATCACTGGCTCGAATCCGGGACGCAGCACGCGACTCTGGGCGTGACGGGAGGGCGATCGTGCCCGCCATGCAGATCCTTGTGGTGGTCGGTCGGACCGAGCGCGAGGCACGCAAGTATCTGGATGCCCGGATCATGCGTTTCCTGGCCCTGCTCGCCCCTGCATCGCTCTGGGAGCAGAACGGTGTTGATCACCCGCTCGGCGCCGGCTTCCGCGGCCTCGTCGACTTCATCCCATCCGACTATCCGGTTGCCAGGATCGAGGCAGCGCTGGACGAGGTTCCAGTGGACATCGTTGCCGAGAACGTGCTTTGGGGCACACCAGACGTGGTTCGGGAGAAGCTGGAGTCCTACGTCGATGCCGGTCTGCGCCACATCGTGCTTGGTCCGGCGTCGGCCGCGGTCTCGCGGCGCAGTGCGGTGTACTCCGTGCGTGCGGTCTTCAGCATCCTGCGCCGGCTGCGCCGGTCGGCCAACGCAAGGTTGGGTGCCAAGTGATCATCGCGCGAGACGTGTTTCTGGAGGTGGGCCCGCGCCCTTTGGTCGACGAAGCGTCGTTCTCGATCCACGCCGGTGACAAGATCGGTCTCGTCGGCGCCAACGGGGCGGGCAAGACCACGCTGTTGCGCACGCTGGCCGGAGAGACGGAGCCGACCGACGGCACCATTCGCCGCAGCGGCGTCATCGGATACCTCTCGCAAGAGGCCGCTCTCAAGCAGCTTGCCGATGAGGATGTGAGCGCCCTGGAACGGGTGCTCACCGCCCGTGACATAGGCAATCTCGAACGGCGCATGGAGAAGGCACGCCAGCAAATGGAGGCTGCGTCCGGGGCCGAGCGGGACCGATTGATCGCCAGGTTCAGCAGGCTCGACGACGAGTTCACCGCGCGCGGCGGCTACGTCGCCAAAGCTGAAGCGAAGCGGTTTGCGGCTTCCGTCGGCATCAAGGGCGGCGACCTGGATCAGAAGGTCGTCACCATGTCCGGTGGGCAGCGCCGCCGTGTCGAGCTCGCCAGAGTCCTCTTTGCCGAAACCGATGTACTCATCCTCGATGAGCCGACCAACCATCTCGACTTGGACGCCAAGGCCTGGCTGATGGAGTTTCTTGCCGGATACCAGGGCGGATTGCTGGTCGTCAGCCACGACCTGCCCCTGCTCGACGAATCCATCACGTCGGTGCTCGCCCTCGACGACGGCCGGCTGGAGCCCTATCGGGGAAACTACAGCTACTACGTCGAGGAGCGAGACCGCAGACGCGAGCAGCGGTTGCGAGAGCGCAAGCACCAGGACGAGAAGATCGCCAGGCTCGAGGAGGGGATCCGGCGCTTCAAGGGAACGACCGAGAAGATGGCCAAGCGAGCCCGGTCGTGGGAGACACGAGTCGAAAAGCTGAAGAACCAGCGTGTCGACGTGGGCGGCAAGGCGCGAAGGATCGCCGTTCGCTTCCCGCAGCCCGAGCCCTCGGGGCGCACTCCGCTCAAGGCCTCGGGTCTGGCTAAGGCATTCGATCACAACGTCGTTTTCGTCGATGTCGATGTCGACATAGATCGCGGCGAGCGGATGATCATCATGGGTCTCAACGGGGCCGGGAAGACCACGCTGCTGCGGATTCTCGCCGGCGTCGAAACGGCCGATCTCGGCGAGGTGGAGATCGGGCACAAGGCCTCGCTGGGGTACTACGCCCAGGAGCATGAGCAGATCAGGGCAGGCGTGACGGTTCTCGATCACATGCGCGAGGTCTCCCAGATCCCGGATCGGGATTTACGTACGATCCTGGGCCATTTCCTGCTCGCCGACAAGATCGATCAGGATGCCGGGACCCTCTCCGGGGGAGAGAAGACAAAGCTGGCGTTGGCCCAGCTCGTCGTCCAAAGGGACAACGTCCTGCTGCTCGATGAGCCGACCAACAACCTCGACCCGCAGGCAAAGCAGGCGTTGCTCGCGGCATTGCGCCAGTACACAGGGACGCTGCTGCTGGTGAGCCACGACACCGAGTTCGTCGAAGCGCTACAGCCGGACCGGATGATCCTCATGCCCGACGGCGAAACCGGTTTCTTCGACGAGTCGATGCTCGACCTCGTCGCCCTTGCCTGAAGCTAGGCGGAATCAGCTCTCGGTGAAATCGAGACCACCTTCTCTGATCTCGATGACCAATCCCTCGGCACTGTCCCAGGAGGCAATGAGGGTCGACTGGTGGGAGCCGTCGGAGAGGACGACTGTGACGTGGTCGGGCAGGTTGTCGGCGCCGCTCGCCGGCAGCACGGCAAACCCGTGGCGTGGGATCAGCCAAATGATGCGGACTTCGCCTTCGGCGCCGGAGACACTGACCCTTCCCCCGGTGAGATCGACGACCTGGGCGCGGGGCTCGGGCACCGTTGACTCCTCGGCATCATCGGAGGGTGGCAAGAGGCTCTCGTCGACTTCGACCGCAGGATCGAGCGGGTCCTCGGACGGGGCCTCGGTGGTGGCGTCGGGGGGAAGAAGAGGGGAGACTCCATCCTCGCCGCCTTCGGGGCTCGAGTTCAATTCCGGCGCTGCAGAGACCGATGTCGTGGGGTCTGCCGAGTAATCGAGCTGCCGGAGGCAAGGCGCCCGTTCAGTCGACCCACACTCTTCAGTCAACGCAGCAACTTCCGACGCCGAAAGGGGACGGAGGGGCCGGTCTGTGACCTGCCCGCCTGCCACTGCTACGGCGCCCGTTGAGACCAAACTGGCCACGACGGCAGCTGCAGCCCATCCGGCGACGAGAAGGAGTCTCTGCCGCATTGACGTCATTTTGCTTATCTGCTCCTTTGGGACCCGCCAAGAATAGATTAAGGAGTTGCTAAGGCGGTCTTGAGATTTCTTTCAGGTTATCTACAGTTGGCGCATGGCATCAGTGGTCATAATCGAGGATGAGCAGAGGATCAGGGAGCTCGTGGCCAGGGTCCTCGCCGATCGTGGTCACGACGTCGAATCGACGGCAACTGCCATGGAAGGGCTCCAGGCGGTGGTCCGTGTCTCCCCCGAGCTGGTGATCCTAGACATGGGTCTTCCCGATCTCGACGGGGCCGAGTTGCTCAAGATGATTCGCGCCGTCAGCGACGTCCCGATCATCGTTGCCACGGCGCGCAACGAGGACCGAGACGTGATCCGGACACTCGATGCCGGTGCGGACGACTACCTGACCAAGCCGTTTTCCGTTGACCAGCTCGAAGCTCGGGTGCGTGCCGTCCTGCGCCGAACGGGAAGCGAGGGGAGACAAGGCCCGCTCACGGTCGGTGACCTGGCCGTAGACGTCGCAGCTCGCGAGGCGAGGCTGAACGGCGACCCCATCGATCTGAGCCCGAAGGAATTCGACGTATTGCGGTTCCTGGCCGAGCGGCCCGGTGAGGTTGTCTCCAAGCGGGAGTTGCTCGCTGAGGTGTGGCGGCAGCCATACGGCGGCAGTGAGAAGACGGTCGATGTGCATATCTCCTGGCTGCGCAAGAAGCTCGGCGAGTCCGCCGCGGAGAGCAAGTACCTCCAGACCGTGTTCGGAGTCGGCGTCAAGTTGGTCGATCCGGACGAATGAGACAACGCGTCGCCATCCTTTCTCTTGCCATCAGCACCCTGGTGGTCATCGCCTTCATGATTCCGCTTGCTCTGCTGCTGCGGAACCAGGCGCAGAACCGCGCCCTGTCCAGGTCGGAGACGCTGGCCCAAGCCATAGCGACTGCACTCATCGTTGACACCGCACGCAGCGAGGACGGCGAGGTGTCGCTGCCCGCCGCCCAGACCGTTCTCGAGGTCTTTGGTGCAGGAGCCGATGCGGTGACCATTCTCTTCGCCGAAGGCGAGCAGGTCGGTGCTGCGGTGGTCAACACCGACAATATCGACGTCGCCTTCTCCGAGGCTCGCGCCTTCACCGCCTTCACAGAAGGAGGAGCCGAGGTCCTCGTGCCGCTGCTATCTGCCGACGTACCGGACCAAGCGGTTGATGTGGTCGTGCGCTCTTTCGTGCCGGATGATGACCTCTCCGAGGGGGTTTGGGTTGCCTGGGGGATGCTGGCCGGCTTGGGCGTCTTTCTGGTGATTGTCGCCGTGGTGGCAGCGGACCGCCTGGGTCGGTCCGTCGTCCGCCCCGTTCAGGAGCTCTCCCAGGCCGCACTTGCGCTCGGTGGTGGCGATCTCGACCGGAGAGTCACCCCTGCCGGGCCGGACGAGATTGCCGATGTTGGCGTGGCCTTCAACTTCCTTGCCGAGAGGCTGAAGCTCCTCCTCGCGGAGGAGCGGGAATCGGTAGCTGATCTCTCCCATCGGCTGCGAACGCCGTTGACGGCGCTACGGCTGCAGGCGGAGACCCTCAGTGACCGGGAAGCTTCTGCCGTGCTCCTCGACGACATCGACCGGCTGGAGAGCGCAGTGGATCGCATGATCGAACAGGCGCGGAAGCCTTCTGAGGAGAAAGGCCCCGAGCAGGCCGATCTCGGTGCGGTCGTTCGGCACCGGGCAACCTTCTGGAAGGTGCTCGCCGATGAGCAGAACAGGCCGGTCGACGTGCAGACCTCGGGCGGTCGTCTGCCGGTGGCGATGAGCGGGCAGGATCTTGGCGCTCTCATCGACACCCTGATGGAGAACGTGTTCTCGCACACGAGTCCCGGCGTCGGCTATCGCATCGAGGCTCGTCCTGGGTTCAGCGACGGGCAAGTGATCCTGGTGGTCGAGGACAGTGGCGCCGGGTTCGAGCACGACAGCGCACTCGAACGCGGAGAGAGCGGCGGCGGCTCGACCGGTCTCGGGCTCGACATCGTCCTCCGCGCTGCGCAACGCACGGGAGGCGGACTCAAGATCGGGGAGTCGGCCCTGGGAGGTGCCCGCGTGGAGGTTGTGTTCGGCGGCCGCACCGAATGAAAAGGACCCGCCGGGCTAGGCGGGTCCCTTTCTTTCGCAAGAATGATGGGCAGATGAGGGGCGTGCACCCTTGCGAACTGTTGCTTTGCTGCGTGGCGTAGCAAGGTAACTGTCGCAGCCGGCGGCTTAGGGTCGCGTCGGGACCGTGCTAACAAGTTGCAAAGCCGCGACGCCTCAGCCGCCGATGTCCGCCGACCAGTCTGCACTGGTGACTGCGGGGTACACGCCCGTGGAAATCGATGGCGCATCGTCGAACACCGGCACGGGCACACCGTCCCACAACCCGGCCTCGGTGGCGAGAGGCGAGCGCTCGTGGATGTCCTCACCCCACTCGACGTATGCGACGAGGCTTGCCGCGTCGTCGAAGGCGGTGCTGCTGTGCATCGCCACCTCTCCCGTCGTCGGTGACACCGCTCCGATCGCCGGGCCGAGGTCGACGATCGCTGCCATCCCCGTTAGCTCCGGGGGCGAAACCGCGGCAAGCCCGATCAGGGCCTG
>JASJBC010000148.1 GCA_030066715.1 Acidimicrobiia bacterium
TACGGTCGGTGATCGTCGACCACAGTTCCTCCAGCTGGGCGAAGCCTTGTCCCGGCTGTTCGTTGCCGAAGCAACTGGTGGCGCCCGTGTGACAGGTCGGTCCGTCCGGGTTGGCGGCGATCAGCAAGGCGTCACCGTCGCAATCCTGTGCGATGTCCACCACATACAGGTAGTTGCCGCTGGTTGCTCCCTTCTCCCAGAGCTCCTGGCGTGACCGGCTCCAGAAGTGCACCCGCCCCGTCTCCTCGGTGAGCCGCAGGCTCTCTGCGTTCAGGTACCCCACCATCAGTACCCGTCTCGTGCGTGCGTCCTGGACGACACCGACCACCAGCCCGTTGTCGTCGTAGGTGATATCTGTCATCGCGATGTCCTTGCCGGGATACCTGCTGCGGCCAGACCGCTCTTGAGGTCCTCGATCTCGATTTCCTTGCGATGGAAGATGGAGGCGGCCAGAACCGCGTCGGCGCGTCCCGGCTGCAGCGCGTCGACGCAGTGGTCGATCGTGCCCGCTCCACCCGAGGCGATGACCGGCACCGAAACCGCAGCCCGCACCGCTTCCAGCAGGTCGAGGTCGTAGCCATCCTTGGTGCCGTCCCGATCCATCGACGTCAGGAGAATCTCTCCGGCGCCGCGCGCCACGGCGTCTGTGATCCACTCCACGGCATCGAGGCCCGTGGGGGCTCGGCCACCGTTGATCACCACTTCCCAATGGTCGCCCTCCCGGTGCTTGGCATCCACAGCCAGCACCACGCACTGCGAGCCGAATGCGGCAGCACATTCGTCGATGAGGTCGGGGTTGAGAACCGCTGCCGAGTTGACCGACACCTTGTCTGCCCCGGCCCGCAGCGCCGCCCGCATATCGGCAACCGCCCGGACTCCACCACCGACGGTGAGGGGAACAAACACGTGCTCGGCGGTACGGCGGACCACATCGAGCATCGTGGCCCGGTTGTCGCTGGAGGCGGTGATGTCGAGGAAGCAGATCTCGTCGGCCCCCTCTCTTACATACCTCTCGGCGAGCTCGACCGGGTCGCCTTCATCGGTCAGGTTCACGAAGTTCACACCCTTGACGACGCGGCCCTCGGTGACATCGAGACAGGGGATGACGCGTTTACGCAGCATCGCGATCTCTTTCCGCCGCAGACACGAAGTTCGCCAGCATCCTCAATCCCGCCGCACCGGATCGCTCGGGATGGAATTGCACTCCGACCCGTTTCCCCGATCGTGCCGCAGCCACAAACGGCTTGCCGTACTCCGTTGTTGCGATCACCACTGACTCGTCCTCGGGAACAACTGCGAACGAGTGCACGAAGTAGAACGTGGCGTCGTCGGGCACGCCCACAAACAGGGGATCTGCGGCGAAGCCGACGTCGTTCCATCCGATGTGGGGCAACAGAGGTGCGTCCGCAAGCCGGCTGACCCGGCCCCTGATCAACCCGAGAGCATCGGTGCCGTCTTCCTCGGAGTGATCGAAGAAGAGCTGCAGCCCGACACAGATGCCGAGCAGAGGCTTCTCCCAGTCCCGGAGCGGCCCGGCGAGATCTGCGGCCAGCAGCCGGTCCATCGCCGCACCCGTTGTCCCCACTCCGGGCAGGACGATGCCATCGGCAGACCCGATATCGCCGGGGTTGTCGACGACGTCGACGGTTGCGCCGGCTCGGTGCAGACCCTGGGCGATCGAGACGAGGTTGCCGGCCCCGTGGTCGATGACTGCGATGCGGGTCATGTGGCGCCTTTGGTGGAGGCAAGACCGCTGCGACGCGGATCAAGCTCGACGGCGGTGCGGATCGCATACGCCAGCGCCTTGAGGGCAGCCTCGGCGATGTGATGGTCGTTGTCGCCGGTGGCCGTGACATGGAGAGTGCACCCGGCGGTCCTGGCGAATGCCTCCAGGGCGTGCGGGATCATCTGTGTGCCCAGCGCTCCCAGGCGTTCCGTCGTGAACGGCAGGTCGATCACCGAATACGGCCGGCCCCCGATGTCGACAACTGCGGTCGCCAGGGCTTCGTCCATTGGGATCGTTGCGGATCCGTAGCGGCGGATCCCCTCGCGGTCGCCCAGCGCCTCGGCGATTGTGGCCCCGAGCACGAGAGCCGTGTCCTCAACCGTGTGGTGCTCGTCGACGTGCAGGTCGCCGTCCGTCTTGATGTCCAGATCGAACAGGCCATGGTGGCCGAACGCGGTGAGCATGTGGTCGTAGAACCCGACACCCGTGGCGACGTCCACTTCGCCACTGCCGTCGAGATTGATCGTGATGCGGACGTCGGTTTCCAACGTCTTGCGAGATTGTGCGGCGGTGCGGGTCATGGCAGGTACCTTTCCAGTGTTGTGAGCAAACGGGTTTGCGCCTTCCGAGAGCGCACGGTGAAGCGCAGGTAGTCGGCCAGCGGCCCGTCCGCCGGGAACTTGCGGACGACGAGACCTTCGCCCATCAGTTGCTCAGAGAGGCGGTGGGCGTGACCGCCTACTTCGCACAAGACGAAGTTGGTCAATGAGGGGAGAGTGCGGAAACCAAGCGCGGCGAGGCCGGCGGCGAGTTCGTCACGCAGTTCTACGACCGATCGCACGGTGCCGGTCATTCTGTCCGGCTGGGCGAGGGCGGCTAGTCCGAGTTCGACCGATACCGAGGAGATGCTGCCGGGCGGCCGGATTCCGTCGATGGCGGCAACCAGGTCCGGGTGCGCCATGGCGTAGCCCACTCTGGCTCCGGCGATGCCGAAGGCCTTGGACAGTGTGCGGAGCACTATGACGTTGTGGTTGCGGCCGACCCGGCTCGACCAATCGGTATCTGCAAACTCGGCGTAAGCGGCATCGATCACCACCAGCCCGTCGGTGGCCGCGATCACAGCATCCACTGCCTCGTCTGCCACTGCGTTCCCGATGGGGTTGCTCGGCGCACAGATCCACACGAGATCGGCATCGCGTGCGGCACGGATCACGTCATCCGCCGGGA
Source organism: Acidimicrobiia bacterium (assembly GCA_030066715.1). Taxonomy (GTDB): domain Bacteria; phylum Actinomycetota; class Acidimicrobiia; order Spongiisociales; family UBA5794; genus JAAETI01. The sequence continues at coordinate 2,954 of JASJBC010000148.1, forward strand.
AGTCGAAGCTCGGGGGCGAAGCGGGAACGGGTTGGAAGACGGCGCCGACCTGGAGTGTGGCGATCTCGTACAGGGGATAGGTCGGGGTCGTCGCAACCGCGGTATCCCCACGATTCAGGAAAGCTCGTGCGCCGAGCAAGATGAGCTCGTCGGCTCCGGCCCCAGGGACGATTTGCTCCGGTTCGAGACCCGACAGCTCGGCCGCCGCCTCGCGGAGACTGCGGTAGTTGGCCCCCGGATACTCGTTGACCCGGTGGAGAGCCGTCTCCGCCACTGCGGTTGCCCACTCGGTCGCAAATGGTGACGTGTTGTGGTCGAACCGCTCGACGTCCTCGGGACTGATACCGGCGGCGGCGGCGATCTCGGCCGTCGTGGGTTGCCATTTGTACTTCGGGGCCTTCATGCGCCCCCTCCGATCTCAAAACGTATGTCTGCGGCCAGCTTGTGCGCAGTCAGCCCCTCGGCCTGAGCCAGCGACGAGATGGTCGGCCGCAGGGTCGCCAGGCCGTCCTCGGTGAGCGTTTGCACCTGGCGCCAGGAGCCACAGTCCTCGACGCTCAGAGGCCCGTAGGCGGCCGCCAGCCCACCGGTAGGGAGGACGTGGTTGGCGCCCGTTGCATAGTCCCCGGCAGACTCGGGGGCCCAGTTGCCCACGAACACCGACCCGGCCGCCGTTGTCCGCATCGAATCGGCCGCAGCGTTGGCGGTGTGCACGGTGAGGTGCTCAGCCGCGTACTCGTTGGCGAAGTAGATTGCAGCGTCCAGCGACGGGGTGATCGCGATCAGCCCATGCTCGCTCAGCGCGGTCCGGATGATCTCGTCACGCTCGAGGCGGGGGAGCAGCTCATCGATCTGGGCGACGACCGCTTCGGCAAAGTCCCGGTCGGGTGTGACCAGGGCAACCGGTGACTCCGGTCCGTGCTCCGCCTGACACATGAGGTCTGCGGCGATGATGCGCGGATCTGCGGTGGCATCGGCGATCACGAGAGCTTCGCTGGGACCGGCCGGCAGGTCGACCCCGACGTCACCGTAGACGGCGAGCTTGGCCGCCGTCACCCAGGCATTGCCCGGTCCGACGATCTTCTCCACTGCGCGGATGGTCTCCGTCCCGTAGGCCAGCGCCGCGACGGCTTGGGCGCCGCCGGTGATATAGACCTCGTCGACCTCGAGAAACGCCGCGGCCGCCAGCATCACCGCAGAGACTCTCCCGTTTTCATCTGCTGGAGAGGTGACGACGATCTCACCCACTCCGGCGACCTGGGCGGGGATCACGCCCATGAGAAGACTGGACGGGTATGCGGCACGACCCCCCGGCACGTAGACCCCGATTCGGCGCAGCGGTGTCCACCGTCTGTCGATCCGCACCCCCGGTACGGTCTCGACGGTTTGGTCTTCCGGTCGCTGTGGCTCGTGGGCGCGGCGGATGTTGGCCGTTGCCTTCTCCAAGGCGTCCCTCACGTCGCTGTCGAGGCTCGCCAGGGCAGCAGTGAGCGCGGCAGGCTCGACCTGGAGAACGCCATCGGCCGTGCCGCCTCCGTAGCGGGTGTTGGCGGCCCTGAGGGCACCATCTCCACCGCTGCGGATCTCGTCGACGATCGCAAGCGCAGCAGAGCGCATGCCTGCGTCGGGAACGGCGGAGCGACGGAGTATCCGCTGCTTGTCCTCGGGACTGAGGTCGGCGACTGTGACTGTTCGTATCTTCATGCGATGAGTTGGTCGATGGGTAGCACGAGAATTCCACTGGCGCCTGCCTCTTTGAGTTCGGGCAGGACGCGCCCGAGGCGGGCGGAGTCGACTACCGAGTGCACGGCCACCATGCCGTCGTGGGCAAGCGGGATCACCGTGGGGGCCGCGAAGCCGGGGATGAGCTCTTCAATGGCGGCCACTGCATCGGCGGGTGCGTTCATCATCACGTAGCGCTTCCGCCGGGCGGCAACGACCGATTGGACGGTGAGGATCACCTGGGCGATGGTCCCGTTCACTGCCGACGTCCCGGCGCGCCCAACCAACACGGCCTCTGATTCGAGGATGTCGGCGATAGGGCGGAGACCGTTGATGAGCATCGTCGAGCCACTCGAGACCAGGTCGACGATGGCGTCGGCGATGTCCAGCTTGGGTGCGACCTCGACCGAGCCGCTGAGCGGAACGGTTGTGATCGCAATGCCTTGCTCGTCGAAGAAGCGTTGGGTTGTGACGGGATGTGACGTGGCGATCCGGGTATCGCGCAGACCCTCGAGACTCGTGATGTCGGAGATCTTGGGGACGGCAGCGGTGAGCCGGCAGTGGCCGAAGCCGAGTTTCTCGATGATGTCGAGGTCCATCCCGCTCTCGGTCAAGAGGTCGATCCCGGTAATGCCGAGATCGGCGACCCCGTCGGCGACGAATTCTGCGACATCGTCTGTCCTGACGAACAGGACCTCGAGGTCCATGTTGCGCACCGGGACGGCGAGGGCGCGGTCGGTCTTCTCATACGAGAAGCCACCCTGCTTCAGCATGGTCGCGGTCGGTTGTTGGAGCCGCCCTTTGTTGGGGACGGCGAGGCGGATGGTCATTGTCACTCCTGGCCGATTCCGAGCTTGTCGAGCATCTGTTGGTAGCCGCCGGTGCCGTGTCGCAACCATTGGTTGATGCGAACGATGGTTGCGGTCGAGACCCCGGTTTCTGCGGCGATCTCACGATACGGGTGCCCGTCTGCGAGCTTGCGCACGACCGCCCATCTTTGCGACATCTCCTCGAGTTCGCGGCGGGTGCAGAGGTCGCGGAAGAAGTGGGCGGCCTCTTCGCGCGTCTCGAGTACCAAGACTGCGTCGAACAGGGCTGCCGTTTCGTCGTTTCGCCAATCCTCGTTGGCCATCACCATCACGACCTCCTTTCCTATCTTCGGCTGCGTGCGCTAGTGTTTTAGCACGTTAGCACAGCAAGACAAGTCTGGAGACGAGAGAAAGTGTATGTGATCCCAGCCGTCGACATCCTCGATGGCAAGGTCGTGAGGCTCCGCCAGGGGCGCTACGACGAGGTCACGGTCTACGCCGAGGACCCCGCGAAGCAGTTGCAAGTGTGGGGGGATCAGGGAGCAAGGATCGTGCATGTCGTCGATCTTGCCGGGGCGCGTGACGGGTCCGGTGACCGGGCCACCTTGCGCCGTCTCGGCCGGTCTGGCGTGCCGTTCCAGATTGGTGGTGGCATTCGGACCCGGGAGAGCGCGGAGGCGGTGATCGCATCCGGCGCCAGCCGGGTCGTGCTCGGCACGGCGGCGGTGTGGAACCCGGGCCTGGCGGCGGAGATAGTGTCGGCAGTCGGGGCGGAACAGGTTGTTGCCGCCGTCGACGTGAGGGAGGGCAAGGCGACCGGGGCTGGTTGGCTCGACGAGGGCCGGGAACTGGACGACGTTCTCTCCGACATCACGGATGCAGGAGTCGTACGCGCCCTCGCCACCGGTATTGCCACCGACGGCACCCTTGCCGGTCCTGACGTGGCTCTATTGCAGAAGGTGATTGCGCTGGCGCCGGAGTTGGCCGTCATCGCCTCCGGCGGGGTGGGCACGGTCGACGATATCTCTGCGGTTGCGCAGCTGGATGTCGAGGCGGCCATCGTCGGTCGTGCGCTCTATGACGCCAGATTCACGTTTGCAGAGGCTGCCGCTGCGGCTGCTCAGTCTCTCTCCTGATAGCGGGAGATCGCGGCGTCGACGTCTTGCTTGGTGACGGCGAGTGCCGTCGAGTCGCGCCGCAGCGCTCCGATTGCAGCTTCGCGCAGTAGTCCGGACAGCTCGGCGAAGGACAGGCCCTCCGTGGCGTCGATCACCGCTTCGATATCGACGTCTGCGGCGAGGGGGACATCCGAGATCCCGAAGAAGGCCCGTCGTGACTCGGGTGCGGGCAGACCGAGATAGAGGTGGGTTTCCAGCCGCCCGGGGCGAAGCAGCGCCGGATCGACCAAGTCACGCCGGTTGGTGGCGCCGATGGCAAAGACGTCGCCACGATCGGACACGCCGTCGAGCTCAGTCAGAAGGGCGGCGACGACCGAGTCTGTGACCGAGTTGGTCGAGTTGCCGCGTACCGGCGCAAGCGCATCTATCTCGTCGAAGAACAGAATGGCCGGCGCCACCGCCCTCGCCCGGGCAAACACCTCGCGCACCGCCCGCTCCGACTCGCCGACGAACTTGTCGAGGAGCTCTGCTCCCTTGATGGTGAAGAAGGCAGCCCCGCTTTCGTGGGCGAGGGCTCTGATCACAAAGGTCTTGCCGGTGCCGGGCGGGCCGTACAGCAGAAGCCCGCGCGGTGGCTCGATCCCAAGACGAGTGAAGCGCTCCGGCTCTTGCATCTGCCAGATCACCGACTCGGTGAGTCGTTGCTTGACCTCGTCCAGGTTGGCGACCCTCTCGAAGCCGTAGCTGGGAATCTCGCCGAGCGAGGCGGTGCCCAGCGACGGGGTGGTGTCTTCGACCGACCTGATGAGCAGCTCCTCGCTGACCTCGCCACCGTCCTGTGCCACCAGGGCCGAAGCATGGACGACGGCGGCCAGCACGTCGGCGCCGGAGAAGCCGGCAGTGCGGGCGGCGAGCATGTTGAAGTCGATCTCATCGCTCGGGACCCGGGCCAGCGCGGCCTCGAACAACAGCGCCCGCCGCTGCAGGTCGGGCGGAGGGATGCTGAGAGTACGGGGGAGGAAGGCGGACCTGGCGACGGCCTCGGGGAGGCGGGCGACCGAAGAGACCCCGAGCACACACGCCAGACGGGGGCGCTCGGCGACGGCATCCAGGAACCAACGCATGATCGCCGCGACCTGATTGCGGAACAGGGCATCGTCGCCCACGACCGCATCGAGCCTGTCGAGGAAGATCACCGCCGGCCGGATCGGGTTGTTCACCGCCTTCTCCAACAGCTCGAGGAGCTTCTGTGGCTTGAACACGAGTTCGAGCGACACCTCGCGGACCGTGGTGCCGACGGCTTCGGCCGCAGCGGCGACTATCTCCGATTTTCCGCAGCCTGCCGGGCCTTCCAGCAACACCCCGGCAACCTTGGGCAGTCCCCAGACCTCAGGTAGATCACCCTCCGCAGTGAGCAGGGACAGCCATCCGGTCATCACCTCGACCTCGGTTTGCAGGCCCGCCAGCAGGGCGCGTGCAGTGGTGATCTCCTCGCCGGCCGGGGCGCCGCGAGGTTGGTCGACCAGAGCGTCGGCGTCCTCGCCCGCCTCGTGCACCACGGTTGCGCTGCCGATGACTGCCGACGGCCCCGGCGTGACGGAATCGATGGTGACCTCGATGCTCTTGGCCGACTTCTGCTCGCCGTATCCAACCTGCACTGCGACGTGATCGC
>JASJBC010000014.1 GCA_030066715.1 Acidimicrobiia bacterium
GCACGAACGACTTTGCATTCCCGGCGTCGTCCTCAACTCGGACGAGACCTCGATACGCCGACCGACCCCCGCCTTTCGAGATCGACTTCGACGTGATCAACGACGACGTGTTCGGGGCGGCATGCACCATCTTCGCCCCGGCATCGAGATGCTGACCGGTGTTGGCAAAGGCGATGGAGAGCACCTCACCGTGCGCCCCTTCCTCCATGAGCCAGACGGCCGGATACTTCATCGTCAGGTTGCTGCCGAGGTTGCCGTCGACCCACTCCATGGTGGCGTTCTTGTAGGCGGCGGCGCGCTTCGTGACCAGATTGAACACGTTGTTCGACCAGTTCTGGATGGTCGTGTACCGGCAGCGCCCGCCTTCCTTGACGATGACCTCGACGACGGCCGAGTGCAGCGAGTCGCTGCTGTAGGTCGGTGCCGAGCAGCCTTCGACATAGTGACAGAACGCACCTTCGTCGACGATGATCAACGTCCGCTCGAACTGGCCCATGTTCTCGGCGTTGATCCGGAAGTAGGCCTGGAGAGGCTCCTCGACATGCACGCCGGGCGGCACGTAGACAAAGCTGCCTCCGGACCACACCGCCGAGTTGAGCGCGGCAAACTTGTTGTCGTTGGGCGGGATGATCGTCCCGAAGTACTCCTTGACGAGATCGGGATACTCGCGGACCGCAGTGTCCATGTCGCAGAAGATCACGCCCAGCTTCTCGAGATCCTCCCGGTTGCGGTGGTAGACGACTTCGCTCTCGTACTGAGCGGTGACGCCGGCGAGGTACTTGCGCTCAGCTTCCGGGATCCCGAGCTTCTCGTAGGTCTCCTTGATGGCATCGGGAACCATGTCCCAATCCTTGGCCTGACCTTCCGTCGGCTTGATGTAGTAGTAGATGTCATCAAAATCGATCGTGTCGAGCATCTCCGTGCCGCCCCAATTGGGCATTGGCTTGCGCACGAAGCGCTTGTACGCCTTCAGCCGGAAGTCGAGCATCCACTCGGGCTCACTCTTCATCGATGACATCTGCCGGATGATGTCCTCGTTGAGACCCTTCTCAGGCTTGAAGACATAGTCCTCCTCGTCGGCCCAGCCGAGCTGGTAACCGCCAAGGTCAATGTCAACAGTCGTCATTTCAGGATCCTTTGCTCGGGTTGAACAATTAGCACTATAGCGATAGGGGAATGGATTCCCCGCCGGTGGAAGCGGCAGGATTGTGCCCGATCGATCGCCAAAACGCCAACACATCTCCCGTTCTTGCGGATGGTGCTTCGGTATCCCGAAGTCGTGTCCGCAAGAACGAGAAGACGACCTCGGATGATGCCGCCGGAACGGGGTGTGGGAGTGGGGGGAAGACCGGGTTCCGCCCCGACGGATCATCCTTGGTACTGGTATAACGTCACCAGTCGGAGAATTGATCCCGCAATTGTCACGCAGCCGACACGGAGCCAGCGATGCCGGTCATCGTCATTGGAGCAGACACCAGATTGGGGCATGCGATCGTGCCCGCCCTCCGCCCCGCCTCGGGGGAGATCAGGCTCTTTGCATCAGACGAGGATGCTGTAGCCAGGTACCGGCCCTTCACCAAGGTCGCAGTCGGGGACATCTCCGACGGGAGTCACGTGGGCGGGGCAGCGATCGGTGCGTTCTGCGCCGTTGTCATTGCAGAGGCGGCCCACGACCAGCGCGAACGCTTCTTTGCCTCCACGCCGGATGAGCTCTTCGCCCAGTGGGCGGATGGTCTGGAGGAAGCGGGGATCAGTCGGGTGATCCTCGTCGGCGCCCGATCGGAACTCCCGAATCCAGTGCGATTGGACAACATCGGGGCGGAGTACGTGCTGGTGGACACGAGCGACAAAGACCTCGCCGCAGTTGCCGACGAGGTGGCCGCAGCCGAGGACGCCGCCTAGAACACCTCCGCACACCACGGGGCAACCGAGATGCGGAACAGCGCATCCAGCTTGCCGACGGCCTCCACCGACCCCTCGATACGGCCGACTCTGGCGAGACCCATGGCGTCACGCCCGCCCAGATAGAGCGCACCCAGCGTGCTGACGTCCATCGCCAGGTCCGCCTCGGTGACGACCTTGTCCACGGTGGCCACACCGTTCTCGACGGTGATCCGATAGGTCCCAGCGTTCCAGTCGGCAAACGCGTCCGCAACAGCGATCGTGATGGTGCCGCTCCCCGCATAGGTGCGGCGCCGCAGCGCATCGGCGACATCGACGAGCCTGATCCACAGGCTGTCCGACATGTTCGTGGTGGTGACGGCCCGGCCGTCGTGCAGCAGCAGCTGAAGCGGATCGTCGGCGGCGATGTTCCAGCACTTCACGATCGGGAAGAGATCTACGTTCGTTGCGTAGTGCCACAGTGCCCGATATCCCGCATCGGTCGTCGCAATCACCTCCCGGATCCTGAGTTCGCCCTCAGCGAGCTGGTCCCAGCTGGCCTTTTGCCGGTAGGTCATGTAGCCAACGGGTTCGCCATCGACCTCGGCGATCGCATGCCGCAGCGCACTCTGCCCTTCCCTGTGCTTCTCGGGATCGAAGAAGAGGCGCCACTTCCACCAGTCGGCCGACCGTTGGAACATGCCCGGCCGGCCCCCCTGCACCGCTGCGAACAACGGCGGCAGCAGCACCTCGGCCTCCTCGGCGGGCGCCAGCCGGACCATCACCCCTTCTTCGCTCCGACCGCGCCCGGCAAAGCGTGCGTCGTACTTGATGCCGCGCATGCGGACGGCCGGCCCGTAGCCGTAGCGCCCGTAGATGGGGACCTCCGATGCCCAGAGCCCACCAAGTGGTTCGCCGCGGTCACGGGCGGCGTCGATGTGTTTGCGCATCATCGCGGTCAACATGCCCTGGCGGGTGTGTGTGGGCTGCACCGTGATGATCGTCAGCCCGGACATAGGAACCTGTGCCCCACCGGGAACGGTGAGGGTCAGCGCGAAGTCTCCGCCGGTACCCATGATCTCGTCGCCGGCGAACACGGGCAGCATGCGCTCGCGATCGAACATCGCTCTGAAACGTTCGCCGCCCTGCTCGTCGTCGAGGTCGGCGTCGTGGCCGAAACCGGACGAGATGGCCTGCCGAAACGCGTCGACATCTTCGGGCTTGAGTTCACGGATCTCGAAATTCATGGCCTGCACGCTATCAGCCCTGCCACCGGCCCGATGGTCGTCATTGCTGTGCTCGGGTACTGCCTAGTCTCCTGAAACCGCCCCGAGAGGAGTATTTCGTGCATCCGGTACGAATCGCCGTCCAACTTCACCCGCAGCACGCCGACTACGGCGACATCCGCCGCGCCGTCGCAGAGGCCGAGGACCTCGGTGTCGACATCGTGTACAACTGGGACCACTTCTATCCGCTGTACGGCGATGCCGACGGAAAGCACTTCGAGTGTTGGACGATGCTCGGCGCCTGGGCGGAACAGACAACGCGAGTTGAGATCGGCGCCCTGGTCACCTGCAATTCGTATCGGAACCCAAACCTGCTCGGCGACATGGCCAGAACCGTTGACCACATGTCAGGAGGTCGGCTGATCCTCGGTATCGGGTCAGGATGGTTCCAGCGTGACTACGACGAATTCGGTTACGAGTTCGGAACCGCGCCCAGCCGTCTCCGCGACCTCGACCGTGATCTTCCCTTGATCAAGGAACGAATGGACAAGGGCAACCCGGCGCCGACACGCAAGATCCCGGTTCTCATCGGTGGCGGCGGCGAGAAGGTCACGTTGCGGATCACGGCCGAGCACGCCGACATGTGGCACTTCTTCGGAACCCCGGAACAGATGGGGCGCAAGAGCAAGATCCTCGACGACTGGTGCGCCAAGGTAGGACGTGATCCGGCCGAAATCGAGCGGACGACACAGATCGACTACGACCGCATGGATGCCGATCCGCACACGATCGGCGAGGAATTCCTCTCCTTGGGCTTCTCGACCTATACCTTCGGCCTCAACGGCCCCAACTACGACATGACTGTCGTCAAGCCATGGCTGGCCTGGCGAGACGAGAAGAACGGCTGAATAGCCCCGACGCGCCACGATCGCCCTCCCCACCAGAGGGCGATCGCTTACTGGCCCGCCACGTCCCCTTGCGGGGAGTTCTTGTGCCGTGTGTTCCCTATCGGCAGTAGGCCACTGGAAGTTAAAAGTCCGCGGTGACCAATCTCCGATCACCAGGAGTGACCAGTCACCTGACTCCACCCCCACGTGCCACCCGGGGCGGAGCCCGGCGAAGCAAACGACCCGGCGAGATCGTTGGTCAGTGCCCCGGGATGCCACCGATCGCCGCCATTCCGCCCCGGTCGACCAATGCCCCGTGGCTGACAACGGCCAGCGGTGTGGGTTGGAAGCGGAGGGCCTCTGTGACGTCGGGAACCGGGAGTATCACCAGGTGGGCGGGATTGCCGACTGCGAGCGTGTGATCGGCGACGCCCATGCTCTCTGCCGCTCTCGTCGTCACCATGTCGTACACCGTCTCCTGCCCGTCCCGGGTCATCATCCAGAGCAGGTGCGCCCCGAGGAAAGCCACCTCGAGCATGTTGTTGCGACCGAAGGCGTAGTAAGCGTCGGAGATGTCGTCCTGCCCCAGGACGACATTGACTCCTGCGGCAAGAAGCTCGGCAACCCGGGCGTGGAGCGGGCCGGTGTGCGGATCGGACACGATCGAGACCCGTGCCTCGCGCAGCAGGGCGACGAGCCGCTCCAGGTACGGCATCGGGTATAGCTCCATTGCCCGACAGTGATGAGCCAGCGCCCGCCCATGCCAACCTCTGGAGATGGCCTCGACCGCCATCATCTCCAAGGTCCGCAGACCAGGGTCGCCGGCGTCATCGAGAAGCATCGAGACGTCCTTGCCGTATTCGGCGGCAAGGTCGAATGCGATGCGAACATGCTCCTGCATGGCGTTCTCTGTGAACTCGATCCAGGGAATTCCGCCGACCACATCGGCGCCAATGTCGATCGACTTGTGGAGCAGCTCAACAGTTCCCGGTTCCTTGATGATGCCGTCCTGCGGAAAGGCGACGACCTGCAAATCGACGATGCCGGAGAACTCGTCGCGTACTGCGCACAGCACCTCGACTCCTCGGGTGCCTGCCTTCGAGTCGACGTCTGCAAACGCCCGGATGTGCGTGGTGCCGTAGAAGGCGGCCATCGCCGTGGCGCGACGAACCAGCGCCAGCATCTGGTCGGCGTCCTGGCTCCGCTTCACTTCGGCGGCAGCGTCGATGGCGCTCATTGCCTGCCCCATACCCTCGCCCTGATAGAAATCCAGCGCGTGATCACCCAAGCGGGCGAGAGTGAAGACCTTGTCCAAATGGAGATGGGCGTTACAGAAGCTCTCGGTGACCAGTCCGCTCCCGGCGTCGATAACGACATCAGCACTTTGTCGTGTGCTCCCGGCGTCCTCGATAGCTGTGATTGCTCCGGCATCGACGGTGATGTCATGAAGACCAGGCCGCCCGCGCAGACTTGCAGATTCGATCAGGATTGATTCGCCGGTCATGACCTCACTCCTCAGTGGACCGTCCCATCATCGCGGAATGGTCGCACCCATGTGCTCCTGGCGCAGCGATCCTCGGCCAGACGCGCCGCAGCGGCTCGATTGGCAAAGGCTTTCGATCCTGCACGTCTGGTGATTGCGCCGGCGCTATGCCGGCGGGTCAACGCCACTTGCGACGTTGCGGAGGAAACGGCGTTGCTGTGGCGGCGAGTCGGGATCGATCCTGAAACCGAGTCCGTGCACAACAACGTGATGATGAAACCAGCAGAGCGTGGTGAGGTTGTCTGCCTCGTGATCACCACCGTTGCTCCGCATTCGGATGTGATGAGCCTGGAGCCGGTAGCGAGAATGACACCCGGCGACCGTGCACCCGCCATCGCGGTGGGCGACGAAACGGCGCATCTCGGGCGGGATGGCCCGGGTCCGGTCCGAGGCAACAACGGGTTTGCCGTTTTCGAGACCGACGAGCTGCACGCGTCCCTCGCACAAAATGCGGTCCAGCACGGCCGGGCCGACCCGGGGACCAAACTGGATTTCGGCTCCCAACTCCCCATGGAACCGGGACTCGGCTGCGTCAAAGAACACGGTCACCAACGGCTCCGAACGCCCCTGGTGGTTGCGGTTGCGGTCAATCGGTTCCCTGGAGTCCTGGCAGATCGAGACCAGAGCGTCGGCCCTGCGTTGCGCCCGAGTCTGAACGGGACCAGGGAGATCACCAAACTGGTCTGCCCGTTCCTCTACGGCGTCTCGAATGACTACGTACTCGAAGCCGGGCAGCTCACCGGCGATACGCCCTGAGGAGTTGTCGAGCGAGTCTTGGAAGCAGATGAATCTGTCGACGACCCGGTCCCGTTCGCTCGAGTGCGTAATCCTGCGCTGCCTGGATCGCATCCGATCAACGGCGGCGATGTTGAATCCAAACGAACGACGGATCGTTTCCTCATCCGCTTCAGACACAATGAGGCGTGAGGTGGCGATGATCCGCTCGAATGACAACCCTTCTGAAGAGGCAACCATTTCTGGCTGATGAGGCAATTGTCTTGCAGCGTCCACCAAGTCACGCGCAGTGTGCGCCGACACGTCCAACCTTCCCCTGGTCCACTCCTGCATTGATCGCGCCCCATCGACTCGATGCACTTGCCGCATGTCCAGCCGGTGGAGCACTTTGGCTTGGCGTAGCCGAAGCCGGGCAATCTCGTCCTCGAGGTCGAGCAGCTTCTGCTCCAGCTCGTCGATCGTGGTGTTGAGATCTGTGTCCAACATGGCGACAACGTATCAGCCGCCCATGACAAGAAATCGATTGTGAGACAACGAAAAGAAGCGAATCGAACAGTCCTTGCGTTACCCCGAATCGGCGGCGGCCAACAGCCGCTGCCATACGTGATCAGCTGCGAGGTTGTCCCGCAGGAATGCCTTCTCGGTCCAACTCAGCGCCGGGATGACACGCCCCGCATCAACATCGTCCTTGGGGCGGACAGCTTTGCTCTTGAAGAGGAGTTGCACGTCGGGCGCCAGGTAGGGCACTCCGTCACGGTTGTACAGGACTGCGTTGCGCCACGGCCGCCGAACGGTTGGGTCACGGCGGTAGACCCACTCGTCATCGGTCCCGTCACCGATCGTGAGATCGATTTCCCATTCGTCCCTGCGCCGCGCCCAGATATTGTTCTCACCATCGGCGAGCGGCCGCCCGTCCCACTCGCTCACGGTGCCGCGAGCTGCAACAGCAAGGCTCCACCCGGCGAACCACTCGAAGACAACATCAACCTCACCGCGGACAAGACCGAGATCGGTGTCCTCGTGCTCACGCCAGCTGTGACCGACGTGCATCTCGAGCGCATGGCCACCGCTGAGCCACCAGCGAAACGGCGCACCTGCCATATGGGAGAGGACTTCGTCGATCGCCATCGGCACCCACGGATCCGCAACATCCATGCAGACAGTATCGCGGCTACTCGCCATCGCCCTCTCGCGGCTCTTCTTCCTTCTCGACCTTGAGCTCACCTTGCTCGAGGTGGGCCGAGAGCTCCGATTTGTGGTCGTTGCTCTCGAACTCGACCTCAACCTCGACAGGGCCGGCCTTCTCGATCTCGGTACGGAACCCGGGAGCTGCCACCGCAGATACCACCCAAACCTCTCCGTTACCGATCGACAACGTCACGGAACCTCCAATGAGGGTGTAGGTCTGCGTCGTCGTTGCCATCACCGTGGTCGTGGTGGTTGTTGTGGAAGGAGGCGCAGTCGTCGTGGTCGTTGTCGTTGTCGCTACCGGAGGATCGGTTGTGGTCGTGGGAGATTCGGCAGTGGTTGTTGCGGGTGCCGGGGCAACGGTCGAGGCCGTAGGTGCCTCCGTCGGCTCACTGGGTTCGGTCGTGGTCGTGGTACTCGACGCCGCAGATGTGGACACGCCCGGTTCGGATGTGGATACCGGAGTCAACGTCGTTGGAGCGCCGAGGGCGACGGGAGCCTCAACGACGCGGTCGCGGATACCGGCGACCGCCGCCGATGCAATCAGCACGGAAAGCGCCGTGGCGCCGAGCCACGCTGCCGCAATGCCCAAGTAGCGTCTCATCTGGTCAGAATGCACGACACGACGGCCGGCTGGGTTAACCGAACGCTAAATGACGATCAAACCACCGCCAGGAACCAGCCTTCGCGGTGCGGCCGGTGTAACTTCGTGCCATGGCATCGGTACTCCTGATCGAAGACGACCAGCGGATTCGACAAGCGCTCGCAACTCGGCTCGCCGAGCGTGGTCACGACGTCGAGTCGACGGGGACGGCGATGGATGGAGTCCAAAGGGCCGTCAGTGGTGATGTGGACATTGTCGTGCTCGATTTGGGTCTTCCGGACGTTGACGGAGCCGACGCCCTGCAAATGATCCGAGCGGTGAGCAAGGTGCCCGTCATCGTGGCGACGGCAAGGGATGACCAGGAGGAGATCGTGACGATCTTCGACGCCGGTGCCGACGACTACGTGATCAAGCCGTACTCCACCGATCACCTGGAAGCCCGCATTCGGGCCTTGCTCCGGCGAGCCGCAAGGGTCGACAGCCCGGCCGTCATCACGATCGGTGATCTGCGCATCGATTCCGAAGCGCACGAAGCCACCCTTGGCAACGAGCCACTGGACCTGTCTGCGAAAGAGTTCGAGCTGCTTGCATATCTCGCCGAGCGACCGGGAAAGATGATCGGGAAGCGGGAGCTGCTGGCCGCCGTATGGCGTCAGCCGTACGGTGGGGCCGACAAGACGGTCGACGTCCACCTCTCCTGGTTGCGGAAGAAGCTCGGTGAGAGCGCAGCCGATCCGCGCTACATCCACACCAGGCGGGGCGTCGGCGTCAAGCTCGTCGACCCGGGCTCGTGAGAGCCAGGCTGAATCTCGTCGTCGGTGCGGTTACGGCGATGGTCGTCATTGCGTTCCTCGTTCCGTTGACTTTGGTGATCAGGGACCTGGCCGCCGACCGGGCTGGGACCGCTGCGCAAAACCAAGCCGAGGCCATAGCGCAGTTCATTGCTTTGCAGGCGCCGGTAGCCAGCACCGATGAAGTGATTGCCAACGTCCCGGCAACCGAGGAAGACTTCCCCACCTCATATGTTGTCGCCACCGCTGAGGGCCAGCGGGTAATCGGCGAGCCGCTGCCGACCGGCGAGACCATCGATGCTGCCCTGGGAGGAGCGGCATTTCGAGCCCGCGTCAACGGAGGCGAGGCGGTCTATACCCCAGTCCTCCTCCCAGCCACCGGCGAAACCGTCGTTGTCCGTGTCTTCGTGAGCGATGAGGAGCTCTCCGAGGGAGTAGCTCGATCGACGGCGATCCTCATGCTGCTCGGCCTCGCCCTGGTCGCCATAGCCGTCGGCGTCGCTGACTGGCTTGGGCGTTCGATGGTGCAGCCGGTGAAGGATCTTTCCGCCACCGCAGCAACCCTCGGTAGAGGGAACCTGGAAGCACGAGTCGATCCGTCCGGTCCTCCCGAGATCCAAGAGGTTGGAATCGAGCTCAACGAACTCGCCGACCGCATCGTCCGCCTTCTCCGTATGGAGCGGGAAGCTGCGGCCGATCTCTCCCACCGGCTGCGGACCCCGCTGACCGCAGTCAAGCTCGATGCGGAAGCATTGCAGCCCGGACCAGGAGCCGACCGTCTGCGTGAGGACCTCGACGAGCTCGAGCGCACGGTCGATTTTGTGATCAACGAAGCCCGTCGCCCGATCCGCGCCGACTCCGATCGCAGCTGCGACCTCGGTGCCGTAGCGGCCACACGGGTCGAATTCTGGACCGCACTAGCCGAAGAGCAGGGCCGCCAGCTCGAATACATGGCCGATGGCCAGACGGCAATGGTCACAGTTGGCGCAGACGATGCAACCGCGATGATCGACGCCTTGATCGGAAACGTGTTTGCGCACACGGAGGACGGGGTCGACTTCACGGTTGCCGTTGCGGTAATCGACGACGCCAACGTGATGCTGATCGTCGACGACGACGGTCCGGGCTTCAGCGAAGATTTGGCGGAGCGGGGCCTGAGCGCAGGAGGCTCGACGGGCCTCGGCCTCGATATTGCCGCTCGCACTGCAAGCTCTGGCGGCGGCGCGCTCATCATCGGCACCAGCGGGAGCGGTGGAGGAAGAGTGACGGTGACGATGCCGGTCCTCAGCTAGCGCTTGCTCTTGCCGGCTTATCGCCGCGGCGGTGCGCCGGTATGGCACGACGATCAGGAGTCGCCGCCTGAGCGATGCGGACAACAAGGAGCATCGCAACGATTGCCAGCGAAACCGCGTACATGCTCATGACGATCGGGTGAGAGCTGTCCGTACCGCTGAAGAAGCCGTGAAGCCCCGCACCGACGAAGGTCCCGAAGGACATCATGTGAATCGCCCGCCATGTGTTCTGCCCGATCCACTTCTTCACATAGAAGCTAACCGTGATGAGGAACATCATGTAGAAGGCGACCACGCCCAAGGCGACTGCGAGCGGGCGCCAAGACGACGCCCCGGGCACAAACAGGGCGCGGTAGCCAAAGTCGATGTAGTCGTGGTTGAACAGGAAGTACATGTGGATCCCGGTCGCAAGAAGGGAGCCGATGCCCAACGATTCGTGGAACCACGACACACCCTTGGGCTTGACGGCCCGGCCCAGGACCTTGGTCGAGATGAGCAGTCCCCAGATGGTCGATCCTGCGAGAAGCAGAAACGCAACAATCCCCGATCCCCTGATCGCCATCCATTCCAGGCTCATTGCACCACTCCTCTCATGCCGCCATCGTCCAGCCGGTAGTCGCGTAGACGTTGCCGTCGTGCCAGACCACCAGGGCGGCTTCGATCCAATCCTGTTCCTCCGCCCACACCAGCCCATGCTCGCCGTGCAGCAAGACCGCCTTCGCCCCCGCCTCCGCCTCGGTGGCAGTGGCCGCGGTGACGGTGGCGCTGAAGATCGGCGAGGCCGCCGGCCGCAGCCGACGGGGGTCGATGATGTGATGGGCGTCCCCGTCAGCAACCTTCCAGCGGCGGCGCGATGAAGACGATGTCGCCAAGCCTCCGTGACTCAGTTGCACAGTTGCCGCAATCTCGCCCCAGGGGTCGGCGATCGCGATCGGCAGCGGAGGTCCGGCGCTGCGCAGATCCCCGCCTGCGGATACCAGGGAGGCGAGACCCAGCTCGACTGTGCGGTCCGCGGTCCAACCCTTGGCGATCCCACCGAGATCGAGAACGGTGCCGGGCGATCGAAAGACTGTGCTCTCCTCGATAGACCACTCACCTATCTCCGCAACGACCGGCTCGGCTGTCAGTTGTGGCAGAGCAGCAAAAGCCCGGTCATAGCCCCACGCAGCAACGGCAGCTCCCACCGCCGGATCGACCAAGCCGCCGGTCCGCCGTCGTAGTTCCTGCGCATCGGCGAGACACGACGCAAGCGCGCTCGACACCTCGACCGCACGGCCGGGAGTGGTGTTCAGGGCGTTCAGCTCGCTCGTCGAGTCGAATCTGCTGAAGACTGCCTCGGCATCCGCAAAGAAGCCCACCACATCACCGATCTCGTTACCAGTGGCGACAATCCTCGTGCCCATCGCAGGGAAGTCGATCCGCTTCATGACCCGGAACTGACGACGACATCGTTGATGGTCGGACGGTCGCCGCCGCCGCCGGCAGCGCTGGTGGTGCCGCCCCCTCCGCTACCCCCGCCGACCGTGATCGTGCGTGTGATCACCTCTGGCGGCGGCGGGGGCACCGGGGTATAGCGAACGATGATGAGGCCTGCAGCCGGAGCTTCGGGAACACCGGCCACAGGTGGGGGTACTTCCTGGACCTCGGCCAGTGGTTGGTCTACCGGTTCCGGCGCCGGCGTGGCGGCCTCCTCCGTCGCCGCCTGAACAGCGACGACCGAGGTACCCCAGGCAACTGCGGCACCAGTCCAGGCCACGATGCGAGCCCAGCGGCTCGGGAGAAGTCTCTTCAGCATCGGTCAACCCTCCTCCTGCGGCGGAGCCTCTTCGACAACGGTGAGCACGGCGTTGTGCTCGATCAGCACGCCGATGACGGCAGGCGGCAACTCAGCGACCAGCTCTTGCCGTCCGGCGAGCTGTGCATAGCCGTTGGCCTGCAAGACCCTCACCACAGCGGGGTCGAGTCCCTCGACCTCTAGTTGCGGAGCGGGCTCCACCACGACTGTGAAGGGCGGAGCCGTGGTCGCGGTCACGACCACGGCGTCCTCCTCCACCACCGATCGCTCGGCAGGCGATGTGAGCAGCCACACCACCGGGATCAACCCGGTGAGCGCCACAAGGGCGGCAGCGAGGAGCGAGGTGAAGCTGCTCGACCGGTCGGCCACTAGTCGTCATCCTCTTTGTCGTCGTCGTCCTCGTCGTCGTCCTCGTCCTCTTCGTCTTCCTCGTCCTCTTCGTCTTCCTCTTCGTCTTCGTATTCCTCGTCGTCGTATTCCTCGTCGTCGTATTCCTCGTCGTCGTATTCGTCGTCGTCGTATTCGTCGTCGTTGCGGTTACCGCTGCGATCCGCAAGATCAACCGCATCCTCGGCGACGTCGAGTTTGGCAAGCCCGGCTGCGTAGTCGCCGGCATCGGCGAGAGCCCCGGCCTCGGCGACGAGTTGCCTGGCGAGGTCGATCATCTCGCCATGGGCGCCCGCAGCGATCGCGGCATTGATGTACGCAACGGTCTCGGCGTACGCCTCCTCGAACTCAGCGGCGAGGTCGTAGTCGTCGCTGGAGTCGTCCATTCCGGCAGGTGCTGCCGCAACTGTCACGGTCTCGACAACGGCCTCCGGTGCCGGCGGCCCGGGCAAGGCCATGCCTTCCGAAGCGCAGATCGAACGCAGCGAATCGAGCGCCGCCTGCTCGAGAGCGCTGATGGTCCCGCCTGCCTCCTTGGCGACGAGCAGCCCACCCTGTTCTCCACAGGCCATCTCTAGGTCATCGGTAGAGGCAATCTCCAGAGCATCGGCGGCCGGCGCGACGGTTGTGGCGACGTCATCCACAACGACGTCGACGACGCCCGCCTCCTGCGGCTCGACGCTCTGGTCGGGATTCACCAGCGCCACCGCTGCAACTGCGCTCATTGGGACCAGCAGGAGCCCGATGATCAGAGAAGTGGAGAACTTGCGCCCTCCGGCGTTGTCACTCACGAGTACATCTCCTTGCTTGTTCCCGGCAACAATGCAGGAGCCTGCGCTAAGCGATCGCTAACTGTCGGACAAACGCCCTCTAAAGATCGAGGACGTACACAAAGGTCTCGCCGGTGTCCCCGGCGAACAGCCGCGTCATCGGCGAGTCGAACGTCCCCACTCGCTCGAACCCGTAGTGCTCGTAGAACCCGAAGTTCGAGTGGGTGTCGGTCTCTACCGTTATCCGATCCTTGCCGAGCCCACGACACAGGTCGATGTACTCATCCATCAACTGCCGGCCGAGGCCGCGGCCGCGGGCGGCTGCATCGACTGCAAGCAGGGTGACCTCGGTGTCGGAAGGGGCCAACACCGAACGACGGGCGACACTGTGTGCCCGGATAGCACGCAGCCAGCGGAGCTTCTCGCCGCTACCCCAGCCTCTCGCACCGATCAACCGGCCCAGCATGCGGAGCGCTCCCAACAAACCCTGGTAACCGTTGTCGAACCTGGCGCCGTCGCCGGCCGCACCAAACAGCAAACCCAGCACCACCCCATCATCCTCGACGACCCGGTAGTGGCGGCTCTCCGCCAGTGACCCGTTCACGTAGAAGTCCTTGGCGACAGTGGCCACGGCCGGGTGCTCGAGATGTCCGTCGAAGTCCCATGCCTGGTTGACCAACTCCGTACACCGGTCGAGGTCATCGGGCCGGTAGTCGCGCAAGGTTGCCATCAGACGGGCCGCTTGTACTCGCTCACGTACTCAGGCGTCGCGACGTCCACGCGCAACAGCGGATCGACGATCGCCTCTCCGGCCGTGAGCGTCAGCGGGATCACCCCGGCCCAGATCGCCAGGTCGTAGTCCTCCTCCTCGTCTCCAGGACCACCGGTTCGCATCTTCGCTGATGCTTCGGTGAGGGGAAGGGCGACGACCAGCGTGCCCTTCACCTCTTTTTCGGTCATCTCCCGAGAGTCTGCCCAGCGACCCGGAACAACGTGCTCGGTTATTGCCTCGAGTGCATCCCGCTTCTCCTGGGTGTCGGTGACGATCCGCGGCGATCCGAAGACGACGACCGACCGGTAGTTCATCGAATTGTGGAAGGCGGCCCGAGCCACAACGAGACCATCAACCAGCGTGACGTTGACGCTGATCTCGTCACCGGACCGCATGGAACGCAGCATGCGGCTGGCCGGCGATCCATGCAGGTACAGCGTTTCGCCGAGCCTGGCGTGAATGGTCGGGATGACGACCGGGGCACCTTCGTGGACAAAGCCGACATGGCAGATCAACGCCTCGTCGAGAATCGAGTTGATGAGATCGCGGTCGTAGCTCCCGCGCTCCGGCAACCGCCGGACCTCCGTTCTCTGGCTTGGAGCTTCTGCCATGGGCCGGAGCCTACCGCCACTCGGCACCAGCGGTAGGGTGGCGCAATGGCGACCGCTCCCCACTCGATGTTCGCTCGGATCTACGACCTGTTGATGGTGCCCAACGATCGCCTCGGCCTGCGCCGCCAGCGGGCCCGGCTTTGCCAACACGCATCAGGTCGGGTGTTGGAGATCGCGGTGGGGACCGGGCTCAACCTGAGTTACTACGAGCGGGCCGACCTGGTGGTGGGCATCGACAACAACACCGGCATGCTGCGCCGTGCCATCCGCCGCACCTGGGAATCCCCTGCCCCAGTGGACCTCGTAGCCGCCGATGCCCGCAGCCTTCCGTTCGGCGACAACGAGTTCGACGCCGCAGTGATCGCCCTGTCGTTGTGCACGGTCCCGGAACCCGAACGTGTTCTGGCCGAGATTGCCCGGGTGACCAGGAGCGCAGGGACGTTGCATTTCCTCGAGCATGTGCGCTCGCCCCGCGACCGCATGGCGAGGCTCCAGGACCGTATCAAGCCCGCCTGGGAAACGATCTCCGGCGGTTGTCGCTCCAACCAGGACACCGAGGGGATCTTGCGCAACTCGCCGTGGACCATCCGAGACCTCTGGAGGTCGGACACCGGCGGAATGATTCAGGGAACCGCCACGCTAGAGACGGCCGGCCTCGACGATCCGTTGTAGGAACTGTCTGGTCCGAGGCTGCTGCGGGTTCTTGAACAGCTCGTTGGGCGGACCCTGTTCGAGGATCTTGCCCTGATCCAGAAAGCAGACGCGGTCGGACACATCGCGGGCAAACCCCATCTCATGGGTAGCGATCAGCATGGTCATTCCGCTCTCCTTGAGACCGCGGATCACATTGAGCACTTCGGCGACCAACTCGGGGTCGAGCGCCGAGGTCACCTCGTCGAACAACATCAACTGCGGCTGGTGCGCCAGCGCCCGGACGATGGCAACACGCTGCTGCTGTCCGCCCGAGAGACGATCCGGGTAGTCGTCTGCCTTCTCGGAGAGGTTGAACTGATCCAGCAGCTCGCGCGCCCTCTCCTCGGCGACGTCACGATCCTCGCCGTGGACCTTGCGAGGACCGAGCGTGATGTTGTCGATCACCTTCATGTGCGGGAACAGGTTGAACGCCTGGAAGACGATCCCCATCTCCTGACGGACCTGGTTGGGGTTCACCTCGCCACTGGTGATCGACAGGCCGTCGAGGCGAATGTCGCCGCCGTCGATTGGAATCAGCAGATTGATGCACTTGAGCAGAGTCGACTTGCCCGAGCCCGACGAACCGATGAGGCAGACCACGTCATGCGGGTCCACCTTGAGGTCCACATCCGAGAGGACGACCTTGGACTCGAACGCTTTGGAGAGACTCTCTATCTCGAGTTTGGGAACACTCATGTGCTCATCGCCTGTCGTCGTCTTCGGTCACGCTCCGTGTACCAGTCGGTGAAGCGCGCAATCGGAACGCTGATCAGCAGGAACAGCACCGCAGCCGCTATGTAGCTGGTGTAGTTGAACGTACGTGCGTTGTAGATATCGGCCTCGGCGAGTCCCTCCCTCACCCCGAGCACGAAGACGAGAGCGACGTCCTTCTGCAGGCTGACGAGACCGTTCAACAGGGCCGGGATCACGTTGCGGATCGCCTGTGGCACGATCACGAACCGCAGCGCCTGGACCTGCGTGAGCCCAATGGATCGAGCCGACATGCGCTGGCTCTCGTGTACCGACTCGATGCCGGCCCGGTAGACCTCGGCGGTGTACGCCGAGTAGCTGATGACCAGAGCGGCCACGCCCCAGAAGATGCGCGAGGTTGGTACCCCACTGAGTTGCAGGGCCGGGACCCCAAACCCGAGCAGCAGGATCAGCAGCAGCATGGGGATGCCGCGAATCAGATCGATGTAGGTGACGACGATCGCCCGCAACGGAAAGAAGGCGGGCCCCCGGAGTGACCGGATCATCGCCAACACCAGGGCGAACACCAGGATCAGTACCTCGGCCACGAGGAACATCTGGATGTCGAGCCAGAAACCGGAGAGGACGTCGGGGAAGGACTCCCGGAAATGGAACCAGGAGAAGAACTGGCGCTGGACCGTCGGCCAGGCCTCGGAGGTGAGGACGACCCACATAATCAGCCCAACGACGATGATCGTCGAGCCGGCCGCGATCAGAGCGGCGCGTCCACCTTCCTCAGACGTCGACGGAGGACGCCGGGGCCACAGCGTCTGCGGGCCCCGGCGAACTACATCATCGATCTGGGAGTCGTCGGTGATGGGTTACTCCGAGATGGTGACGATATCCCCGCCCTGAGCCAGCCACTCTGCCTCGAGTGCGTCGATCCGACCTTCGTTCTTCAACTCGGCCAGTGCGGCATTGACACATGACACCAGCGTGTTGCCTTCGGCAAACAACATGCCGTACTCATCGGGATCCTGTGCCTTGGCCTCGAACTGGGCAACGATGACACCGTCGGCACCTTGCTCGGGGATCTGCACTGCGGTCATGAAGTACGCCGTGGGCAGGTCGACGAGGATTCCGTCGAGCTGACCGGCAACGAGCGATGCGATCGCATCGACGTTGTCGCCGTAGACCGACGCCTCGATGTTGGGCTCGATGACGTCCTCGATGAAGTCGAAGCTGGTCGTGCCGATCGCCGCGCCGAGCCTGGTGTCGGCGAGGCCCTCAAGCGAGTCCACACCGATCACGGCCGTGCCGGGCAGGCTCACCAGAGCTTGCCGGGTGGTGTAGTACGGGTCACTGAAGTCAACGACCTCTTCCCGGGTCTCGGTGATCGAGTACTGCTGGATGTTGAAGTCCCAGTCCTTCGGCCCCGGAGCGATGGCCTCGTCAAACTGAGTGCGGACGAAAACCACCTGGTCGTCCGAGAAGCCCATCTTGGCCGCCAACTCGTAGACCAGTGCCCCTTCAAAACCGGTCTTCGACTCGGGAACGTCGAAGACGTCGTCGCCTACGCCCATCCACGGTGGGAACACCGGCTCGCCCGTCGCCACGGTGAGGGTGCCTGCGGTGACGAGATTCAGATCCTCGAAGGCACAGGAAACGTCCTCGTCAACGGTGCCGGTCTCTTCATCACCACCACAAGCACCTGCCAGCAATGCCAGCGCCGCCAGCATCACCAACACACGTGCCCACGTCTTGCTGGTCGTGAACATATCTCCTCCAAAGATTGACGCCCGCGAGCATAGTGCCGACGCTCTGCAGCTTTAGTCTGCGGTGTCGAGCACCTCAGCCAATACATCGAGCACAGCGAGATCGGTAGTGGCATGGGGAGCCAGCCGCACCCAGTCACCCCGCTGCGACACGATCAAGTCGGCAGCATCGAGCCGCTGCGCCGTGACCGCAGCAGGTTCGGCGGGCATCCGGAACGAGAGGATCCCGGCACGCTCGGTGTCATCGTCCCAGGGAGCGAAGACGTCGCCGCCCGCACTCATTACGACTTCTTCGATGGCCTTCACGTTGTCTAGCACTGCGTCGTGGATCGTGGCTATCCCCTCGGATTCGATGAGGTCCACGGCCGCCTCGAGCGCCAGAGCGGCGAAGAATGGTGGGCCGCCGTCGTGAAAGCGCTCCGCATCGCCCCGGGCGGGATGCGGCGGCAGCTCGTCCCAATCGAAAGAGTCCTCGACGCCCCACCATCCGGTGAGTGTCGAGTGCAGCATCTCGATCGAGCGCAACGACACCGCCATGAGACCGGTACCGAAGCCTGCGCGCAACCACTTGAGCCCGGTAGCCGCAACGACATCGGCGCGCCCGAGCGCCAAGTCGACACCGCCGAGCCCTTGGGCGGCGTCAACAACGAGGAGCGCGTCGTCGGCAAGCTCTCGGAGCGAACCGAGATCGGGACGGAACCCGGAGAGGTAGTCGACGGCGCTCACGGCAATTGCCCTCGTCTCGTCGTCCACGGCCTCGCTGAGAGCTCCCGCCGTCACTCGGCGATCGGGAATCTCGACCATCCTCACCTCCGGCCCTCCCATGCCGGCAGCCCGCAGCCACGGGTAGAGATTGGTCGGGAACTCGTGGGCAGGGACGACGATGTTGCCCCCAAACGGGGCGAGACCGAACGCAACATGAAAGAGAGCCGTGGAGGTATTGGGCACGACGGTGACCAACTCGGGGGCAACACCGAGGAACCGGCTGTAGGTGCCCAGGGCGGCCTCGTAGGCGCCCAGCAGACTGGGACCGATCGGGCCGTCCGGCTCGGAGGACCGCAAATACGCGTCGGCCACAATTGTGCGCACTCGCCGCGAGGGTGGCCCGACGGCGGCAAAATCGAGATACCCGATCGGTTCAGAGAACTCGTTTAGATATGCATCGCTGACTGGCATCGCCGAGCAGGGTAGACCCGTGCCGGCGTGTTGCCGAAGCCTCAGGTAGGCACACACCCGTCCCTACAATCCGACGATGCCGCTGCGGCCGACCACCACCATGTTGCTGCCCGTCGTCCTGCTTGCGGCATGCACCAACACCTCCACGTCGGGGCCGGCTCCCGGCGCGCCAACCACTGCCGCAGCCCTCGCACCGCTCCCGGAGGTGACGGCAACGACGGCGCCCGGCACTTCTGCACCACCGCCGACGACTTCCACCACTACGACGACGACAACACCGCCGACGCTGGTGCCTGCTTCCAGCGTTGGTGAGCCTTGGGGCGAGGTTCCCGGGCTCACCATGTTTCGCGGGAACCCGACACACACGTTCTACGGGACCGGACCCGCCCCGGAGAGCCTCGGCGTGTTGTGGCGGTTCCCGGAAACGGCCATGTGCGGGACCTCGCCGGTGGGCGGTGAGTCAATTGTGTGGTGTGGAACGGGGTGGACGGGGCAACCTGTTGTCTGGGAGCGACCGGACGGCGTCACCGAAGTGATCTTTGGCGCCTATGACAAGAACATCCACTTCGTCGACGCGGCAACCGGGCTGAGGACTCGCCCCGACTTCTTCATGGGAGACATCATCAAGGGATCCGTCGTGCTCGATCCCGACGGTTACCCGCTCCTCTACGCAGGATCACGGGACTCGCGCTACCGGATAATCGCTCTCGATAGGGAGACACCGACTGAGGTCTGGGGTCTCGAGGCGTCAGCGGTAGCCGGCATGTGGAACAACGACTGGGACTCGAGCGCCGTGATCGTCGACGATCTCCTTCTTCTGGGAGGAGAAAACTCCTGGTGGTTTGCGGTAAAGCTGAACCGAGAACGGGACGAAACAGGATTGGTGAAGGTACAACCGGAGATTCTCTACTCGACCCCGATGTGGACCGAGGACCTGCTTCAGGCCGTCGGTCGTCAGCAATCCGTCGAAAGCTCGACGGCAGTGTTCGGCAACATCGCATACGTCGCCAACAGCGCCGGGCGAGTCGTCGGCATCGATCTCGAGGCAGACACACCGGCCGAGGAGCGCATCGTGTTCGACTTCTGGATGGGCGACGATGTCGATGCGTCGATCGTCATCGACGAGGACGGCATGCTGTACGTCGCCGCCGAAGTCGACCTCGAGACCAGCCGGGCGGCAGAAGTCGGCCAGCTCGTCAAGCTCGACCCCTCCCGTCCCGACGATCCGCTGGTGTGGAGTGTGGACGTCCCCACCGTCGATCAGACCGCCGGAGGCATTTGGGCCACCCCGGCGCTGTCGGAAGGCGTTCTCTATGCGCCGACCAACACCGGCGACCTCCTCGCGGTGGACACCGCCGACGGCACTGTGCTCTGGCGTGATGACGTGGGCACGCACGCGTGGTCGTCTCCGGTGATATTGGACGAGACACTTCTGGTTGCGATCGACTGCGACGTCAACGCCGGCTTCCGGGCCTATGACATCTCGGAGCCGGAGGGACCCGTCGTTCGCTGGGAGTCCCGGGTCACCGGTGGGTGCATCGAATCCACCCCGGCGGTATGGAACGGCCATGTCTACGTCGGATCGAGAGACGGCTTCTTCTACGCGCTCGGAGAGAACTGATGGCTGCAAAGCGAACCAACGCAGGAATGGCCGTAGGGCAAGGGTTCATCGGGTTCGGTCTACTCGCTGTTGGGGTAGCCGGGACCCTGGCCACCGTTCTCGGGTTCTTTGGCTCGACATGGTGGCTGTTCGATTTTGCGGCCAACTTCCGCGCTCACCTCGCAGTGGTACTGCTCCTCGTTGCGCTGGCCTATGCGCTTGTCTTCTCCAAGGCCACCGGGCTGTTCTTCATGGCGATGGCCATCATCAACGGCCTGATCGTCCTTCCGCTGTATCTGGGCAACCCCGAGCCGGCGGCTTCTGGAGACGACCTGACCATCGTCAGCTTCAACGTGGGACAGCGGCAATCCATCCGCGACCTCACTTTCCGTTGGATCGACACGGTCGAGCCTGACGTCGTCGTTCTCGTCGACTCCACCGACGCATGGAACCAGGCGGTGGAGATGGCGGCGCCGTACAAGATGCAGAACGACCTCCCCGTTGATCGCACCTACGGCATCACCGTCCTCGCCAGAGATGACCTGGAGACAGAGGTGCTGCGGATCTCGCAGGTGCGGGACGTTGCGGTCCGGGTCGAAGCCGCGATCGCGTCCCAGCCGGTTGTCATCTATGCAATCCAGTCACGACCCGCAAGCAACGAGTCTGACGCCGGATTGCGGGAGGACTACTTCGCCGAGGTGACCCGGATGGCCAGGCAGGAGACCGATCCGACGATCATCGTGGGTGACTTCCAATCCACAACGTGGTCCCACCCTGTGAAGAACCTCCTCTCCGAGGCCGACCTGGTCGACTCACTCTCCGGCTATGGGCTGCAATCGACGTGGCCGGCCGACCGCTGGGCCTTCTTCCGGCTTCCCTTCGACCACCTCGTGCACAGCGAGGAGCTGACCACCATCGACAGGTATCTGGGCCCATCGTTCGGGCTCGAGCACCGACCGATCGTGGTCAAGCTCGGAATCGCAGCCTGATCCCCGGTCGGCACGGCGGGCACTACTCTCCCCTGCCATGCTCTACGACTACACCTCCACCTCGGCCGATCTGGTCGACGAGATTGGCAACGACGCAATAGCCAAAGCGGATGACCTCGTGTCCAGGTCGGTCGCGTCCTCGCCGCGCTCCTGGGCGGACACCATCGCACCACTAGAGGCCGCAAGCGTCGTGCTCGGCGAAGCCTACGGACGTTCCCCTTTCATGGCCCGGGTACATCCCGACAAAGCGGTCCGCGACAAGGCAACTGAGGTGGAGGAGAGGCTCACCAAGTGGACCACCGACCTCGTGTTCCGGACGGACCTCTACGCAGCCGTCCGCGAGTACAGCGAGACCGACGAGGCGGCGAGCCTGACGGGGACCAAGGCCCGCCTCATCGAACACTGGATGCGTGACTTCCGCCGCGCCGGCCACGAGCTGGCCGAGGACGATCGGGCCGAGCTGCAGAGGCTCCAGCAGCGGCTCATCGAACTCCAGGTCGAGTATGCGAAGAACCTCGACGAATGGGAGGACTCCATCGAGGTCACCCGCGGCGACCTGGGCGGCCTCCCCGACGAGTACATCGACGGACTCAGCGAGGGATCGGAGCCGGGGAGGTTACAGGTCGGCATGGCCTATCCCGACTACATCCCCTTCATCGAGCAAGCCGAGCGACGGGACCTGCGCAGGGCCCTCCAGTTCAAGTTCTGGAACCGGGCCGCGGAGCAGAACAATCCGCTCCTCGCAGAAGCAGTCGAGCTCCGGCAGCAGATGGCAGCACTGTTCGGGCTGCCGACCTGGGCGCACCACGCCATGGAACTCAAGATGGCGAAGACACCCGAGGCAGTCGCCGATTTCTACGCATCCATCGCTCCCCAGCTCTCCAAGAAGCGCGACGAGGACATAGCGGTGATGACAGAGATGTTGCTCGGCGACACCGCTGCGCTTGCCGAGGATATCGGGGGCCGGGAACTCCAGTCGTGGGACAGCAACTACTACACGACCCAACTGCGCAAGCGCGACTACGGGATCGATCAAAACGAAGTCGCCGCATACTTCCCGCTCGAACAAGTCGTGGCCGGGATGTTCGAGATCACCGGTGAGGTCTTTGGTCTCGAGTACAGCCAGGTCGAGGACTCCAAGGCGTGGCACCCCGACGTCTACCTATACGAGATCCGTAACGCAGGGCAGAGCGAGCCGATCGCCTACTTCTACGCCGATCTCTTTCCCCGCGAGGGCAAATTCGGCCACGCAGCCGCATTCCCGCTGGTGACCGGTCACCGCCGAGCGGACGGTTCGTATGAGAAGCCGATCGCCGCCATCGTCGCCAACTTCACCAAGCCCACCGAATCGGCACCGTCCTTGCTCAAGCACGACGAAGCGCTCACTCTCTTCCACGAGTTCGGCCACATCATCCACTTCTGCCTGACCACAGTGGACCTGGTCCGTTTCGCCGGCTTCGACACGGAGTGGGACTTTGTCGAGGCGCCCTCGCAGATCATGGAGCATTGGATGTGGCAGCCTGAGGTGCTGCAGAGGTTCGCCCGACATCACAAGACGGATGAGGCGATCCCGGAGGATCTCGTCACCCGTCTCGTCGCCGCTCGGGACCTCAACGTCGGCCTGTTCACGATGCGGCAGATCTACCTGGGCCAGTTCGACATGAACCTGCATGGGGTGACGGGTGATGTCGACGTCGACGCGGCTTATCGCGCCGCCTACGAGCTCACCGGGTTCGAGTTCTTTGCCGGCACTCACTTCGGCGCCAGCTTTGGTCACCTCATGGGTGGCTACGACGCCGGGTACTACGGCTATCTGTGGTCGAAGGTGTACGGCGACGACATGTTCTCTGTCTTTGCGAAGGAGGGTGTGCTCAGCCCCGACGTCGGAAGACGCTATCGCGAAGAAGTACTGGCCAGGGGTTACTCCCGCGATGCCATCGACCATCTGCGTGCCTTCCTGGGTCGAGAGCCGTCGACCGATGCCTTCCTCGAGGACCTCGGGCTGAAGGACTGAGCGCCGAATCGGGAGTTCTCGCGGCAGCGTGCTGTAATCCGGGTCATGCCGCTCTTCAAGCGCGGACAACCGCTCTCGGTATGGCCACTCGTGATCTTCACGGCGTTTGCGTTCGGCTGTGGCGGGCTGCTTTCGAAAGGGTTGATCGACCGTGGCGTCGACTCGTTCACCGTCACCGCAGGACCGTTTCTGACTGCCGGTGTGGTGGCGTGGTTGGTCGCATGGATGAGCCACGACATCCGGCGCCGTGCCATCGGCCCGGGAATCCTGCTTGGGGTTTTCAACTCCTCGCTTCCCGCGTTGTTCTTCAACATCGGATTTGAGACCCTCACCGCAGGCCTGGTCACCCTCATCATCACGCTCGGACCGTCGGTTACGGCCGCAGTGGCACACCTCGTGTTCCCCGACGAGCGCTTCAATGCAATGAAAGGGCTGGGTCTCGCCGTTGCTCTCGGCGGCGTCGTGGCGCTGATCGCAGCTCCCGGGGTCATCGAGGGGGCCTCATACCGAGGGGCGCTGTGGACGACGGCCGGATCAATCCTCGCCGGGACCAGCGCTGTGGTGGCGCGCTGGTACGCAATCCGGCACGGCGGTTTGGCTCTCATCCCGTCCCAACTGACCGCGGCAGGGTTGACCCCCTTGGTCGTCGCCGTATTCGTTGGGAGATCGCTCGTACCGGACGGGGGCTTCGCCGGCGGCGACATCCCAATCATGGTGTTGATCGGCGTCGTTGGCTCCTATCTCGGTTTCCGCTCGATGATGCTGGCCAATGAGCGTGGGACCACGGGACAGGTCTCGATGATCGCCTACCTGATCCCGCTGGTCGGCGTGACTGGAGGCATAATCTTCTTCGCCGAGAGGCTGACGCCGTGGATAGTGCTTGGCGGGGCGATGATCCTCACCGGAGTTGCCCTCGGTGGCCGCGCCAGCGCTCCGACAATCGCCGGCGTCAGGGCTTGGTCAAAGCGGGCTGGGTAGATCCGCCCATCCCCACGGCATGTCGGGGATGGTCCACATCTGATCGGGCTCAAACTCGACCCAGTCCCGGTCCCACCACCAGTCACCGGACTCCAACATCGCCCCCACCTCTTTGCCCAGTTCGAGGATCCGCCGCACTTCGATGAGGGTGAAGCGACCTTCGTCGTGGCGACGCCACAGGAGATCGATGTCCTTGAACTGCCAATCGCCTTCCGGGTCGACCCAGATATCCAGCTCGAGGTCCTGTGTATCGAAGCCGATCTCGGTTCGCGCAAACGGCGCCTCGAAGTTCAGGTACCAGCCACGAAACTTGCGGTCGACGCCGTCCCAGAAGTGCCAGACCGCATAGGGATCGCTCGGCCGCTGCACCATCAACGCACCGTTGCCCTGCCATGCGCTGAAGCTGTGCCACGGGTGACGCCCATCGGGTGTCGGCCAGTCACCGTCGGGGAAGTGAAACGGTGAACCCTCAGGCGAGTAGGTGACCAGCTGCTCCCCGTCATCGACAACGACGATGACCATCCAGCCCAGCCAGGGTCGTCCGTGCACTATCTGTCTCCGGACTATCGGCTGGCCTCGCTCCCAACTCACTGCGCCCCCCTTGCGATTTCGTCGAGAGCGGCCCTGTCGACCTTCCCCCCTGCTTGGAGCGGCAGCTCCTGTCGAAACGCCCACCGCTTTGGGACCTCATGACGGGATAGCCGCTCCCGCGCCCAGGCCTCCAAATCGGCTCGGGAGATGTCCTCTCCTACGACGATCGCGACGAGAGCCTGACCCCACTCTGGGTCGGGGACGCCGACGACCTCGACCTGCTCCACATTGCGATACCCGCTGAGGACTTCCGCAACCCTGCCCGGGTACACGTTCTCCCCTCCGGTGACGACCATGTCGTCGACCCTCCCTAGGACCACGAGGCGCCCGTTGTCATCGACATACCCGATGTCCCCTGTGTGATGTCCGCCCCGGCGGTCCGGCTCGCCGAGATAACCGGGGGAAACCATCGGCCCGTCGATCACGATCTCGCCAACTCCAGCCTCGCCGGTGGCGATCGTGATTCCCGGGAGGGGCCGGCCGGCCGTGCCGAGTGACTCGACGGCCTCGCCGGGGAGGACGGTCGCCACCTGGGAACAGGCCTCCGTCATCCCATAGGTCTGGAGAATGGGCAACCCCGCGTCAAGCCCGCGTTCGACCAGCTCGCGATTTGCGGCGGCCCCGCCGAGCAGCACCGCGCGCATTCCCGAATACGGCCCGGGGTCCACAGCAAGCAACCGGTAGAGCATCGTGGGCACAAAGCTTGCCATCGATACCTCACCGGCTCTGATGGCTGCGGCGACACGCCGGGGACGAAAGCTGCGATGGATGACAACGGAGCCGCCCGCCGCGGCAGACCGCCACAGAATCGAAAGACCGCCGACATGAAACAGCGGCAGCGTGAGCAACCAGCGGTCATCGCCCGTGTTGCCGAGTTGCCGAGCGGACGAAGCGACGGCGGCGGCAACGTTGTCGTGGGTCAGCCGCACCGCGCGGGGAACACCACTACTCCCCGACGTGAGTACCACGGTATGGAGGGGGGATTCGGCAACCGGCATCGGTGCCTGCCGTGACAGCTGCCGTAGAGTGCTTACCCACTCCGCTAGCAGCGGGGAGTCGTGATCGATCAGCATCGGGACGACGCGAGCCCGCCAGGCTCCCCACAGCATCACGACCAGGGGACCGCCGACTTCGCCAATCGGAACAAGTGTCACCTGTCCGGGCTCGAAGCCAGAGTCGCGAATACGCTGCGCTTCACGCGTGGCGAAGTCGTCCAATCTGCCGTAGCTCAACGAAGTGCCGTCGTTCTCCACCAGCGCAGTCGCATCGGGGTCTTCGCCGGCGGCGCGCGCCAGCCAATCGGTACCGAGAGAAGAAGCGTTCATGCGGTCACTACAGTATTCGGTCCAGCGCCCAACGGAGGCTTTACGTGGTTTCGGAGATCTTCGATCCAGGTGCGTGGGAGCCGGTCGATGGCTTCGGCTTCACCGACATCACCTATCACCGCGCCCGTGATCTCGGGGCAGTTCGAATCGCGTTCGATCGGCCCGAGGTTCGCAACGCTTTCCGGCCGCATACAGTCGACGAGCTGTTCACTGCGCTCGACCACGCCCGCATGACATCGGACGTCGGGTGTGTCTTGCTGACGGGGAACGGGCCGTCACCCAAAGACGGCGGTTGGGCGTTCTGCTCCGGCGGAGATCAGCGGATCCGAGGACGGGACGGTTACCAGTACGAGGGCGATGACGGCGTCGACCCGGCCCGGCTGGGGCGGCTGCACATCCTCGAGGTGCAGCGGCTGATTCGCTTCATGCCGAAGGTGGTGATAGCCGTGGTGCCGGGTTGGGCCGTCGGCGGAGGTCACTCCCTCCATGTTGTATGCGATCTGACCCTCGCTTCGGCGGAGAACGCCGTGTTCAAGCAAACAGATGCCGATGTCGCCAGCTTCGACGGCGGTTACGGCTCGGCCCTGCTGGCCCGCCAGGTCGGCCAGAAGCGGGCCCGCGAGATCTTCTTCCTGGGTCGCGACTATTCCGCACAGGAGGCGTTGGACATGGGTGCGGTGAACGCCGTCGTTCCCCACGACGACCTCGAGCGGGTCGCTCTGGAGTGGGCTGCGGAGATCGTGACCAAGAGCCCGACCGCACAGCGGATGCTGAAGTACGCCTTCAACCTGCCCGACGAGGGGCTCGTCGGCCAGCAGCTCTTCGCCGGCGAGGCCACCCGTCTCGCCTACGGCACCGACGAAGCACAGGAAGGACGAGACGCCTTTCTCGAGAAGCGCGAGCAGGACTACCGCAAGTTCCCATGGCACTTCTAGAGGGCGGCGGCAGCTCGGCCACCGCCACAAGCTCGCGTCAGAGCACGCCCGACCCGAGATCTGGCGGACTGCCCAAGGCCGCCGAACTCGAACCCCGCCGAAGGCGGGGCGATGCCTGAGCTGAGCTCATGGGTTATTGCAGCGCGGCCGCCGACCCTGTGGGCAGCGGTGGCGCCGGTGTTGGTGGGGACGTCGCTGGCGCTGCGCAGCGATGTCTTTCGCTGGGATGCCTTCGTGGCGACGATGCTTGCGGCGCTTCTCATTCAGATCGGAGTCAACTTCGCCAACGATGTCGCCGACGGCACCCGCGGCACAGATGAGCACCGAATCGGGCCTACCCGCGCCGTCGCCGCCGGTCTGATAACCCCTCGCCAGATGTGGGGCGGGATTGCGCTGGCATTTGGGCTGGCTGCGGCTGTCGGGCTCTACCTGATATACCTCGGCGGGGTGTGGATTCTCGTCATCGGTATTGCGTCGATCATCGCCGCCCTCGGCTACACGAACGGCCCGGTTCCCTACGGCTACTACGGATTGGGGGAGCTGTTCGTGTTCGTCTTTTTCGGCCTGGTCGCCACTGCCGGGACTCGCTATGTCTTCGACCGCTCGCTCGAGATTGGCGTGGGGCCCAGCGGCGTGGCAATGGGTCTGCTGGCCAGCGCCATTCTGCTGGCCAACAACGTACGGGACGTCGATACCGACAGGGACGCCGGGAAGAGGACACTTGCCGTCATCCTCGGCCGGGGCGTCGCCGTCGGCCTCTACGCATTCTGTGTCCTGGGCTCCGTGCTGATAGTGGCCGTGGCCGTCGGCTTCGACTGGCTGCCGGCGGGAGCGCTGATAACGCTGCTCGCCTTGCCGCTTGGCGTGCCGCTGATCCGCACGCTGCGCACCGAGCGCTCCGGGCCTGCCCTGATCGGGGTGCTGAAGGGCACGGCCCGCCTGCAGTTGGTAGTCGGGGTCCTTCTTGCAATCGGCATCCAGATCTGAGGATCTATCCTCCCAGGAGATACCGCCGCGGAGGACTCGATGAAACTCACACCACTCGTCTACGTCACCGACATGGATCGCTCGACAGCGTTCTACACGAGCCTTCTCCCCGCGGCCAAGATCGTCACGACCTCGCCCTATTGGACCGAGCTCCTGGTCGGGGAAGCGACGCTCGCTCTTCACATCGCAGAAACCGTCGACCACGCCGGCGACGGGATGGGCCTCGGTCTCGATGCGGCGACACCGCTCGAGGACGTTCTGGCCCAGCTGAGTGCTGCCGGAATCCCGCCATCCGGGGAGATCTGTGATCAGCCGTTCGGCCGCTCGGTGACGGTCGTGGACCCTGATGGTCTGGTCATCCAGATCAACGAGCACTCTGCTCCCCCGACCCGCTGAACGCTCCCTTTTTCGTCACATCCATTTGCTAGGTTTGCCAACTATGACTGAGCCGCTGGTCCACGCTGTGGACCTCACGAAACGCT
Source organism: Acidimicrobiia bacterium (assembly GCA_030066715.1). Classification (GTDB taxonomy): domain Bacteria; phylum Actinomycetota; class Acidimicrobiia; order Spongiisociales; family UBA5794; genus JAAETI01. Next base: position 28,718 of record JASJBC010000014.1, read on the forward strand.
TCGATGACTTCACCGCGGTCGACACCGTCAGCTTCGACGTGAGCCCCGGCGAGGTGTTTGGCTTTCTTGGACCCAATGGGGCGGGAAAGAGTTCGACGATGAAGATGATCGGGGCCGTTTCTCCGGTCACCGAAGGAACACTGACCGTGTTTGGTCTCGATCCCGAGGCGGATGGGGCACAGATCCGCGCTCGGCTCGGCTCGGTTCCCCAGGAGAACTTGCTCGACACAGAGCTCACGGTGTTCGAGAACCTGTTCATCTACGGTCGCTACTTCGATCTCCCCAAGACGGTGATCAAGGAGCGGATCGACGAGCTGTTGGCCTTCGCTCATCTCGAGGATCGCCGCGACGACCTGGTCGAGCCTCTCTCGGGCGGCATGAAACGCAGGCTGACGATTGCTCGGGCGTTGATCAACCAGCCTGATCTCATACTCCTCGACGAACCCACGACCGGGCTCGATCCGCAGGCGCGACACGCCCTCTGGGACCGGTTGTACAGGCTGAAGCAGCAGGGAGTGACCCTCATCGTCACGACGCACTACATGGATGAGGCCGAGCAACTCTGCGACCGGCTGGTCGTGATGGACAACGGCAAGATCGTGGCCGAGGGATCGCCCCGCAATCTCATCGAGAGATTCGCCACGCGCGACGTTGTTGAGCTTCGGTTTCCGGTCGGCATGCAGGTGGACGAGCAGGAACTCGATGGTCTCGCCAAGCGGGTCGAGATGCTGCCCGATCGAACTCTCCTCTACACAGACAGCGCCGATCAGACCCTGGTCAACATCACCGAGCGTCCCCTCGACATCGAGAGCACCATCGTGCGTCGCTCCACGCTCGAGGACGTCTTCCTCCGGCTCACCGGGCGGAGCCTCATCGACTGATGGCGACTTCCGGCTCACTTCTGTTCGTCGAGCGCAACGCCCGCGTCTACCGGCGCACCTGGCGCGGCTCCGTCATCAGCACGTTCATGAACCCCATTCTCTACCTGCTGGCGATGGGCCTCGGGCTCGGCAGCCTGGTGGACGACGGCGGCGGCAGCGTGCAGCTCGACTTCGACTACCTCACGTTCCTCGCCCCTGGCTTGCTCGCCGCAGCCACGATGATGACCGCCACCGGCGAGTCGCTCTACCCGGTGATGGCGGGGATGAAGTGGAACAAGTACTACTACGACGCCCTGGCGACACCGATCTCGATACGCAACATCGTCGTTGGCCACTTCGGCTGGGTGACGGTACGGATCCTGTTCACAGCTGTCGTGTTCACCGGCGTCATGGTTGCCTTCGGCACTATCAGCCCGGCGACTGCGCTCCTCGTCATCCCACCGAGCGTGCTCGGCGGCCTTGCCTTTGCGGGACCGATCTCGGCCTACGCAGCGCAGCTCGAAAACGAAACCGGCCTGTCAACAGTGTTCCGTTTCGTCATCACCCCGCTGTTCCTCTTCTCCGGAACTTTCTACCCAATCGATCAGCTTCCCAACTGGATGGAACCGGTGGCGTACGTGACCCCGCTCTGGCATGCCGTGGAGACGACCCGGAGCGCGGCCCTCGGCATCGAGACGGCATGGGCTCCTGCTCTTCACTATCTCGTGCTCGTGGCGTTCCTGTTGGGCGGTGCGGTGGTTGCGGACCGGTTGTTCCACAGGAGGCTGAACGTATGACGGCGACTCTGAACCGCCGTATCGCTCCTCCCCGGCTGGGACGCATTCGCGCCCGCTACGTCCTCGAGCGCAATGTCCTCGTGTATCGCCGGTTGTGGCTCATCGTGTTCTCGGGTCTCTTCGAGCCTGTCTTCTACCTGTTCTCAATCGGCATCGGTATCAGCAAGCTGGTCGGTGACGTCATCGGCCCCAACGGGGAGCCGGTCGAGTACACCGCGTTCGTCGCTCCCGCCCTGCTGGCTGCCTCCGCCATGAATGGCGCCGTGTTCGAATCCACCATGAACATCTTCTGGAAGCTGAAGTGGGCCAAGGTCTACGACGGAATGCTGTCGGCCCCGCTCAACGTATGGGACATTGCCATAGGAGAGATCACGTGGTCGCAGATCCGCGGTGGCCTGTATGCCGCTGCGTTTCTCCTGGTTGCGCTGGTGATGGGACTGCTGCAGTCGTGGTGGGCGCTCTTGGCGCTGCCGGCCGCACTGTTGATCGGTGTTGCCTTCGGGGCTGCCGGGTTCGCCACGACGACTTTTCTGAAGAGCTGGCAGGACTTCGACATGATCAACATGGTGATGATGCCGCTGTTCTTGTTCTCAGCGACGTTCTACCCGCTCGACGTCTATCCCCCCGTTCTGCAGGCAATTGCACAGGTCTCGCCGCTCTATCACGGAGTGGAGATCATCAGAGCGCTCACGCTTGGTGCGGTCGACGTCTCCATTTTCGGCCACATTGCTTTCCTCGTGGTGATGACGGTGATCGGGCTTTCGATCACGGCCCGCCGCCTGGAACGGCTGCTCAAGGCCTGAGCTGCAACACGTCTCGCCGGGCCTTGTCCTATCGGGCCCGCTCAGTCAGGATCGCGTTGATCAGGCCTGCCCCGGTCTCCGCATCATCGACGGTGTAGACCAGATCGGTCGCGTCGTTGCGCACCAGACGCAACGACTGGCCCGAACGCACCACGACGGCTCGCACGCCGGGACGCACGCGATAGCCCCATCCTCCGTAGGCCATCGGATTGACGACCTCCACCTCAGCACGGCTGATGGTCTCCATCGGCACCGTCCACACCGGGAACCCCCACCATCCCAGGCTGACGACAACCCCTCTCGCGCTCACGGTTGTGCGGACAATCGAGAACATGAGCGCGACGACCGCAATGACCACCAGCAGTATCGCCGACCAACCCCAGGTGAACACGGCGGCAATGAGGATCGCCACGGCAATGACGGTTGTGACCTTGCCAATCCCGCGTCCGGACCAAACGGCGCTGCTGGGTGCGGCGACGTCGAGAGTGGGCGAAGGAGAACTCGGCCCAGCCGGCTCGCTGCTCCGCCCCCCGGCGATGACCCAGCCAATCGCCCCGGCGAAGAGAGCAAGGACGATCAGACCGAGCAGCTCGATCCAGCCGACTTCGCCTGCATCCGACCACGAGGCGGCGTCGCGGTTGGCAAGCACGGACAACCAGGAGACTCCAACCAGGAGAGCCCCAACCGCATACAGGCCTGCGATGAATGAGGGGGCTTCGAGTGGGGTCCGGCTGAGCACGCGACGCACCGCCACCGTCATCGCAACAAACAAACCGGCAAGGATCAGGAGGGCGACTGCGGGGGGTGCGGAACCGTTCGGCTCACCACCCAGTCCCCAGTGGATCGCCATCGGGCTGGGGAGTGTGGACCAGTAGAGCACAAAGGGGAGCACGATCAGAGCAAGCAGCACCGCCGGGGCCAGGATGAGGTTCAGCCAGGGGTGTCTCACGAGAACTCCTTCTTCAGCATCTCCACGACTTCGCTTTCGGACAGGCCGTGTCGTCCCGCCTCGGCGGCGAGCTCCTCCACCAACCGATGGACGCTTGCTGTGCGCACCGAGCCCTCGCGCACGATTGCACCGCGCCCCCGACGCAACTCGATGACACCCTCTTCACGAAGGTCTTTGTAGGCACGGAGGACGGTGTGCATGTTCACATCCAACGACTGCGCCAGGTCGCGAGCCGCCGGCAGCCGATCACCGGCGACAACCTCGCCGTCGGCGATTGCCCGACGCACTGCACCGGCGATCTGGATGTAGAGCGGGAGACCGCTGTCTGGGTTGAGCTCGAGCAACATTGTTATAGCGATAGTATAACAATCGATGGTCACGGTCAACGACCGTCCGGCGGCAGCGCCGGTAACCTGCTGCAAATGCCGAATCGCCGCTTCGCCACTGCACTCGCTTCTGCCCTCGCCGACCTCGGCGTCCGGCACGCCGTCATCTCTCCCGGCTCGCGCAACACGCCCCTCATTGCGGGATTCGCCGCCGAGGGGCGTATCGAGAAATGGCCGGTGATCGACGAGCGCTCTGCGGGCTTCTTTGCGCTCGGCCTCGCCAAGGCTTCACACACGCCCGTCGTGCTTGCCTGCACCTCGGGGACGGCAGCCGTGGAGTATCACCCAGCCGTCGTTGAGGCGAGTCAGAGCGACGTGCCGCTGCTGATCCTGACCGCCGACCGCCCTGCCGAGCTGCGCGACGTGGGAGCACCACAAACAGTCGACCAGATCTCGCTCTATGGGTCCGCGGTCCGAATGTTCGCCGAGGCCCTCCCCCCGGATACGGACACCGCCCCGGAGGCACCCGGCGAAATCGCCATCGACATCTGGGCTCACGCCACCGCTTCCCCACCGGGGCCCGTACATCTCAACCTTCCGTTTCGAGAACCGCTGCTCGAGCCGGCCACTACATCGCCGCCGGCGGTGACGGCGCCGGCCGCGTCTCCGTACGAGCTGCCAGATCTCGACGACCTGGTGGACAGGCTCAACGGGAAGCGTGGGGTCATCGTCGCCGGGCGATGCAACGATCCCGATTTCCCGGCGGCTTGCGCTGCCCTGGCACGGGCCGGCGGTTTCCCGGTCTTGGCCGATCCGCTCTCCGGGTTGAGACACGGCTCACATGTCTCTGCGCACATCCTCTCGCACGGTGATCTGCTCGCCACCGCCGGCGCCCTCGATGCCCATCGACCTGAGGTCGTCATTCGCTTCGGCCCAGTCCCAACCAGCAAGCCGGTGTGGAGCTGGCTTGCGGGGAACCCCGACGTCGACCAAATCCTCATCGACGAGCAGAGCCGCGATGCAACGAGCAGCGCCCGCACGACCCTCGAACTGGAACCGGCCGCTGCCGCTGGCTCACTTGCTGCGACCGTCGGCGCACCGACCGGCTGGCTGGACACTTGGGTGGCCGATGACGAAGCCGCAGCCGCCCGCGTCGCCGCCGCTCTCCGCGACACGGAGTTCCCCAACGAGCCGGCCGTTGCCCGAACGATCATCGACTCCCTGCCGGAGGAGTCGGTTCTGACGGTCGGGTCGTCGATGCCGATTAGAGATGTCGACAGCTTCGGTGGCACGAGCCGGCGCCGGCTCACCGTGCACGGAAACCGTGGAGCCAACGGAATCGATGGAACCGTCTCCGCAGCGCTGGGGACGGCTGCATCCGGATCCAACGCGTTGGTCCTGCTCGGCGACGTCGCCATGTTCCACGACCTCAACGCCCTGGGCACAGCGAAGCAACTCGGCCTGCCCATGACCATCGTTGTCGTCCACAACGATGGCGGCGGCATCTTTCATTTCCTTCCGCAACACGACCCCAACCTGCTCAACTCCACGGTATTCGAGACCTATCTGGCGACGCCGCACGGAACCGATTTTGTCGACATCGGGAACGCCCTAGGACTCGAGACCCACCGCGTCGATGACGCCGCAAGCCTGTCCGCCTTGGTCGCCACGACCGCAACGGGCCCGCGCCTGATCCAGGTTCACACCGACAGGGAACAGAATCTCGAGCTGCACCGGCGGGTGACCGCCGCGCTCGATGGCCTCTTCAGGTAGCGGCGAGGAGGGACAATAGGGGCTGGAACTTGAGCCGCGTCTCCTCGAGTTCTATCGCAGGATCCGACTCGGCGACGATGCCATTGCCTGCATATAGCCGAGAGGTACGGCCGTTGAGCAAGGCGCAGCGGAGCGCAAGCGCAACGACGGCCTCGCCCGATGGGGTGATCCAGCCGACACCGCCCGAATACCAGCCACGGTCCAATCCCTCGACTTTGTCGATGAAGGCGAGTGCTTCGGCTCGGGGCGTGCCGCCTACCGCCGGTGTGGGATGGATCGATGCAAGCACATCGCAGGTGCTCACACCGGGAAGCAAACTGGCGGTGATTTCGGTCGAGAGATGCTGCACGGTCGCCATCCGCCGCAGCGAGGGGCCATCCGAGTGAGTGAGAGCCTCGGTCAGCGGCCCGAGTCGGGAGACCAGGTCTTCGACCACCATCGAGTGTTCGGCTCGATTCTTGGCGCTGGCGAGAAGCTCCTCCCCAACGGCGACGTCGTCTTCGCCCTTGCCCCGTCGCGCCGACCCGGCAAGAGGGTTGAGCTTGATGTCGTTGCCGGAACGCGCAAGCAGTAGCTCCGGGCTGGCACCCACGAATGCCGAGTCTCCGACCATCGTCGCATAGACGTAGCCCGCAGGATTTGCGGCGCGCAGGTGGTAGACGAGGTCGAACGGATCGGTGGCTCGCTCCGACTCGACCTGGACCGAGCGGGCCAGCACGACCTTCTGGAATGACCCGCCGCGAATCGCACCCACGGCCTCCGCCACCTCGGATTGCCACTCCGCCGTGGCAGGCACGGACTCAACCGTGTGCACGCCCGGATCTGGCGGCAGCGGTGCGTCCCAGGCGCTGAGACCGGCGAGCGTATCCAGCAGACCTGCCACATCGGACCCGGCTCTGACGGCGACCCGCAACTCAGAGCCGTCGTGGTTGCCGACAACGGCGATCTCGGGAAGAACGACGTCCAGAGCGCCAAAGCCGGCCCACTCCGCTGCAGCGGGTCCGGTGGGATTGAAAGAGAAGCCGACAACGAGACGCGCCCGTGCCGCTGCGGAAGGCAACAGATCCATCTCTCGCTCGAGCGTTCTAAACCGGTCGGGGCCCGAGGTGTTCAGACGCTGGGCAACTCCCAAAGTCGCCATTTCTTCGCCCTCCGGCGATCGGAAGTAGGTGCTGTGCCCGAACAGCCGTGCTCCGGCTCGCACGACGGCCAGGGGGGCACAATCGACCGGGATCGAAGCCGTGCGCAGGTGGTCCGGGTCCCCGGACAGCTGGGTGCGAAGTTGGGCGAGTTGGTCGTGAGAGAGGAGCACGAAAGACGATGCTAGCCAGCTATCTCACTTCAACCCGGCGACGGTGGCGGCAATCCGATCGGCAATGAGTCCCGGCTTCTCCATCCAGACGAAGTGAGAAGAGTCGGGCACGATTTCGTAGGTTGCATTGCCAAAGCGGCCCGTCAGCTCAGCGAGGAACTGCTCCTGGTGGGTCGTGGAATGCTCGCCGGCAAGGAGCAGCGCCGGCGTGTTGACCTCATGGAGCCGATCCCAGGCCGCATGCTCCGTTGCCGCCATGAAGAACTCGGCCTCAGCTTCCGGGGTGCACTTCAGCACGACACCATCGTCGCCGTCACGCAGCCCGCCCGCCACATAGGCGCGCATGGCGCGATCGTCCCATCCGGAGAACGCCACCTTGCCGACGAAATTGGCATACGCCGCCTTGCGACTCGTGAACCCCGGCTTGCGTCGCCTAGCCCCGACCGACATCGGGTTGTCCGGAAACCGGCCGTACGGTGGGGGGAAGATGATCGGCTCCACGAGCACGAGGGCGTCAAACAGCCCGGGGTCGATCAGGTCGGCCAGCACGAGGGCTGCGCCTCCGGCCGAGTGCCCCACGCCTATTGCGGGAGTTGCCCCGCCGACCAACTCAACCACGTCACCGCCGATGTCCCACCAGTCGAACGGCGGATCGGGAGCAGATGAGTCTCCGTGCGCACGCTGGTCCACAGCCACGGCAGTAAAGGTGTCGAGCCTCGTCGCCAGTTCGGAGATGATCGGGTCACACAGCTCCTTGCAGAACCCGGTGGCGTGAACGAGCACTACGAGCGGATCGCCGTCACCCGTCGTCGAGTACGCGATTTCGACGCCATCGCGGGCCAGGAACGACCTGATCTCAGTCGTCGCCGTCATCCAGACGCCAGGTCAGCAGATTGTTGACTTTGATCACTCCGTCGAGACGCCTCCCGAGCTCAGCCAGGAGACGGGCTTCGTTGCGGGTGCCGATCTCGCCGCTGAAGGTCACTACGCCGTTGGCGACCTCGACGTTTATGTCGTCTGGATCGACGAACAGCACGCGTCGCAGCAGATCCTCACGTATCTCGTCCTCGATGATCTCGTCCGGCCGCGTGAAGGCAGCGACAACATCGAGCCGCGAGATGATGCCAAGGCTCTTGCCGCCGGAATCCGTTACCGGGAGCCGATTCACGTCGTTGATCACCATCATCCGGGCGGCCTCGGCGACGGTGGCATC
>JASJBC010000146.1 GCA_030066715.1 Acidimicrobiia bacterium
TCTTCGTCTTCAATCAGCAGGATCGTTCCGCTTGCGGCCACACGCAACCTCCAGACCCACGCAGTATCGGCACGAGTTGTTCGAGGACTGTAAGGGATTCACGAATACATCGGCAGGTCGGACACGACCCCAGCCCCGCCCGCAACGCTTACTGACTCACCGGCCTCGACCTCGACCCGGACCATGCCCAAGGCCAGCACCGAGCCTCGTGTCACCGACCAAACTGCGGAGGTCACTTCACCAACGCTGCGATCACCGCGGCTGATCTCTTTACCCGGCTCCGGGATCGATTCGCCATCGAGCACCAACCCGGCGAGACGCCGGTTGACGTGACCGCGGGAGTCGATCCGGGCCACCAACTCCTGGCCGAGGTAGCAGCCCTTGGTGAAGTCGACGGCGCTGTTGATGTCGCCTGCCTCCTGCGGAATCGTCTTCTCGGTCAGGTCTGTACCCATCACCGGTTCGCCCACCTCGATGCGGAACGGCTCCACTACAGCCGTATCGACCAATGCGATGGACGGCGACCATCCGACCACCACGATGCGATCTACGGAGCTGTGAGCAAACGGCATGCGAAACGACACCCGCTCATTCGCCATCACCCAGCGCCCGGCTTCGGGAGCACCCGCCACGTGCTCAGCTGCGTTGACCCCCCAGACCTCGACGACCGGTCGTTCTTCGACGCTGATGGCGGCGTCCACGCGGATCTTGAACCGGCTCAGGTCCGCGCGCACGACTTCGGCGCGGCCGGCGTCGCATACCAGACCTACCTGTTCGCCGCCGCGAAGGACGAGCAATGTGGCACGGAGCTTGCCATTCGGCGCCAGCAGCAGGGAACGAGCTGTGGTTCCCTCCGCCATTGCCGCAAGGTTCTGACTGAGCAGCCCGTCGAGAAATCGAACGGCGTCGGGACCCGTTACCCAGACGATCTCGCTCCTGCCCGCAACCGCCACCGCATCGGATCGGATCAGACGAGTTGCGTCCTTTTCAGACACTGTGCGCCGCCTCGACTGCGGCAAGGGCCGCTGCCGCCTTGTTCATGCACTCCTCGTACTCGGCCGCGGGATCGCTGTCGGCAACGATCCCCGCTCCTGCCTGCACCCAAGCCTTGCCGCCGGCCGCAACCAGCGTGCGGAGCGCTATGGCAGTGTCCAGGTTTCCGGAGAAGTCGACGTACCCAACGGCACCGGCGTACGGCCCCCGCGCTGTGGGCTCCAGATCGTCGATGATTTCCATTGCTCGCACCTTGGGCGCTCCCGAAACCGTGCCGTGGGGAAACGTGGCCCGCAACACGTCGACGGGTCCTACCTCGGGACGCAACCGGCCCGATACGCCTGAGACGATATGCATCACGTGCGAGTACCTCTCTATGACCATCAAGTCATCGACCTGGACCGAGCCGAACTCGCAGACCCGCCCGAGATCGTTGCGGGCGAGGTCGATGAGCATGACGTGTTCCGCCCGCTCCTTGGGATCCGCGAGCAGATCTCTTTCCAAGGCCTCATCCTCAGCAACGGTCTTGCCTCTCGGCCGCGTCCCCGCGATGGGGCGGCTGGTGGCGACGCCGTCCCGCGCCCGAACCATCAACTCCGGTGAAGATCCGACGATGGCCACGTCCTCATGGCGGACGAAGAACATGAAGGGTGATGGGTTGACGAGACGCAAGGACCGGTAGACCCGGAAGGGATCGACGTCGAGATCCACTTCCAGGCGAATCGACGGCACGATCTGAAACGCATCGCCGTTCCTGATGTGCTCCTTGGCCCGCAGCACGGCCCCCTCGAACTCCGCCCGATCCATGTTTGCGGTTGCGGGTGGGCGTGCGGTGAACGATGGTCGCGGGCGGACTTCGTATTGTGCCGGGGCGGTGAGCCGGGCTGCGGCATCCTCCAGATCGGCAACAGCCGCATCGTAAGCCGCACCGGGATCACCGCTGATGAAGACATTGCGGATCAGGTGCACCGTTTCCCGGAACCGGTCGACGGCCGCAAGGAGGCCGAAGAACTGCCACACCATCTCGGGCAGACCCCGATCGTCGCTCGGCTGGTTGGGTAGATGCTCGACGTGGCGAACTGCGTCGTAGGCGAGGAAGCCGACTGCTCCCGAATGGAGCGGCGGATGGTCGGCGGGGTACCCCAGCTCGGATGCTGCCGGGACCGAGAGCGATCCAACCACCTGCTCGAGCACCTCGAGTGGATCGCCACCCGGCACCTGACGGTCGGCCCCGTGGATCGAGGTAACGCCGCCTCGTGCCTCGAGGGTGAACTCGGGCCGACCCCCGACGAACGACCACCGCGCCCACCTCTCGCCTCCTTCGACAGATTCGAGAAGGAAGCCGGGTTCGTCCCCGATCAGCTTCTCGAAGACGGAAACGGCGGTCTCCCGATCGCCGAGAACCTCCATCGACAACGGCACCACCTGGTGATCGGCGGCGAGTTCGATGAACCGGTTCCGAGATAGGTCTGGGGTCATGCGGCGAGGTTAGACAGTCGTGAGACTGTCCAGACCTATCCACCGCAGCAAGCTGTCGAAGAACGACGACAGTTCGTTGACTCGCCCTGTGACCATCAGAACTCCGAACAGGGCAAGCAGCGTGCCGGAGAAGATGCTGATCGGGGTGAGGAACCGCTTGATGCCGTTCACCAATGAGAACGTCTTGGCGAGAAGCAGCGATGAGACCAGGAAAGGGACTCCTAGGCCGAGCGAGTAGAAACCGAGCACGAGCATTGCTTCCCCGGTCTGGCCCGTCGTCTCGGCATTGACGCCGAGAGTGATGGCGGCGCCGAGGAACGGCCCGATGCATGGGGTCCAGCCGAACGCAAAAGCCATGCCCATGATCGGCGGGGCAAACACTCCGAACCGGCTGGGGCGCACGTCCTTGCGCCGATCCTTCATCACCGGCAGCAGAAACTCCGGCTGCCAAACCGCGGTCACTGCGATGAACAGTCCCATGACGATGATCACCCAGCCCGCGATGGTGGTGAAGATGCTCTCAGAGAGAAGCCGGCCGAAGGAGGAAGCTGCGCCACCGAAGAGGACCACGAACACGAGCGTGAACCCGAGCACGAACAGCAGCGTTGACCTGGTCACCCGCCACATCGACGCATTGCCTTCTGCGATCTCCCGGGTCGAGTAGCCGGACATGAGGCTCAGGTAGCCGGGGAGCAGCGGGAGGACACACGGGGACAGGAAGGAGGCGGCGCCGGCCAAGACGGCCGCAACCAGCGACGTCTCTACCGCGGCAAGGATGGCTAGCTCGCTCACTTCAGACTCTCCTTCAGGGTTCGCCGCCCACCAACGCAGGCGGCCCCGCATTTGTTCCCGAATCGACCGGATGCAGGCCGTCCCCTTCCCGGCAGGGTAACCTCGGGCCGCTGATGCGTAACGTAGACGGGCAGACGACCCAATGCCGGTGATCTCCGATTTCACCATCCGGGACAGGCGGGTGCTCACTCTGATGCTGTTCGTGGCTCTGATCGCCGGCTACGGGGGAAGCCAGCTGAGCCACACTCTTCCGTTTGCCCGCAAAGCGCTCGACCTGACCGAGGGCGGGATGAACTGGGTGTTCGCCGCAACCAGGGTGGCGTCGTTCATCGGGCTCTTGTTCATGTACTACGCCGATCGGCGCGGTCGTCGGCTTCCTTTCCTGATTGCGTTCGCATTGCTGCCGGTCGGAAATCTGCTGACCGCATTTGCCCCCGACCCCGTCACGTTCACCCTCGCCCAGAGCGTCACCCGGATTGCGGTGATCGCCGTCGCCGGGTTGGCGATCGTTCTCCTCGCCGAGGAGCTCACGCCGCGCATCCGCGCCCTCGGCATCGGCCTCTATGCGCTTGCGGGAGCGGCAGGTTCCGGGCTGGGTCTAACGATCCTCCCCATCGCCGACGGCTCCGACGACGCCTTCCGCATCCTGTTTGCCCTCACCGGTATCGGGCTCCTCGGCGTCCCGGTGCTCATGAAGTTCCTCAAGGAAAGCCGCGCCTTTGTCCACTACGAGCGCAAAGTCACATTCCGTGCCGCGCTCCGTGCGGGGCTGGGGCGGCATTTCTGGCCCCTGGCGGCGATTGCCTTCCTCATCGCGATGTTCTCGTCTCCCGCCACATCTTTTGTGATGGAGCGCCTTGTCGACGACCTCGGCTGGGAGACCGCACCGGCTCGCTTCCTGCTGATGATCTTCAGCGGCCTCGGTACCGCCGGCGTGATCGTGGGCGGGCGGATGGCCGACCAGATCGGGAGGAAGCGAACAACGATCATGGCCATGCTCACCGGTCTCGTCGGCGGCGTTGCCTTCTACACGCAGGACACCGGCTGGGTTCTCGCCCCTGCGGTCTTCCTGGCGACGCTGGGACTCGGCATGTTGACTCCCGCAATGGCGTCCCACCGCTCCGAGCTGTTCCCGACTCGAGTCCGGGCGACGGCCGCCGGGTGGATAACGAATGTCGCCATCGGCGGCAGCATCACCGGCTTCGTGATCGGTGGACTGGTCGTCGATGATCTGGGTCTGCCGACAACCATCACCGCCCTCGCCGGAGGGCTTGTGATCGCGATGCTGCTGGTCACGCTGTTGCCCGAGACGCGGGGGATGGATCTCGTCCGCCGAGGGGGCCGGAGACGTGCCACCACGCCAGCGTCGCGAACCGCACCACCATCATCGCAACCAGCGCCCACCACACCCCCGGTAGGCCCCAGTCCCCAAGCTGCACCCCAGCCAGGACCACAGCAGTAGCCGCCGCAGCCAGCACCGTCGTTGCCGCCAAGAACCCAAACCGCGAAGCACCGATCACTATCCCGTCCCAGACGAAGACGATTGCGTTCAAAGGCTGCATTGCGACGATGAATGGGTAGACGCTCTCTACCTGCGCCACGACATCTGGATCGTTGCTGAAAACGCCGGGCAACGATGACGCGCCGGCTGCCATCACGCCGGCGAGAACGAGGCCTCCGACTGTTCCCCATGCGAGCAAACGTCGCCCATACGCTCGGGCGAGGTCGCGAGCGGACGCGAAGTGGAGGCCGATCAGTGCCTGCGCGGCAATGGCCAAGGCATCAACTACGAGCGCAAGGAAGATCCACAGCTGCATTGCGACCTGATGAGCAGCCACGACCTCGTCCCCCTGGCGTGTGGCCACTGCCGTGGCCAGCGTGAAGGCCCCGAGCAGCGCCCCGCTGCGAATCACGAGCGCCCGGCCCGCCCCCAAGAGCGGCTGCAAGACGTCGCGGCGAGGTCTCTCCCACCGCAGCGAGAACTCGATGCGCCTTTGCCAGAAGAGAGACACAAAGATCAGCGCACCGAGCCACTGCGCAATCATCGTCGCCCAGGCGGCCCCGGCCAGACCCCAGTCGAGGCCAAAGATGAGAATCGGGTCGAGAATCAGATTGAAGACCGAAATCGAGCCCGTGACCCACATCGGCGTCTTTGTGTCCTGGTAGCCGCGGAAGACACCATGCGCCACAGTCGCCAGCAGGACGGCGGGAAGACCGAGCACCCTGATGCGGAGGTAGAGGGTGGCTTCGCTGAGCAGGCCGGCATCCGCTCCCATGATGCGCAGGATCGGCTCCGCAAGGAGCTCGAGCAGCACCAGGGCGCCCACCCCGATGACGACACCCAGCGCAAGTGCGCCCATCGTCAGCCGGCCGGCCTCACGTCGATCATCACGGGCCACCGCCCCGGCAATCAGAGGTGTCGTCCCGTATGCCAGGAAGTTGAACAGGAAGAACGCCACTGAGAAGACCGCCACCGAGACCCCGAGGGCACCTAGGGGCGTCTTGCCGAGCTGGCCGACGAAGGCGGTGTCCACGAGGGACACAATCGGGTCGGCGGCCAGGGTCCCGAGCGCCGGAATGGCGAGCCGAAATATCTCTCGGTCGAGCTCGCGGCCCTTCACCGTTCTTGCGGCGGGCGCCGGGTCTTGGGCTCGAAAGGGCATCGGTCGCGAAGCGGGCAATCCCAGCACCGCGGCTTGCGTGCATCACAGACATCGCGGCCGAACTGAATGAACCGCATCGAGATGCCTGCCCAGGTCTCCTTCAGGTACAACTCTTTGAGATCCGCTTCGATCTTGACGGGGTCGGTGTTGTCGGTCAGGCCAAGCCGGTGCGATACCCGCTTGACGTGGGTATCGACGGCAATCGCCGGATCCCCCCAAACCTCGGCGAGAACGACACTCGCAGTCTTGCGGCCGACGCCCTTGAGGGTGACCATCTCGTCGAGGTCACGCGGGACCTCGCCGGCGAAGCGCTCGACCAAGTCGGCGGCAAGCGCCAGGATCGACTTCGTCTTCTGCCGATAGAAACCCGTCGAGTACACGACCTCCTCGACCTCCTCCGGCTTGGCCGCGGCCAAGTCCTCCGGAGTCGGCCAGGTTGCGAACAGCACCGGGGCAACACGGTTGACGTTGTCGTCGGTCGTCTGGGCGGACAGCACCGTGCTCACCAGCAGTTGCCACGCATCGTCGTAGTCGAGAGCTGTGCCCATCTCGGGATACATGGTGTGGAGACGACGCAGGATCACACGCGCCGAACGGCGACGCTGCGGGAGCGGCTGATCGATGGGGCGTGGTGTGGGCATGCGGCGTGAGTTTAGGAGCGGCCTCCGGCGGGCTACGATCCCGGGCGTGGATCTACGAACAGCCGTCATGGAGAGGGCCCGCATCGAGGGCAATCTGGTCCTGGTCGACGAGTTTCTCAACCACCGAGTGGAGCCGGCCGTGATCGCATCGGTCGGCAGGTCGTTGGCAACCGCTTTCGCCGATCTGAATCCTGACCTGATCCTCACCGCCGAGGCCTCGGGGATCCCGCCGGCGATGGCGTGCTCACACGAACTCGGAATCCCGATGGTGTACGCCAAGAAGTATCTCGGCACCGGGGACCGCTACTCATTCGCTCGTGAGGTCACATCGCCGACCAAGGGTGTCGAGTACCGCGTGGAGGTGGCAAGACGTGTGTTGCCACCCGGGCTGCGGCTGATCATCATCGACGACTTCCTGGCGAGAGGACGCACGGCCGAGGCTCTTGGTGAGATCGCCATCGAGGCCGGCTGCGATCTACTCGGATTTGGGTTCGCCATCGAGAAGACCTGGCAGGCGGGTCGGGAGCGGTTGGAGCGTCACGGATGGGTCGTGCATTCCGTTGTGGAGCTCACCGCCATCGAAGGGTCCTCCGTTGTCATCAAGGATGACGGGTGATCACGATCGGGTCGGTCGAACACTCTCGTATGAACGCAATCAGAGCCGCATACGACCAGTGCTTCGGATGCGGTAGATCCAACCCGATCGGTCTTGCCCTCGACGAGTTCGTACGCGACGAGTCGACGGTTCGCACCGAGTTCACACCGCGACCCGAGTACAACGGGTTCGCCGAGATTCTTCATGGTGGCATCGTCGCCACGGCGCTGGACGAGATCATGGCTTGGACCGCCATGTTGGTTGAGGGCGTGATGGTCGTCACCGGCACACTGGATCTCCGCTACCGCAAGCCCGCTCCCGTTGCCAGGACGCTGACCCTCGAGGGCGAGCTGCTCAGCCGTCGCGGTCGCAGGCTGCAGATCGCGGGGAGGCTGCTCGATGGTGAGTTGCGGGTTGCGGACGCCGAAGGCATGTTCCTCGCCGTCGACGAGATCACCGATTGAGGCTCAGGACCCGAACGCCATCAGCAGCCCCATCGACGCAGCCAGGTTGATGAAGCCCGCGATGACCTGCCAGAACGCACGGGGGTTCTTCTCGGGCCGCAGCCCCCGCCGCAGCCGGTCTTGCGCACTCACGCGCTTGAGACGGCCCCGCCGCACCTCGGCGTCGTCGAACTCGTCGTCGTGGCGTTGTCGGGATCCAAAGATCGCCCCGGCAGCGCCCATTCCCAAACTGGTGTAGCCACCACCACTGGCACCTCCGGCGAGCATGAGTGCGATGCCCGTGGCCAGAGCAACGTACGCAACGCCCTCCACGAGCGATGCCGCCGTGAAGACGCCGATCACCAATCCAGTTGCGACTATCGCCGCCCAGAGAATCCCGAAGGTGGCCAGGTAGTCGGGAAACCTGTCGCGCAGCGGAAGCAGGATGTCTTCGGGTGATTCGGTCATTGCACAACCACGTTCGAGTCGCGCCCGGCGCGATGCTCGAGGTAGCGGAGGATCTTGACGCACATTGCGATCATGCCGAGCAGTATGAACAGGGCGGCAAACAACCAGCCGATCAACTCGAAGCCGGCGAAGTAGCTGTTGCGGCAGCC
>JASJBC010000151.1 GCA_030066715.1 Acidimicrobiia bacterium
CCCGGTGATCGGGGCGTAAACGTCGGCGACAGACTTGGTGGATTCGATCTCGGCAAACGCCTCACCGGATGTGACCTCGGTGCCCGTGTCGGGCAGATCAACGAACACGACGTCGCCGAGCGCGTCCTGGGCGTAGTCGGTGATTCCGACCCTCACCTTGCCCTCTTCGACGGCGACCCATTCGTGGTTCTCGGTGTAGCGGAGTCCCTCTGGAATCTGCACGATGTCTCCTGTTGCTCGTCGTGGGGAGCTTACAACTCTGCCGCCCGACCCTCATCGTGACGACGAATAGCCCGCAGCCCGTCCGCGGCGTACTGCACCCCTACGACGTAGTACAGGATGAGGCCTGGTATCCCCACGATCCAGGCGGCCCAATGCATGACCTCCCATTCCGTCCCGACGAAGAACCAGGCCACGGCTGCATAGAGCAGCAGAGTCGCCAGCTTGCCCATCGGCCGCACCTCGAGGCTTGTATGTCCGCGCAGGGCAATGACGAGCGCTCCAATTGCGACCAGCGTTTCGCGCACGATCAAAGCCCAGGCGAACCATTGCGGGAGATAGCCGGAGATCAGACCGCCGATCACTGCCGCCGCGACCGCGATGCGGTCGGCGAGCGGATCGAGGATCTTGCCGACTTCGGAGACCTGGTCGAGCTTTCGGGCGAGATAGCCGTCGACCCAGTCCGTCGCCCCGATCAAACCGAGCAGCCACCCGGCCGCAAACGGGTCGTCCTTGCCAATCAAGAGCCAGACGAAGACGGGGATCAGCGCAAGCCGGATCAGCGATATCAGATTGGGGATGGTCAGCACGGGCCTACGGTATCAGCCCACCCTGACCACGCGGAAGCGGATGCGATCCAGCTCTTCATCCTCGAAGGTGACGACGAAGGCATACCCCTTGTCATCCGGGAATTCGATGCCGTGGAACGGACTCACGATGGGGACGATGCTCGAGGAGCCGGGAGGAAGATTTGGCGGCGCCCCGACGCGCAGCTTCCCCTTGGCCT
Organism: Acidimicrobiia bacterium; assembly: GCA_030066715.1. Lineage (GTDB taxonomy): Bacteria > Actinomycetota > Acidimicrobiia > Spongiisociales > UBA5794 > JAAETI01. Next base: position 1,007 of record JASJBC010000151.1, read on the forward strand.
CGACCCCCATGTCGACTCCGTCCTCGTCGATGAGTCGTAGCGCGATCTCGAGATCACGATGCCGCTCATCAGGCTCGATCTCCGCAACGAGAGCCACGGTCAGGCTGCGATGGATGACCGGGAGCTTGCGGGCGCTGATCGTGTCAAAGCCGCCGCCGAGTACGAACAGCTTTCCGCCTTGAACTTGTGCCGCATCGGCAAGCATTGCCGTTGTCAATCGCACCGTTAACTCCTCATCTTGCCGGTAGGCGCACCATACCTTGCGCCAACCCAGTCGGCTCAGCTACTACTCCCCCCTGTATCGGTCGGAGGGCGGCCGCACTCAACCCCTGATTCTGAGTCCGGCCGACCCCAATCCTGGGGATCGATGGATCAAAGTGGTGTGTGTCTCGCGTAGTCTCCCCCGATGCCTCTACGGATCTTGACCGCCAACCTCTACAGCGGGCGGGCCGACCCCGCTGCCTTTGCCTCGGCATTGGCAGCGACGGAGCCCGATATTGTCGCCATTCAGGAGCTGGCCCCCAATGCGGCCGCCGTACTCGCGGACTGGGGAGAGTCCCGGCTGCTGGACCCCAACGAGGAGACAACGGGGATGGCCCTGGCGGTGCGGGCAAGGGCGCACCTGACGCGGCTCGAATTCCCGTATCGAGATCCCGTGCTGGCCCGATTCGACGGGGGGCAATGGGGCTTTGGCGAGATCGAAGTCGTCAACACCCACCTGGTCAACCCGATCGCCCGGCCGTTCCGTGTCTCAAAAAGGCTCCGTCGCGCCGAACTTGCTGCGCTGGAAGGAGTGATGAAGAATCCGGTCGCGACCCGGCTCGTCGTTGGCGATCTCAACTCGTCGCCGGCATGGCCGCTGTACCGCCGGCTCACCGACATTGCGATCGACGGGGCCGTGGCGGCGGGAAAGCCGAAGCGCACTTGGGGCTACTTCCCCAACTCACCTCCGATGCTCCGGATCGATCACGTCTTTGTGCAAGGAGCCCGCTGCATCAGCACGGACATCCTCAAGATCGCTGGTGCCGACCACCGCGCCCTCGTCGTGGATGTCGAGCCCATCTCCTAGCGCCGACTCAACCACCAGCCGAGCCCGACCCGCCATGCCACCAGGGCGAGCCCGTTCACAACGATCGTCACGAGCACGAACACCCACGGTATGTCGCGGTCGAGGGCGACGGCGCGGAGGAATGCTGCGAGCGGCGCTGCCAATAGCCACGCCCACGCGATACGCCAGATCGCCCCCGGCGACGTGATCACTCTCTCCGAGTAGACGTCGAGGAAAGGGGCCACCGCAGCCCAAGCCAGAAGCGCGCTCAGGGCAGTGACGATCATCCGCCCGAAGGCGTCCAGTGTGAGGTGGGTAGCGAAACCGGCGGCGGTGACGAGCAGCAGGACGGCGACGTCGCCGATCATCGCGGTGCGTGGTGTGGATTGGGCCATGGCCTCCTCGAAGGCCGTGACCTTAACTGAAGCTCCGGCGATGCGGACCGCTACCGGCGGGCCGACGAGCGAGAGGCGATCAGAGCGCAGCCGCGTCGACGATGTCGCCGGCGGCCAGGCGCAGTATCCACAGACCGCTGTTCATGTCACTCACGTAGATGAAGCCGTCGGCAATCTCGACACTCCACACCATCGCAAACGCCGACCCTCGCCCCTGGCCGAGGAAGTGGTTCTGCGGGTCCGGTGTGGGCGGAGGAATGAAGTAAGCCACCTCCTCCGGTTGCGCCGGATCCGACAGGTCGACGACCCGCAGCCCGTCCGAGTACCAGGTCAGATACTCGATGTGGTTCACCAGGTCGATCTCGTGGGCGGAGAAGTAGCCGGGCCGGGGCGGCTTGCCGGTGGAGAGGTCCTGGTTCTCGGTCGCAAAGGCACTGAGCACGGCCGGATCGTCCACATCGCTGATGTCGTAGACGATCTGAGCACCCCAATCGTTGGTTTCGCCGTCGTCGTCGCGCCATTCGAGGTCTTCGCTGGTGCGAATGAGGAGGTTGCGTTCGGGATCGACGACGACGCTGTGAGCGTTGCCCGGATCGCCTTCACCTCCTCCCACCTGCGCTGTCAGCGCCGGGCTATCGGGCGTAGTCAGGTCGAGTTGCACCATCCCGGCGTCCCACACCGCGACCCAGACACTGCTGGCGTCCGGGGCCAACGTGCTCGTGTGGGCGTGCAGGTTGACATCGCCCCGCCGGGGATCGTCCTCGGCAAAGCCGGCGCGGTAGTCCCAATCGGCGATCTGCTGCGGCGCTGTCGGATCGGAGGCGTCGACCAGGCGCCAGTCCCCCGTCACGCCGTCTGTGTGGCGGAAGGACTGCATCACGGTTGTGCTCACGAGCAGGGAGCCGTCGGCGTCGACAGCAGCGACCACGTCGTTGGGTCCCTGGGTGAGGTCCCCAGAGTGGAGGGTGCCGAGGAGTGTCGGAGCCTCCGGCGTCGTTACGTCGTAGATGGCGAGACCACGGAACGCCTCACTGCGTCTGGTCCGTTCACTGGTATCGCAGAGTCGCACACCGACGATGGCGAGGTCACCTGTGAATGCCTCCGTCGCGAGAGAGCCGGCCCAGACCCCATCGGTGCTCGTGGCCGGGAACTCGTCCGCCCCGGCGAGGGTGGCCAGCACCGTGGGATTCCCGGGATCGGTGGCGTCGATCACGCGCACCCCTGAGTTGGGACACGCCTCCGGTCTGCCCCAGGTCCCCATGTAGACGATTCCCTGGTTCACCGCCAGCCCGGCCGCAAAACCGCCGCCGGGATCCACGTGACCAACAGGGTCGATGCCTTCGGCGTCGTAGCTGGGGAAGCTGGCCGCAGGTGCGACCTCGACGGACTCGGGGGCGACGAAAGCGCCCGTGACCGCAAAGCGGAGATGGGGGGCGGGGTTGATCGCCGTGCCATCGGGCCGGTGCAACTCGAAGTGGAGATGGGGCGGCGTGTTCTCTGCGTTGCCGCTGTCACCGAGGTAGTCGATCACGTCGCCCGCCTCGACACGGACGCCAACGGCTATCCCTGGGGCGGGGGCACCGCCGAGACCGTCGTCTGTACCGGGTGTGTCGTTGTCGAGGTGAATGTACAGAGTTCTCCAGCCATCATCGTGCGTGATGGCGATGTAGCGCCCGGCCCTCTCGCCGACGGCGATCTTCTCAATGGTCCCCGCTGCTGCCGCGACTACGGGAGTGCCCTTGTCGGCGAAGATGTCGGTGCCCTTGTGGGTGCGCCCGCCCGAGCGCGGCGCCCCCCACGTGTCACCCCAGCTGCTGGAACCGACGACGGGGAAGGTCAGAGGGTACGGCTCGTCGTCGGCGACGGCCGCCGGGCCGGACGCCGCCATCGTGCCGGAGAGCATCAGAAGAACCAAGAGCAGGCGCGCAGGGCGGCGCGCACTCTTTCGCCTATCCCCCATTGCCATCCCTCCGTTGCCGCCCGAGTAGACCATACCCCGAGATCCTCAGTTATGGGCACGAAGATTCGTTGGATGACTGATCCGGGAATGCCGGCAGGGCCGAACGGTGTTGAAATAGCGTAGTTTCCGTTATTGGAGGCACCTTGAACGCCAGGCAGATTGGTACTTTCAGAGGAATTCCTGTGCGGCTGCATTGGGGAGCAGTCGCCGTCGCTGCCGTGCTCGGCTTGCTGGTCGCAGATGGAGTACTGCCGCAACTCGTACCCGGCCAAGCCGACGCTGCATATCTAATCGCCGGCGTCATCGCAGGCGCGGCGCTTCTCGTTTCTATCTTCATCCACGAGGCGTCTCATGCCGTCGTTGCGCGACGGCATGGCGTCGACGTTTCCTCGATCACCCTCTGGTTCCTGGGCGGCGTCGCCCACCTGGAAGACGAAGCTCCCAACCCGCGTGCTGAAGCACAGATCGCCGGGGCGGGCCCTGCATCCAGCCTGGCGATAGCCGTCGTCGTTGCGGCGTGGGGCCTCGCCGTCAGTTCAGTCGGCCTGAGCCTGCTCGCCGTGACTCTCTATTGGGTGAGCGGCCTCAACGTCATCCTCGCAGTGTTCAACCTGCTCCCCGGTGCACCATTGGACGGCGGGCGTCTCCTCCATGCCTGGTTGTGGAAACGCCACGGCGACAGGTCGCGGGCGACGGTTGGCGCAGCCCGAGCCGGGCGAGGCGTCGGACTTCTCGTTGCTGCCTTTGGCCTCTTCGAGGTGTTGACCGGCAACCTCGGCGGTCTGTGGACGGCGATGATCGGCTGGTTCCTGTACGGCGCCGCCGGCCAAGAGGCTCGCAGTGGTCGCCTGTCTGCAGTGCTGAGCGGACGCAAGATCGCAGACGTAATGGCTCCGATCCCCCCAATGATCGCCAATTGGACGAGTCTGCGCGACCTGTTGGGGTCGCAGAGCGATCACGAGCGCATCGTGGGTGTCGACTTCGGTGGCACGGTCACCCTGGTTAGCTCGCGTGCCGAGATCGCACGTGCCGCCGCCAGAGCGGTTGCCGGCAAGCAGACGCCGGAGCGGCTTCGCGACCTACCCCTGCCGGAGCCCGTCGAGGTGGATATCGCCGAACCTGCATCGGCGATCCTGCGCCATCCCGGCCGCCCCATCGTCGTTACCCAGGACTCGCAGCCCGTGGGCATTGTGACGTCGTCCGACGTCGAGCGCATCGTTGCCGTTCACCATCTAGCGACGGACGAAGTTGCGGCCTAGAGCCCGTCAGCTCGTCAGCACATCTTCCGGATGAGTCCGCCGGTGTCGTCCGAGCAGGGTCTGCCAGCGCTCCTCCACGTTGCCCCGAACCAGCTCGAGCATCTCCGGGTCCTTCAGGAGCGGCTTGAACCTGCCTTGTAGCTTGAAGTACTCCTCTAGAGGGATCTCATCCGGCCACCGGGTGATCGTGTACTCGCGACCGTTCTTGATCTCGTAGAGCGGAAACACCTTGCTGCGGACGGCGCGACGCATCACTTCGATGGCCTGATACGCCTCCATCTTCCATCCCGGTGGGCAGACTGAGAGAAGATGGAGGAACCGCATGCCGCCCTTGGTGGCGACTGCCGTCTTCACCTTGCGCTCTAGGTCTTCCGGGTACGCGGCCGTGGCGGTTGCCGCGTACGGAATGCGATGCGCCGCGATGATGCCCATGATGTCCTTCTTGGGTCGCGCTTCGGGCCGCTGATCCGGCGTGGTCGTCGTCCACGTGCCGGTCGGAGTGGACGAAGAACGCTGGATACCGGTGTTCATGTACGCCTCGTTGTCGTAGCAGATGAACAGGATGTCCTCGTTGCGCTCTGCGGCCCCGGAAAGGGCCTGGAGGCCGATGTCAAAGGTGCCGCCGTCTCCGGCCCAGGCGATCACGGTCGTGTCTTTGCCCTGCACCGTCTTGGCGGCCTTCACTCCAGTGGCGACCACGGCCGCCGTCTCGAAGGCAGTGTGCAGGATCGGGATGTCGAGCGCGTGCGTCGGCCACGGTCCGTCGATGATCGACCAGCAGCATGCAGGGATGACGCCAACGGCGTCCCGTCCTACCTCTTTGAGAACGAGCCGCATCGACAGTGCGCCACCGCAACCCTGACAGCCGAGTGTGCCCTCGGCCATATGCTCCGCTTCGGGAACGACCCACCTCATGGCACCACCTCCAGCGGCTCCAACTTCGGTATCTGATAATCCGGCCGCACCGGTCCGATGGGTAGACCCTTGACGCCGACGAAGAGGGCCATCTCCGGTTCCTCTCGTCGCAGGAGGTCTTCGAGGATCTGCTCGCCGGTTTCAACGCGGACATCGCGACCACCGATGCCGACGATGTAGCCGTGGATGGGAGGTGCGTCCGGCTGGCCGAGCAGGGCGGAGCGGATCTCCGCAGCAAAGATGCCCGAGTGCCCTGAGCTCATGTTGCGATCGAGCACGGCCACCTTCTTGCGTCCGGCCAACACCTTTCGGATGGCGGCCACCGGGAAGGGGCGGAAGGCAATGACACGCAGCAGGCCGGCCTTGATGCCGCGGTCCCGCATGTCTCGCACGGCTTGGCGAATGTTCGAGGTCATGGCCCCTGCGGAGACGAACACGTACTCCGCGTCGTCGAGCATGAAGCCCTCGAGGGGTTGGTACTTGTGCCCGAGCACCTCGCCGAACTCCTCGCCCGCTTCGATCAGGAGCTTCCCGGCCCGCTCCATGTTCTCGTAGATCTTGTAGCGCAGCTCGAAGTAGTGGTCGCGGTTGACCAGGCCCCCGTAGGCCCGGGGTTGCGCCGGATCGAGGTCGTAGAGCGGTTCGAACTTGGGGAGATACTCGTCGACGGCGGCCTGGTCGTGCACGATCAGCGGCTCCGCCGTGTGGGACAGGATGAATGCGTCCATGCCGACCATTCCCGGCAGGAATACCTGCTCGGCAACGCGATACATCCACAGGATGAAGTCCTGTGCCTCCTGGACGCTCTCGGCGAAGAGCATCATCCATCCGACGTCCCGCTGCGAGAGGATGTCGCTCTGGTCACTCCAGATCGACCAACCCGGCGCCATCGCCCTGCTGACGTTGGTCAGCACAATCGGCAGACGGGCACCCACAGCCCAATGCAGCATCTCGTGCATCAGCGCAAGACCCTGGCCGCTCGTGGCGGTATAGGACCGCGCTCCCGCTGCCGAGGCCCCGACACAGGCGGCCATTGCCGAGTGCTCCGATTCGACCGTGATGAACTTGGCGGGCAGCCGCCCGGAGGCCGTCAGCTCGGAGAGCAACTCCACGATCATCGTCTGCGGTGTGATCGGATAGGCCGAGATCACCTCGGCCCGGGACAGCATGGCTCCGTAGGCGGCGGCGTGGTTGCCGGTGAGAAGAAGACGCTCAGACATGGCTCACCTCCCTCTCGTTGATAAGGACCATGACGTTGCCGGGGCATTCGACGACACAGATGCCGCACCCCTTGCAGAATTCGTGATCGATGCGAGGACCGCCTTCCCAAATGATCGCTGCATCCGGGCAGAACACGAAGCAGGTCCCGCAGCTGTTGCAGTGGCCGCAGGACAGACACCTGTCGATTTCCTCCGTCGCCTCAGCCGTCGTCAAGGTGGTCGTCTCCTCACCGAACCGTGTGATCGTCTCCACCTCGTGATCGTCTGCACGGTCGTGGTGCGGCATGTAGGTCGGGTTGACCTCCGCCGGCTTCACCGTGTCGACAGGTTCTTCGACCGGCC
>JASJBC010000152.1 GCA_030066715.1 Acidimicrobiia bacterium
ATCTGGACGACCACACCTTGGACCCTTCCCGGCAACCTTGCGGTGGCGGCCGGCGCCGACATCGAGTACGCCCGTGTCGCCGGCGAGGTCGGTGGTCTCGCCGGCAATTACTGGCTCGCCGCGGACCTCGTCACCAGCTTCTTCGGGGACGATGCCGACATCGTGGCCCGCGCCACCGGCGCCGAGCTGCACGGCGTCGAATACGAGCCGCCGTTCGACTACTTCGGCGAGGAACGCGACCGCGGGGCGTTCCGCATGATCACCAGCGAGGACGTCACCGTCGAGGAGGGAACCGGCCTCGTCCACATGGCACCCGCCTACGGCGAAGCCGACTTCTATGCGCTCAACAACGCCGGCCTCGACGTGATGGTCGATCCGGTCGATGCCGAAGCGCGGTTCACCGAGGATGTCTCGGACGTCGCCGGGCTCAACGTCAAGGATGCGGATGCGACACTCATTCGCATCCTCAAGGATCGCCAGCTGATCGTCCGCCATGAGCAGATCCGGCACTCGTACCCGTTCTGCTGGCGCACCGGCACCCCGCTCATCTACAAGGCGATCCCCACCTGGTTCGTCAATGTCGAGTCGTTCCGTGATCGCATGGTCGAGATCAACAAGGACGTTCATTGGGTGCCCGAGGCAGTCGGCGACAAGCGCTTTGGCAACTGGCTGGAAGGTGCCCGCGACTGGGCGATCAGCCGCAACCGGTACTGGGGAAGCTGTATCCCCGTCTGGGAGTGCGACGGATGCACCGAGCAGGTGTGTGTCGGCTCCCGGCAAGAGCTGTACGACCTCTCCGGTGTCATGGTGGAGGATCTGCACAAACACTTCGTCGACCACGTGACCTTCGCCTGCTCGTCGTGCGAGAGCACGATGCGGCGCGTTCCCGAGGTGCTCGACTGCTGGTTCGAGTCCGGGTCTATGCCGTACGCCCAGATCCACTATCCGTTCGAGAACGAGGAACGCTTCGCCCGCCGCTACCCGGCCAACTTCATCGCCGAGGGTCTCGATCAGACACGCGGGTGGTTCTACACGCTCGTCGTGCTCGGGGCGGCGCTCTTCGATCAGGCTCCATTCCAGAACTGCATCGTCACCGGGATGATCCTGGCGGAGGACGGCCGCAAGATGTCCAAGAGCCTCAAGAACTACCCCGACCCGAGCCATGTGCTCGACGACTTCGGTGCAGACGCGCTGCGGGCCTACCTGATCAACTCACCCGTCGTCAGGGCCGATCCGCTGCGGTTCTCCGAGAGCGGGGTACGCGAGGTAGTCCGCACAGTGCTGCTTCCGTTCTGGAATGCGTATTCGTTCCTGACGACATACGCCGAGGCAGACGGCATCACGCATGAGGACCTGAGCGGTGCGGCCCCGCCCGCCGAGCGGGCCGAGATCGATAGGTGGATCCTCTCGGTGCTGCAGAGCCTCATCAGGCGTGTCAACACCGAGATGGAGGACTACCGGCTCTACAACGTGATCCCACCGATCCTCGGCTTCATCGACGATCTCACCAACTGGTACATCCGGCGCTCCCGTCGTCGCTTCTGGTCGCAGCGAGGCGCCGGCGATGACCGGGACAAGCTTGCCGCGTTCGCCACGCTGTACGAGGTGCTGGTCACGTTTGCCAAGGTTGCCGCTCCGGTTCTTCCCTTCATCGCCGAGGAGCTCTACCAGAGCCTGGTCCGCGCTGTCGACGAGAGTGCGCCGGTCAGCGTGCATCACACGGACTACCCAACCGCCAATGCCGCGGTCATCGACCCGGACCTGGAGCAGGCAATGGAGACCGTGCGGACGGTCGTCACACTCGGCCACGGGCTGCGCAAACGACACGAGGTGAAGGTTCGGCAACCGCTCGCGACGTTGACCGTGGTCACTCGGGATGACGCCGTCGCCGCAGCGGTGTCCTCCCATCAGGCGTTGATCGCCGAGGAGATGAACGTCGTCGCCGTGCAGATCGACCCGGTCGAGGACCACATCGTGCATCTCTCCGCACAGGCCAACTTCAAGGCTCTCGGCCCGCGCCTCGGGCCGGCAACCAAGGCGGCGGCGGGCGAGATCGCGGAACTGCCCCACGAAACCATCTCCGCCATCCTCGACGGAGGATCGGTCGAGATCGCCGGGACCGAGATCACAGCCGACGACATTGTCGTCCGCCGCGAGCCTCGGGCCGGAATGGTCGTTGCCGCCGAGGGCAGCCTCTCCGTTGCACTCGACGTGACCGTCACCCCCGAGCTGGCGGTGGAGGGGCTGGCCCGCGAGGTGGTCTCCGCGGTCCAGGGCGTTCGTCGCAGCCTCGGTCTCGAAGTGAGTGATCGTGTCACCATGACCTGGCAGAGCGGCTCTGAGGATCTTGCAGCGGCGCTGGCCGCGCACGGTCAGATGATCTCCGGAGAGCTCCTTGCGGTAGCAGTCGCCAGGTCGGACGAGCCGCAGGAACACGAACTCGACATCAACGGGAAGATGCTTACCGTCGCCCTCACCAAGGCCTGATCCGTCGCAGATCGATCCGAGTCACTCCGGCGGGTGGCCGCTCTTCTCGAGTCGATCACGGAGACCGGCCAGCCGCCTCTGGTAGAAGCCGACGTCCGGGTCCTTGTCGACGAGCCCCGGTCCTACGATCTCGGTCTCGGCATCATCGGCAACGCTGTGCAACCCTTGGTCGGTGAGATCCACAGCCGACACGGCGACGTCCTCGCCGTCGGGAGGCGGACCGGGATCCTGGCTGAGCAGGGCCTCGAGCGAGCCCAGGTCGTTGGCGGCGAGAGCGGCGAGACGGCGGAACCGGGCTTCGGCATCAGCAAGTGCGGTATGGAGGATCGCCAGCCGGCGCTCGACGCGATGAGTCTCATCGTTCGTCGTGCGGTGAGTTTCGTCAGCCCGCGACACGGCTCGCTTGACGATCTCGGCAGCCTCGTCCCGGCCGGCGGCCCTGATCTCCTCGGCCTCCGCAGTCGCTGCCTCACGGGATTCCTGAAGCTCGCGCTGCAACTCCGCCCGCAGCTCGCGGCGCTCCTGCGCGTACCTGGTCCTGATGGCGTCGCGTTCTGCGGTCGCCATTGCAGTCAATCGTCGTGACTCCTCGGTCGCAAAGGACATCTTCTCCTGGGCAACGGCCCGGAGCATGGCAGCGTCCTGCCAGGCATCGATACCCTCTGACTCCTCGCCGCCAGCGCTCATGACATCGCGCAGCATCTGTTCGGCCAATGCCACGGCCTCTTGGCGGACCCGCTGGGCGGCGGCCATCTCGTCCTCGGTTGGATCTCCGCGTTCGAGCAGCGCCGCTTCGTGCGCCTGCAGCGTCTCGATCACCTCGCGGCGGAAAGCCTCGACTTCGGCACCGTCGTACGACGTTGCCGTCCCGGGGAAGCGAATTCGCCTTGCATCCTCACTGGAGAGTCCCACACCCAGATCGTACTCGCTGACTGTCGCCGCGGGTCAATCGGTCTCAGCGGCAGAGGATGTTCTGGAGAATGATGATGATGAGAAAGAGCACCATCGGCGACAGGTCGAGCCCCATCCCGCCGGCTCGCAACGGGGGCATGACCCTCCGGATCGGTACCAGGATCGGGTTGATCACGTTCGACATGGCGTCATAGATCCGCCGGATCGGGTGCCCCCAGGGCAGTCGCCCGAAGTTGACGACGTAGCTGAGGATGATCCACGCCAGCAGCGACAGCCAGGCCAGAGAGAGGAGTGTGCAGATGAGGCCCATCAGTCGCGTGCCATGCTCGTGTCGTAGAGACCGAGCGCGGCCAGTCGCCTCCGCTCCTCGACGCCCACCGTCGTTCCTTCTGGCGTCACGAGGATGACACCGGTTGCGATCTTGACCATCCTGCCGTCCAGCGCATACGTCAAACCGCTGGAGAAATCGACGAGACGCCGCACCATTGCCGTCTCGGTCTCCCTCAGGTCGAGGACGACGGCCCTTCCTTCGCGGATGTGATCTGCGAGAGTCTGCGCATCGGAGAGGGTACGCGCCTCGATCACCGCCGATTCCTCGCTAGCCGACGGGGTGTCGAACGACCGTGTCGTCTTCCCCCCGGTCACCAGGAGTCCCGCCTCGGCATGATCAGCGTTCTCCGACACACGACGACGCACCGGAGCCGGCGGCTCTACCCGTCGGCCGGCCACCGAAGAACCAGACCGCACCTGAGCGGGTTGGGAACGCTCGACCTGACGCGGGGCCGGCGGTTCCACCGTTCGCACAGCCTGCTGATCCTTGTCGGCGGCGGCTTCGGCGGCCTCGATCTCCTCGTCATCAACGAGACCCAGGTAGAACATCGTTTTCTGCCAGAGAGATGCCATTTGGTCGTCCTCAATCAATTCCTGCCGGTACCCGGCGCTCCAAAGATAGCCCGTCCCACGCGTATGAGGGTTGCACCTTCCTCGATGGCCACCTCGTAGTCGTCGGTCATGCCCATGGAGAGCTCGATCAGATCCGGGAAGTCACCCCGCAGCCCATCCCTTAGTTCCCGCAGTGCCGAGAACCACTTCCGATTGTCCTCGGCGTTCGTCACCAACGGCGGGATGCACATGAGACCGACACAGCGCACTCCGCGTTCCCGGGCGAGTTCGAGCAGAGCCGCCGTCTCCCCCGGCGCCGCACCGTGCTTCTGCGGCTCCGCGGCGACGTTGACCTGCACGAGGGCGGGTGGTGGCTCCGCTGCCGACCACGAGTTGACGAGACGGGGCCGGTCGAGCGAGTGCAGGAGGTGGGTGTGCGGACGTGCGACCTTGGCCTGACGTGTCTGCAGCGACCCGATGAAGTGCCAAGCGATGTCGGATGGCAGGTCGGGTGCCTTTGCGGCCAGCTCTGCGGCGCGGTTTTCCCCAAAGACCCGCTGGCCGGAGTCGTATGCCGCCATGATGGCCTCGCGGGGCTGCCCCTTGGACACTGCGACCAAGGTGACATCGTCCAGGGTTCGCCCGGTGCGGCGAGCCGCAGCGGCCATCCTGGCGTTTATCTCCTCTAGTTGTTGGGCAACCATGCCACTGCAACCTGTCTGTGCTCCGTTCGATCACGCCGCCACGAGTTCATGCGTACGGAGGTGAACGTACACTCCTCGCTGCGCCAAACCTCGATGCCCTCGAGTCTGCCGGCAAGGAAACCGGGGATGTCAACGCTCGTCGTTCCCCAGGTTGTTTTTGCGACGAACTCCGGGAACTGCTCGGCGACCTCGACGCCAACCTCGTAGCAGCACGGACCGATGGCGGGTCCGATAGCCGCCCGCTGCACATCTACTCCGGCTGCGTCGAGAACGGCGAGCGCAGCTTCGAGCACCCCGGCGGCAGCTCCCCGCCAGCCGGCGTGGACGACGGCCGCCGCGTCGGTTCCCTCGAGGATCACCGGGACGCAGTCTGCGGTCGCAACCATCACGGGGATGTCGGAAGTGTGCGTCACGAGGCCGTCACCGTCGCCGGCGTTCCCGCTGCGTTCGGCTGCGAGCACGCTCGCACCGTGAACCTGGTTGAGATAGGCCCAGTCTGTCGCGATACCGAGGTCGGCGGCGATGCGCTGCCGCGCTTCGTGGTCACGACGAAGGTCTCCATCCGCTGCCGTCCCGAATGCTGCGCCGGCGAAGCCTGGCGGCCTGATCATCCGCTGACGAAACCCGGGATGTCGAGATCGTCCTCAGGCTCCGGCCGCGACGGGCGCGGCGTGAACTCGGGGTACGAGGAACGCGTCGCCGTTCTCCTGTCCCTGTCGAAACCGGCGGCAATCACGGTCACCTTCATTTCGCTGCCCTGGGCGTCGTCAATCACTGCACCGAAGATGATGTTGGCGTCCGAGTCACAGTGCTCGGCGATGATGCCGGCGGCCGTCGAGATCTCGTGCAGGGTCATGTCCTCGGGACCGGAGATGGACAGCAGCACGCCGCGCGCCCCCTCCATCGACGTCTCCAACAGCGGTGAACTGATTGCCTTGTCGGCGGCTTGACTCGCTCGGTTCTCGCCGGTTGACGAGCCGATGCCCATCACCGCGGAACCGGCATCGGCCATCACAGTCTTGACATCGGCAAAGTCGACGTTGATGAGACCCGGCGTGGTGATGAGGTCCGTGATGCCACGCACCCCGCTCGACAGCACCAGATCCGCCATCCCGAACGCCTCGAGCACGCCGGTTCTCTCGTCGGCGATCTCCAACAGCCGCTCATTCGGGATGATGATGAGCGTGTCGACCGCCTCTTTGAGCGATTGGATACCTTGCTCGGCTTGTACCGATCGCCGCCGTCCCTCGAAGCCAAACGGCCGCGTCACGACACCAACCGTCAAGGCTCCGATCGAACGTGCCACCTCAGCGACGATGGGAGCGCCGCCGGTTCCCGTGCCACCGCCCTCACCGGCGGTGATGAAGACCATGTCGGCGCCCATCAGGGCGTCCTCGATCTCGTCGCGGTGCTCCTCAGCGGATTGCCGGCCGATCTCGGGATCAGCGCCGGCACCGAGGCCGCGGGTCGAATCCCGCCCAATGTCCAGCTTGACGTCGGCGTCCGACATCAGGAGGGCCTGTGCGTCGGTGTTGATTGCGATGAACTCGACACCGCGGATACCGGCGTCGATCATTCGGTTGATGGCGTTGACTCCACCACCACCGACCCCCACCACTTTGATCACGGCGAGGTAGTTCTGCGGGTTTGTTCCTTCCGTCACCATCTCCAAAACTCCTGTCTCAACCTCAACCTTAGCCCGACCCCGTTGTTTCAGTAGTTACTTCCTGGGAAGTCTCAACCTCAGGTTGAGGGTTGGTGACCGCCGGTCGCAGCGGGGAAACAACGTTGATGACCGCTCCCGGGGGGATGTCTTCCTCCAGGAGGACGGCCAGGGTGATGGCCTTCTGCGCCATGTCGGTCGTCGCCCCCAGGATCACGGGGAAGCCGCCGACCGTGGCCTCGAGACCTTCGTCGGAGTTGCGGACCGACAGCTCGCTCTTGAGCTCGATAGGCAACGCCGCCACGAACTCGAGCGCGGCGAGTACGACGTCATCGTCGATCGCCTCCCCCGGTTGCAGGTCCCCCGCCTCTATGTCGACCAGGGGCTCCACCATCCGCTGTCCGCGCGCAAGCACAGCGCCGTCTGTCGATGTGACCAACCACGTAGCCCCGCTCTTGACACGTGCGATCGGCACGTACTCGACCACGAAGACCTCGATAGATCTGGGCCAAACGACCCGCACCTGTGCCTCAGCGATCCAGGGATCGCGGCGCAGTTCCTCTTCGACCGCCCCCGCCCGGACGGAGACGATGGCGACGCCCTCCTCGACCCCGGCGGTGCGCACGATGTGTGCGGCTCGAGAGCGGCTGGCCCCCTCGATCGTGATCGAGTCGACCGCAAACCAGGATGACTGGAACACTGCGACGACGAGTCCGACGATCACCGCCAGCGCAAGAAGTCCGATCATCCATCGCAGCCGGCGCCGGGCGCTCGCCTCTTGGACCTCGCGCCGCCGCCGGGCCAGCCTGGGGTCAACACCGTCGGTCATGCGCCGAAGTCACCCATGAACCGGACCTCGGGCTCGAGAGTCACCCCCGAGGCCTCCTGGACCCGCCGCCGGACTTCGTGCACCAGATCGAAGACGTCTTGGGCACACGCGCCCTCATCGGCGGTGAAGAAGTTGGCGTGGCGCTCCGAGACGGCCACGCCGCCGACACGCAGACCCTTCAGGCCGAGAATGTCGATCAGACGCCCGGCCGCGTCGCCTGGCGGATTCTTGAACACACTGCCCGCGTTGAAGGTGCCTCCCGGCTGGTGCTCCTTGCGCCAAGCGGTTATCTCCCGCATCAACACTTCCGACTCCTGGCGAGACCGGGCAATCGTGCGAAACCGAGCGCCGACAACGACGTGGTTGGAGTCAAGGCGGCTGTGCCGATACCCGAGGTCCAGATCGGCCGGCGTCTCCTCGGTGGTCCGCCCCGTGGACATGTCGTAGATCGTGGCGGTGATCAGGCATTCCGCCGTGTCGGAGCCATGCCCGCCCGCATTCATCACAACGGCGCCGCCGACTGATCCGGGGATCCCCACGTACCACTCGAGCCCTCCTCTGTCGACCGCGGCAGCCGCCCGGGCCAACCGGGGTAGGAAGACGGCGCCACCGGCGACCGC
>JASJBC010000013.1 GCA_030066715.1 Acidimicrobiia bacterium
GAAGTGGACCGCCTGGGTCCGGGCGTTTGATATGAGGAACGCTCCCTTATATCAAGAATTGACAGGCCGAGAACGTCTCCAGCGTTGTCTAATGACCCACAGACGAAAACTTAAGGGTCCGATTGGTCTGTCGTAAGTGGACTAGGGTGTATCTGCGGCTTGATCCTTGGCATATCGCTTCTAAATACGATCGCAGACGGAAGCCGAAGGCTGTAACCTGTTCAGCCGAAGACCTCGTGGCTGACGTTCTTGACGGGGCATGAATTTTTAACATCACGGGGTGATGTATGATTGAAAAGGGTGTTGAGACAAAGATCATGATCGTCGTGCCCAACTACTGGGCTAAGGGCGACTCGATCGATGACGCTTGGAAGAACCTTCGAGGTATAGCTGGCCGCAACCTTCGGGACCTTAAGGCCGGCTCGCACATGATCTACGTGTGCTATGACAAAGGTGAACTCAAGTCCAGGCTCGACGAATTTGGTATGAATATCTCATACCCCGAAGGCTATCCGCCTACGGTGATTCACAAAAAGGAGTGAGTCAATGAAACGCACAGCAATAGCCGCCGCAGTGCTTCTGGCGTGTGGCACCGCTAATGCTGAGGACACGTTCCAACTGGACCTTGGCACTACTTTTGCCAATTCCTTCCAGTCGTCCGACGGCACGGCGGCCCTGATTTCTTATGGCAGCAGCTTCCGCATCGGTCTTGGCTACATTTCTAGCCAATCAGTGAAGATCGATGGCGGCAAGGACTGCTTCGACTACACGATAGACACTGGCTATGATGGCGAGTGGTGCTATGAACGACCCGACCGTAAACTCGAGGTCGACTCATACGCCTTTCTACAAGGCACATTCACACACGAATTCAGAGAAGGAAGGACCTTCAGGCCTCTATTTACAATGGGCTTGACTCTGCAAGAGAAACAGGGCAACATACTTTCTTCCAACTACTCGTTCCTGACGGCCGTAGGCTTCAGGGTCGACCGATTCAGCCTCACGTGGACGCACCTCAGCAATGCTGGCTTAGAGGGCGCCAATTGGGGACAAGACTTCATAACCATGGGGTACCGATGGGACTAAACATTCCGAATTGTCCACACTGTGACATAAAGCTCGAGTATCAGCCATCAGAGCTGGACGTTGGCCTTGGTGAGTGCTACTTCTGCCCAGAGTGTGATTATGTAATTCCGGATTATGAGTTTCCAGAGTACGACGACCGTCTATGATCCTACAAAGTCCCCTTGGGAACCAGTTTACATCTACTGCTAGCTGCAGTAGAATATACTTATCGATTGAAAAGGAGGCACCGAATTGAACGGATAATAACGTTTGTGCTAGTCTCCTTGGCGATCGGGCTAGCGGCCTATTTGGCTTATCAGATCGGCCTACTCATGGTGGCATTCATAATACTGTTTGCCATGTTACACGAAAGCAACAGAGGTGATTAAATCATGTCAGAAGAGAATGGCAACAACACCGAAGCTACTCCGGCACCGTCTGGTCCGGCAGCTGGCATCGCTCGCGGTCGCATGCATGCGGCTCTCGTTTACGCGATCAAGTTCCAGTCAGGTGAGGCGAAGGACGGCGAGGTAGCTCGCAAGTTCGCAACCACGCCCGGCAAGGTCAACGACATCCGGAAAGATCGCAACTTCAAGTACGTGACGGAAGAGCTGTCCTTCACGGCCGACGAAGTCCAGGAAGCAGTCGACCGCTTCACGGCATCGGTCAACGCCGAGAACAGCACCGTCGCTGAGGACGATCGCGAAGAGCTGATCGAGAACGCTACGGCGGCTCTCGGAGGTGTCCCCACGCACGAGGGTGATTCGCAGCTCGCGGGTGTCCGGAAGGCAGATCGCAAGCCTCGCGGCAAGACGGCTGAGGAAGCCGAAGAGTCCGACGAGGGTGCAGGCGACGAGTCCGACCTGGATGCGATGCTCGAAGGCTAACCAAGCCCTGTCCCCTGGCACACGGGCTATAGTGTGCCTGCTTCACCCAAGCATGTGGGGGCTTCGGCCCCCACTTTGGGATTCTGTGTACATTGATGGTTGTTCGTGGTAGAATATACTATGATGAGAAAACTCTACTTGGTTTTAATCATCGTGACGGCCATGATAGTTGGCTGGGGTCTTAACGATGTATACCACGAGTATAGCCAAGACATGTACACGTGTCAATTCGAGAGGATGACTAGCACCTTCGAGGCAACACATCGAGAGGTGTACAATGACTCTTCTCATATCACCGTGCATATCGGTGAACGGACCTTCATGTTCAAGCGCTCTAATCTCGTGGCATGCTTTCAACTGCTGCCAGAGGACTATGAGCAATCGTAATGAAGATGTTAGCAAGATTTTGGAGTCACGTGAAATCGCTGAGCGTCAGCGTAAGGAGATCAAGGCAGCTCAAGCTAAGCGTGATAAGAAGCCACGGTATCTCGAAACTGGATTCGTACGGAACTCGTTATGGCCAAGCAACCGCCGATAATTTCAGCGAAACCACCCGAAGACTCAGACTCCCGCTCCCGCCCAAATGCTGAGGAGATGAGCCCGATGGAGTGTCCGGCATGTAAGGACATTGACCTCGAGTTCAAGTACTATTACTGGGATAATGAAGGTAAGGAGTGTGAACAATGGGTTTGTGCTTCTTGCGGATTGGAGTGTAACTTTTGAGAGAGTTTCCACCGAAAAACCCAGACAAGATGAGTGAGCGAGAGCTAAGGCTCGAAGTTAAGGACCTTCGGCGTGCCAAGAAACGACTCATACGGGAACATCGTAAATCGGTCAAACGTGAGGGCCAGCTAATCGAGCTCCTCAAGAAGTACATTCGTCATATAGGCGACCACGAAGGTATCGACTATACGGACGATGCTTTACGAACCAAGTACAGCGGTGACGAGATATTCTCGGACCATCAATGGCGTAAGCTACGGGCTCTTGCTAAGGAAGCACACGATGAGCGATAAAAGAAAAATAATAACGATCCCAGGACAGAAAACTTCGGCCCCAGCCTTCTGCGGCATGCTCATGGAGAATGCTGACGAGATCGAGAACATCGCCACTGTGGTCAAGTATAAGAATGGTGAAGTCAACGTTTTTAGCACGTATATGCCTCTCAAGGAAGCTACGCTGCTACATTGGGTCTTTAACCAAGAATTTCCTAAAATCGTTGACCCAGACGGAGAGTATTGGGACTAATGGCCAAAGTCATGATTGTCGGGATAGATGATCCCTACGGTAAGACGCCGTTACAGCCAGATATACATAACTCGTCTGGACAAAAGCTCTGGCTCATGTCAGGGCTCACTAAGGTGAGATACGTACAGAGTTTCGACAGACGAAATCTCTTCGAGATGACTGACCCGCGTGACGCCGTGACGGCCCGCGGTAAGGCTCGACGTATACTCGCTGGCATCGATACTCGATACATCAACACCTATATCATATGTCTTGGCCGAGAGGTGGCTAACGCCTTCGGGCTACCAAGTACTGCGAGACCGCTCCAGTTCAGTAAAGTTCAGAAGAACACGAGAGCGGCTTACATGCCTCATACTTCGGGGCTCAATCGCTGGTATAATAAGCGCGAGAACGTCGCCAAGGCCATAGAATTTATGCGGCAGCTAGCTGCTGTCGCGTCCGGAGAGATAGAGGACCTGCCAGATAACACGACTGTGATATCGTTGTAGTCAGCTAAACTCCGTTAATAACGTTCAGTAGTAGTATATACTGATGGAGAATAGTAGAGATGCGCTGTCCCGTATGGAGGGATGTGATTATGGGCGAGACGAAAACAATCAAGCTGGAGCGGCGTAAGCCCATCGCCGTAGTCTGCCATAGTCGTCGATTCTTCGATGATTGGCTTAACTACGGAAGCGTCAACGGCATAGACAAGGGCAAGTTCGTATTCGTGAACCGACCAGAGCATTGCTATGGCCATGAATTCTACCACATTATCACTATTGGTGAGTATTTCAGAGGCTACCATGATGTTCTTGAGGTGCTTCGTACACGATTGCGTTGAATAAGGAATCAGTATACATTCAGGCTTACTCGTGGTAGAATATAACAGTGGACAAATTTACTGTTGGAGTCTGCCATGGAACACAAAGATATTATCGAGGTACTCTGGGCAATATGGTTTGGAGTACTAATGCTTTACCCTCTCTTTCGGATAAAGCCGGAAGCGAGGTTCTACGGAGAGAAGGTAGAAGATGACGAAGAGCTTTGACATCTTCGATATCAAGTCCACATCTGATGAGGCTAAGGTTCAACTCAAGGTTGGTGAACTTGAAGGATCGGTCGTCGAGTTTCAGGCGATCGTTGGGCGGCTCTATGCTAAGGCAGCCAGGTACAAGCGGAAGACGAACAAGTTTCCTGCTTGGAAGAAGGCCGCCGAGGTACGAGCCAAGGTTAATCAAGCTTACGAGGAACAGGTTCTTGGAAAAGATACGAGTAGTGGTGTCGAAGGCGGAGACAGCTGAGGTCACTGAGATCATCGAGGTGAACGTCAGCGACTCAATCTCTGCTGGGCATCGAATCGCTGAGTTCGTCCAGGACCTTCATGAGATGGAGGAATCATGTCCGCCGGAAGATTAGTACGAAAAGACACAGACGAGGATGTCAAGATTGGTGATGTCCTCACGAGCAGTCAAGGTGAGAGATACATTCTTCGTGGATGGCGTGCTCCTCACAAGATCAGCTCTACTGGTCGTGTGTTCGTAGCTCGAGAAGAGAGTCCAGATGACGAGGAACAATACTTCCCGACAGTCTTCGAACTCGAGATCATCGGCGCCGAGTTCAGTCGTCGATAGTGGACCTTTGAGCACTGGACCTTTGGAGGTTTTGACATGCTGATAAGGCAACCGCCAATGAAGACCGTGACTACGCGCCATGTGTGCGAGTTCCATAAGAAGTATCCCGGCCAGAATTATGCGGGCTGTACCTGCTCTGGCTCTTACGGCGCGGTAGTCAAGCCAATGAAGGATTGGACTGATGCTGAGAAGCGGCATTACTTTGGAATCATTGATTGAGGCACGAGAATGACAGAGGCCGAATACGAGAAACTCGTCGAGCTTGGTGACAAGTTCCTGAAGGACCTGGCTACAGCGGCTGGGGAAGTAATTGGTAAGTTTCCTCCAGGCCAAATTCGTCACGAGGTCAAAGTATGGCTTCAAGACAATACGTCGCTCTATAGTCCATACACAGCGGACATGATAGACAAATACGTCCGTAACGGGAGTATCGATTGAGGAACCGGTGTACATTCCGGCTATCCCGAGGTAGAATATAATGGTGTACAACAGTTCACGCAAAACATTACCAGAGGACTTTGCCATGAGATACGCAGTAATGTACCGCGGACGAATCCAGCTCCGCACCAACGACATCAAAGCGGCCCGAGCCAAGATGGATGAGATCGGGGATACCGCATACATCCAATACGCCAGCCGAGGCATCGCTGAATACGAGCGCACGCACGGACGGCACGTCGGCGAAGAGGAATGAACGCCAACGAGACATGGGGTCACATCGAAGACCTCGGCAAGCAACGTGCTGCCAAAAGTTCCGAGATCTGGGAAGAGTCGGGTGAGACGCCCGCAGATGGATTCGAGACAGATGATGGGCATGCCTACATCTGGAATCCCTGGCTCTCAGACTGTGGACGATTCGAGGTGGACCCGTACAAGAAGTACGGACGTCCGTTTGTAATGTGGCTTGTACGCCCGTTCTATCCGCCAGAGGACCTGCCATGAAAGACACTAAAGTCACAAAGGAGGAGATGGCTGACTTCGTTGTCACAATGATTAATCGTGACCTCGATCATGGTCATCTCTCCTTCGCGGACAAACTCGACTATCTCACTACTATTGGCGTCTTTGTCAATACACAGGTGGATAGGCTCAAGTCCGCAAAGGATACGGCCGACGCTATGATCTCAGCCGGTGTAATCGGCGAGGATCGGCCGGAGGTCGAGGAGTCAGACATTGACCTCGACATACCTGGCCTGCTGCGGAAAGCTTTTCCTGGGGCAGCTGTTATCGACATGACCCAGCGAGATGACATCGACACATTCAGGCAAGACCTGAGTATGCTTGACTCGTTGTTCGAGGCGATTCGGCCCCCCGATGTTAAGACCATGAATCCGATTCAGTTCATCGACTCGGGCACGTGCTTGAAGAACGCGGATGCTCATGCTTGGCTCTACGAGCACAAGATTCCGCACAGCTACGACCACATTCACGTCTTTGACGATGACATGTGTTTGGTCCTCCCTGACGACGACTTCCCTCACGGGAACAGTGACGTCTATTGGATCGAGCCGGATGGTGTCCGATCCGAGGGAGATGTTCTAAAGGTGTTGAAGGAGATGTTTCACGCCTACACTGAGCGCCACAAGGAAGGTGAGGTATGATCATCGAAGATGTGTTCATTTTCTTGATAGCCATATCCGCGCTATCACTGATGTTCGTCCTTGCAGCGGCGATGGTCTTCATCGGAAGACTGACTTACGAGGTGCTCCGCCATGTATTGGGCTCTAAAGGGGACCGACCCCTACAACCGGATAGGCAAGCACGCCCTACAAGACGTGTATTCATGGTCGACCAGAGGACTCTTGAAGTACAAGATCATCTACGGCCCCAAGCCAGCCCTCGATCTGATTAAGATCGTTCGGCCAGGAGAACGCCTGTGAAGACAGTGCACAAGAAATCCGTGCCTCTCGGAGAATCGTTCAGGCTCCCGTTCAACGCGAGACCTATTCTCTTCGACTCGGACGGACATCGGGACCTTTGTGTATGGTATGAGGTCCTGCCAGAGAACGTCGACGAAGAGGGCGATATACTCTACGAGGTCTTCGGCACTGGTCATCAGATTCCTGACGATCAAGTGTGGATCGCTTCGTGTGTACACAAAGCCGGCATTGCTGGGACCTTTGTGTGGCACCTTTATCGAGAGATGGTGATGAATCCGTGATTACGCTACCAGACACCCGTCTGGTCATCTGGGAAGATTACGACCAGATAGACCTGGACTGGGCGGAGTCGAAGTACGAGCCAAATGGCATGACGGCCTTCTGTCTCGACGACTCCCCCGACGAGTGGGTCAAGCATCAGCCCTTCACCGACTTCATCCAGAGTCTCTACGACTTCGAGATCCAGATCATCTCGAGGTACGTCGGTATCTGGCGTCTCGACAGTGTGTCACTTAAGGACCCAAGATACTGTCATGGGTTCCCGCATCGACATAACAACGACCTTACCACGATATCACTCATTATCCAGGCGCCTGAATCGGGTGGAGCCAATGTCCTGGAGGGTGAAATAACGGAGCCAGTGCCTGGTCACGGGCTCATCATCGGCGGACAGGAAGAGCACGGGGTGCTCCGAGTCTTCGGCACCCGGCCCCGCATCGCCGTCATCGCTCAATTCGACAGGAGATAGCAATGGCTCGTGAAAAGATAGACCTTAAGGATAACCTTAAGGACGTGATCGTCAAGATGGCCGAGGGTAATCCGGGCGGTCTTACAGTCATGATGAAGATCATGGAAGTGGACCCAATGGACGGCCTCTTTCGGCTCCTCGATCTCGACGACATGAACATTCGCGGATCACAGATATGGGTCGGCTATAAAGATCACTGTGGTCAAGACATAGCGACGTTCATCGAGAAGATCAAGGATCGCGACCCTGAGATGGTCGACACGATCAATCGGGAGTGCTATCATCCCGACCTCGTCAATCAATATCCCGTCTATGGCGAACGAGCTCGCGTGAATCGTCATAGCTAATGGACCTTTGCGCACTTGCCCTAGCTGGACCTTTGGGCATCTCGCATATCGTACTCATGGCGGAGTCGCCGAATAAGGGACGTAGAAGCCCACAACAATAATCGGCGTAACTGTGAGGGGTCGGCACGCCGGCCCCTCGTTTTTATGCAGCCAGCCTCCCGTTGGGAACATGTGTACATTCTGGCTATCCTATGGTACGCGCGCACACGCGCCCGATAGAAAAGAGTATTCCCGTTGGGTCATCGATTGAGGAACATCACACGTTGTTGATAATTCGTGGTATAATATCATAGTGGAGAAGTTAACCACGAATCACTGGAGATTAAGCCATGAGTAAGAAGTACTATGAGATATGGGGAAGCATGACGGGCGACCCCGAACTGGATGGTCAGCTCATCGAGACGTTCGATGACAAAGATCAAGCGGACGCCAAGTGCGAAGAGCTCAACGACGATCCGAAAAACCACCCTGACCTGGCCTACTGGGTTGACGAGGTGGATCACAAGCACGACTGCTACCACAACGATCCCGAAATGGTCGAGCACGGAGCACCGTGCACCTGCGACGACCCGCCCAGCACGCACACCGAGATGTGCCACGAGTACTGGGAGCGAGGTCTCGACTGCCAATGCATTCCCGAAGACGTTAAGCAAGCCATCAGAAATGGTGCCAACCCGGAGGACGTGATGTGAGCAGCCCCACAGTAATCCGCCACGCGGTAATCAACGATACGGCCGGCCTGGTAGTGACCTACACCGAGCGATCTCGCGGTGTGTTCACGTTCCTCGCGTCGTTCCAAACGTACAAGGTTCATGAAAATCACGCGACCACGATGATCAAAGATCGTGTATGGACGACCGAAGCAGGCGCCATAAAGCTATTCGACCAATGGATGGAGGATAACGCCTAATGAAGATCACAATCAAGATCGAATTGGGTCACATCACCAACGACAATGGTACTGTGACACTCAAGGACTCCGAAGATGACGTCATCTGTAAGGACGAGACTACGCACGAATGCGAGCTCATCGTCGAGGAAATCATCGGATCGGCTCTCACCGACATCGGCATCGAGCCCGCTACCATGGAGGTCGAGTGGGATGGATCATGACCTCTTAGCCATCGCAGTCAAACACGACGCATCCCTGGCCCTCCGCCTTCTCGAAGCACTCAAGCCCAAGGAGAAAGATCATGTCAACCCTAGTGACGGTCCAAAACAGTCAAGGCTCGCCAAGACAGGTCGAACTGTCTGAGGACGAGGCTCTAGCCATTAAGAACTTCCTCGAGCACGTCTTTATCACGACCGGTCGCGACATGACCACGTGCGGCCGCAGCGCCATGGAGAAGGTGGCTCCTCTCTTCGATGCCGAGCTGATAGAGATATAGATCGCGCGACAGTCGTACCCTACCCTGAGGGCCGATCTGGCCCTCTTTTTATGCAGCCAGCCTCCCTGCTGGTGCCCGATCTTCTGCATCTACAATAAGAGATCTACACGATCTACATACGGGTGCACATCTGTAGGTCTTCACCGATCTACATCCTCGTTGTAGATCTAGAAGATCGTAGGTCACAGTGGTATCTTCATTGTAGATCGTCACGACGGCACGCCGGCGCCCCGGCCCCAATTTTAATGCCGCCAGCCTAATCTGTAGCTCCCAATGGAAGATCGTAGATCAATGGAAGACCCACAAGTAGTTCATTTATATAGGATTCTACCTTATCTTCTATATCTACAATGGTAGAAGGGGGGTATATAGTAGAGTATATAATAGGTTTTTCTAATGTAGATGTAGAATCCAATTGAAGATCGGCCGACAACGACGACCTCTCTGGCTGAGACCAGCGCTCCAGCAGAGCCCGAGGAGGGCAAAACATCTGAGCACCGGGGGCCGGGGCGCCGACGTGCCGAGCATCAACGGAGGTGGACCTTCGGTCGCCGGCGCCCCGCCTTCCTGGGGCTGAGTCTTTTGTCCGTCGGACGGGAGGAACGTTGGACCTTCGGCCTCGCCCCGCAGGGGCGGGGGAAGGCAGGAAGAGCGCGGGCCGCCGACTGGTGGACCTTCGGCACCCCGGCCCGGCGGATTGTGGACCTTCGGCGAGGCGCGGAGCGAGGAGAATGGACCTTCTGGACCTTCGGGCTCCTCCCCCTCAGGGGCAGGGGAAGATTGCAAAAATTTACCGACTTGACATAATGTACCGGACACTAAAAAAGGGCGGGCCTTGCGGCCCGCCCCGGTGGGGTTCCTCCTACTTATCTTTTACCACATGGGTAAATGTGTAGCCCCCGCGGCAGGAATACACTTGACCATAACTAAGGCCAAGTTCCTTGGCGGCCTCTTTATGTCCAGCGCCCGCCAGGTCCCCGAATTTGACCCTTGCGGCATCCTCTTCGGTCATGGCACGTGTGGACCTTGGACCTCTGTCTCGAGGTTTCAGTTCCTGGACCTTTTCCTCCAGGGCCTCGATCCGGGCAAGGGCTTCTTCCAGGGTGAACTTCTTCTGAGTTGACATAATCGTCTCCTTGTGTGGACCCGGGCCTATCCCGAGTCTCAATTATATTCTACCGACCTGGCCCGGGAAGTACACCGCTTTTTGACATAATAATTAAAAAACCTTATATCAATTTGGAATAAGGGTTTATTTACCGACTTGACATAACGTGCAACTTCGACCTTCGGAAAAAACCATGCCAACTTGACATAAGGACCTTCGGTGGACCTTCTTGACATAACGCCCGGGGCGGGTAGTTTCAGGTGAAATTTACCGACTTGACATAACCCATGTTATTGAGAATGACAATCAAGGTGATAATGATTGTCGTTTCCGTTTCTGCAGGGCTAGCGTTTTAGCTGGGCGTTGCGCCCAGAGCTCCCAGATGCGCCCAGACGCGCCTCGGCAGGGAGGCCCCGTGTAAGGGCTGCGCCGGGGGAATCAACAACTTACACGCCGAATGAGAATGACAATCATTATCACTAACTCGTAAAATTTACCGACTTGACATAATGTACGGTTTTTCGACAGAAAAAACCGGCGACACTGGGTGCCGCCGGTTGGAACGCTTTTTTCCGATCAGTCGAAATCGATCTTGGTCGCGAGGAGCAAGAACGGAAGGACGATGATCAGGCAAAAGATCGAGTACAGCGTGGTAAAGATTTCCATATCGGTAAACTCCTGGAAAATCGGTTGGAAGGCGCGGCGGCCCGAAGGCCGCCGCTGGTTCGAACTAGGCTTTCCAGTTCTTATCGATGTGGGTGAAGGTGTAGCCGCCCCTGGCCGAGTAAACTTGGCCGTAGGACAACCCGAGCTCAGCTGCGGCCACTTTGTGGCTCTCAGTCTTCAGATCACCGAATTTCACGCGGAAGGCGTCTTCATCGGTCATGCTGCGCTCGCTCTTCGGTCCGCGATCTCGAACTTTGATCGAATTCAGCTTCTCGATCACGGCGTTCAGAGTGGCTACGATCTCAGCTTGTGTAGCTTTCGGGCTGAGTGCTTCGATAGTTGCAGGTGCAACTGCTTTTGCTTCGTTAGACATGATTGTCTCCAGTGATGTTAAAGAACGTGTGAGTATCAACTCACAATTATCATTCTACCGATCTGATATGAGATGTACACACTTTCTTTAAGCAAAATTGTAACAAAACGGAAGTGATAATCATTATCATTAGTGGCTTTGGCATGGAAATTTCCGGGAAAAATAGTTACATTTGAAACTAATTCGAGAATCCGATCGGAAAAAAGCGTGCCAACTATATGAGAATGACAATCATTATCATTAAGTCGTCAACTCAATTAAATCGTGAATTATGTAAAAAGGCAGTGTACATCTCAGCTCTCTTCGGTAGAATGATAATTGAGCACACCAACTGGAGAAAATCATGAAACGGAAAACGATGACAGAAAACCCGATCGAGAATCGCCGCGAATCACGATCCGAATATGTGGCCAATCTCGAGCTCGTAGATAATGTCAAATCACCGGCCGACGAGCTCAACGATACTCTGATGGCCATCGCACGTTTTCATAATGTGAAAACGAAAAAATAATCGAAAATGTCAAATTACAAGTTGCGCGATTTCCCCAATCGCGCAACTTGTGTTTCTCGTTAAAAATCAGCCGCTTATGGGTTTGACATAACGTTTTACTTGGGGGGCATAAACCGGCTCGGACGCAGGGGCCTGTTGACTCGGAATTTCCACCGCTGGCACTCATATTCCCACGTTAACCTACTATTCTCCGTTCAGAACGTTCTAGGTATACCTACGCGCGCGGACAACAGTAGAGAGCTCACCAATGGCTCAAGGCTCGCATACCTGCGCCGAGGCGCCGACGGGCCGACGTTGCCTCGTATTCTGAGATTTTCCAGTAAGTTACGAACACCTTACGAACACGTTGTTAACACGTATAAGGAACCTTTAAGGAAACAGTTTACATATGGGATCCAATGCAGTACAATGTCAGAATGGAGGGTTCCATTCGATGCTATCAAAGACGCTAAAACAAGGGGATAAAGTCCTCGCGCTGCTCCAGGAGCAGTTCCCGAGCTATCATCCGTTAATAGGCGTCGCGAAGATCGCCCATTCGACGGATGACGAGCGACTCGAGTTCGACTGCCACAAAGTGCTGTCAGAGTTCGTCGAGCCTAAGCTTAAGAGCGTCGAGGTGTCGCAGCATCGGCCCGGCGATGAGGAACTCAAAGTCATCTTCGAGGGAGACTTCGAGGAGATTCCACCGGCACCTGATACCCCGGCCCTTGAGTCCCAGGGACAGGAAGTGTTGCCGGTTGACGAAGTACTTATGAATCTTGAACTTGGGGAGGCTAAGGTAGGGTAATGGCTGCAACTGTATGGATCGTTAGACGTGAAGTCAACGAGAAGAACGACAACATCATCGACGGTATTACATCGTGTATCATCAACCGCGACAATCTCGCTGATAATGAGGCGAGTGTACTTGCGGCTGCGACTGCAGCTGCTCGCGCCGCTGGCATCCCTCTCCCCGACGGTTACTTCTCTACTGCAGCGCAGTGGAACGATGCGGGTGAGATCGATGCCTCTGACGACGCTCTGTTCTTAGGACAGGGACGTGTGGAGGCTATCTCTTAATGGCTGTATGGATGGCTCGTAAGACTCATCGTCTTGACAATACGGTCGACGAGGTGACGATAGCAATCGCTCATATCGACGACCCGGTCGTAGACGAGGCAGACGCGCTCCATAAGATTACGCAGGTAGCGAGAAATCATGGACACGCCATTCGAGATAACTATTTCGACACAGCGCAGGACCTCTATACTATAGAGCTGCCCCTCGGTGAGGGAATCTTCGCTGGAAGGTTTTTAGACTTAACTGACTGAGGAGGTCAATCAAAATGGGTACACTGAAGAATCAGTCGTTCAAGCCGTCCAATCAGGATGCAATGACGAGCATGGACGACAAGATGCCGGCTACGGGCCCTTCAACGGGTCGGTCTGGTGGGGCGAACACGTCGCCGAACATGATCGGTGATGGCGGCGCTGGTCCGCTTTCAGGCGCGCGTATGGGCAATATGTCTCGTGCGGGCATGGGCTCGGGTCGAATCCCCACGGAAGGGAATACGAACTCGACGGGTACGAAACGGAGCGGATAATGGGAACACTCAAAGCAGACACTGGTCGTGCAGGCATGACCATGGTCGATAAGCGACCACGCAACTCGACCGATGTCTCACTGATGCCTCCCGTTATCAGCAGGACGAGCGGACAGGTCCGACTTCAACCTGGTCAGAACGCCAAGGCTGGACAGGGCACTCCGTCTCGTGTGATGAAAAACAATAACGGGAGACCGGTGTGAATCAGTATCTACTCTTTGACGATCAGGGCAACGCCTTCATCGATCGCGAACAGCGCGTAATTCAGCGTCTCGTACAGCAGCCGGATATGAGGGCTTACCTCATTGTCGATACCGGCGAAGGTGCGCCGGCTCTGAAGGCCGCTTCACTGGGACCGAAAGAAGAGGTCGTCGCTCGAGTCGTCGTCAAGGACCTTGTGGTCGGTGGCAAGTCTGTCGCTGAGACTCAGGTCCAGGTGGCGGAGGAATCCAGTGGCCAAGCTGACCCTGCCTGAGGACGACCCAGGCACAGACGGACTCAACGGTATATCCGCTGAGGACTTTAAGGGGCCTGAGGAGCAAGCCTCTGACCAGGTTCCTGAGGACCTCTTTGAGTTCACATGCACTTGTCGTGAACAAGACGACGAGGGCCGATGGCATTACTTCGTCGAGCCTACAGAAGAATATGACGTTTTGGACTTCAAGGGCCATGACGTTCTCATTAACGGGGTCGTAAGACCCTGTTTTGATTTCTACCTGGACGACTCAGAAGACACTAATCACATGGTGATCGTCTCGGAGAGCGGTTGATGCCAGTTCAGAAGGTTAAGGGCGGTTATCGTTACGGTACGAGTGGGAAAGTCTACAAGCGCCGTGAGGATGCCGTTAAGCAAGGACAGGCAATTCACGCCTCGAAGAATAAGCGAGGCAAACGTAAGAAATAGGTTCTGTGACCGTGGGGACTAGCAGGCTTCTAAACCTGTGATTGAGGGTTCGACTCCCTCCAGAACCTCCAGTTGGAGAAAGATGATGGCTTACTACTTGTAGATATGTACGAGGTCCTCCTGATAGGTAATATGTTATTCGTATACCCTATTACCAAAAGGAGAGACATCGTGGATAAAAGACGTCATCTTAAGGTGAAGATTAAGAATCTCGCCGAAGAAGCACGAATCATCCGATCAGAGGAGCGGAAGGTTCATGGAATGGAGAAATGGGAGCTTCAACACCACCGCCGTACGGTTGTGCGTGATGAGGCTCGTCGTTCGTTAATTGCTTATGCAATCATTCGTGGTAAAGACCCGAGTGTTAACGAGTCGACTGATTGGCTTAAACGAGCTACGGACAAAAGTCACGTGGAGCGAATGGTCAAGAAGTACGGTTCGCAGGAGGCGATTGAACGAATAGAGGAATATAGGAAAGCAGCGTAATGGAATTAAGGCTGTGGCCAAGACAACAAGCCGCTTTGATGTCAGCGGCCACAGAGAACCTCTACGGAGGTGCTGCAGGTGGAGGGAAGTCACATTTGTTACGCGTGGCTTCCATTGTGTACAGTGTGTGGGTTCCAGGCCTGATCACGTACATTTTTCGACGCACGTTTAAGGAGTTAGTAAGTAATCACATCTATACGCCGGGTGGGTATCCGGAGATGCTCAAGGACTGGATAAAGGCCAAGAAGGTCCGTTGGGATAAATCTAATTACCTGTTCGAGTTTGATAATGGGTCGATCATCCAGTTGGCTCATTCGCAGTGGGAGACTGACATCATGACTCATCAGGGCGCGCAGATTGGATTTTTAGGCATCGATGAGGCGACTCACTTTACCGAAGAGATGGTGAGGTTCATCAGATCTCGTGTTAGGCTGGGTGGGCTGGAGGTTCCAGCGCAGTATAAGCACATGTTTCCACGAATCTTGTACTGTAGTAACCCGGGCGGTGTAGGACATGATTACTTCAAGACCAACTTCGTCGATCATGGCGAGGATATATGGACTGCTCCGGCGACAGATGGAGGTATGCAACGAAGGTATATTCCGGCCAAACTGGCTGATAACTACACGTTGACCAAGAGCGACCCCGGCTATGCCGACCGACTTCGGGGATTGGGCGACTCAGCATTGGTTGACGCTATGTTGTCAGGTGACTGGAATATCATGATGAAAGGAATGTTCTCAGACGTTTGGGCGCCTGAACTCCAAGTGATTCGTCCCTTTGTGATACCAAAAGCGTGGAAAATCGATCGAGCTCATGACTGGGGCTCGAGCGCTCCTGGCGGAAACCTGTATTTCGCCGAATCGGATGGTTCGCCATTCGAGGATGCCGACGGCGTTGAGAGAGTCGTTCCCCGAGGCTCACTCTTCGTCGTAGGCGAATTGTATTTTGCCAATGAGAAGAGAGAAGGATTAAGGCTCTTCCCAGACGAGCAAGCACGGAGAATGAAGGCATTTGAGAAAGAATGCTGGCCGAATCGAGTCATCAAGGCCGGTCCTGCGGATGCCTCGATATGGACAACAGACACGTCGAGCGATAGTATCGCGGACCAGTTTGAGAACGAGGGGATATATTTTACCAAATCGGATAAGTCACCAGGCTCACGAGTACATGGGTGGCAGCTTATAAGACAGATGATGAGAGCTACGGCGGTCCAAGACCCAGATCTTAAGCATCTCTACTTCTTCAGCAATTGTCCGCATTTGATAAGAACTATCCCAATGCAACAGAGAGACGACAAAAAGATTGAGGACATTGACACGCATCTCGAAGATCACCTAGTAGACATTCTCAGGTACCGAGTGCTGAAATTGGCTCAAAAAGTCGTACTGAAACAGGTTATAGGACTCTAAATGGCTGTCAACGTACAAGATATTTACGGAACAGGCACTCCGGGCGCGAATATCATCCAGGAGACCACTCTTCGCCATCCCGACTACGATCGGTGGCACAAGAAGTGGAGGAGAATCCGAGACTGTATCGATGGAAGTGATGCGGTCAAGGAGAAGCGCACTGAGTATCTCCCGAGGCTTACTGGGCAGTCAAATGACGAGTATAACGCGTATTTGAAGCGCGCCCTGTTCTTCTCGGTAGCCGACAGGACCTTGAAGGCTATTGTCGGGCTCATGACAGCTCGTGAGCCGACGATCGAGGCGCCGGACGAAATGAGGCCTTATTTCGAGGATATCGATAATCAAGGGACCTCTTTCTTCGAGCTTTCGCGCTGGGTGATCGAAGAAATCGTCTCCAACGGTCGCACGGGACTCCTTATTGATTACCCCCAGGCGGGCGGACGCGCGTATACAGTCCCATATATCGCCGAGAACATCTTGAACTGGAATACGAATCCAGCGATGCGAAATCTCGAGATGCTAGTCCTGGCGGAAGAGAAGTTCTGGCCTCAGCCGAATACGATTCATTTCATCAGTCGTTACATCGAGTATCGTCTCTTGAGAATTGACCAAGACGGTTATTATGCCGGTGAGGTCTGGAGACGCTCTACGGCTGATGCTTCGCTCGGATCACTTAATCGACGCGCTGTCATTGAGCCCACGGTTCGTGGAGAGCGCATCGACATCATTCCGTTCACCTTCTTCACCTCTGAAGGGATCAACACTGAGTTGGTCAAGCCTCCCATGCTCGATATCGTGGACGTCAATCTATCTCACTATCGAAGCAGCGCGGACCTCGAACATGGGAGGCATTTTACAGCGTTACCTGTGCCTGTAGTCACTGGAGTCGAGTCAGATGACCCGCTTCGTGTCGGATCAGAACAGGCATGGGTACTACCACCTCACCAGGCCAAGGCGTATTATCTTGAGTTTACTGGACAAGGTCTGCAATCCCTTGAGAAAGCTCTCAAGGAGAAATCCGACCAGATGGCTATATTTTCTACTCGGCTTATGGATACTTCTAGTCGTGGTAGTGAGTCTCCTGACAACGTACGCATCCGTCACTCTAGCGACGCCGCCAACATGACGCGAATCGCAGAGGTCGTTGAAAATGGCTTTAATCGCCATTACAACATGATCAAGGAAATGGAAGGTATCGGTGGACCTCCGGTTAAGATTACCTTCAATAAGCACTTCCTTGATCCGAGATTGCCTGCGGCAGAGCTCAAGGAGCTCGTCAAGGCCTTCAGCGAGGGTGCGATTAACGAAGAAACGCTCATATTCAATCTCCAGAGAGGTGATATGATGCAGACAGACACCATGGATCGGACGGTCGATAAGAGCGTTCCAGGTCCGCGTAAGGACGGAGAATTCGAGTCTGGCGCAGGTAATGAACAGGGCAACGACAATAACGGCGATAACGAAAACGAGGATGAGGAAACCTAATCATGGCACTGAAGTTTGTACTGGACAACCTGGAGGGCGTCGAAGAAGCGCAACATGGGTTGTACGAAAAGCACACGGACGGAAAATACTACCTGGATGTCGAGGGAGCAGTCTCGAAGAACAAGGTAGATGAATTCCGCGACAATAACATCCAGCTTCGACAGCAGGTCGAAGAGATGGAGAAGAAGTACGGCAACATCGACCTGGAGAAATACCAGGAGCTGATGGACAAAGCCGCACTCGATGACGGTAAAAAGCGCATCACGATGGACAAGGTCGACGATATTGTCGCCGAAAGGACCCAAAAGATGCGTGAAGAGCACCAAAATCAGGTCAACGCGCTTACAGGGAACAACAACGAGCTCAAATCGCAGCTCGATGGTCTCCTGATCGACGGGGCAGTTCGAAATGCCGCCGTGGAAGCAAAAGTGCGCCCTGGAGCTCTCGAGGACGTCGTTTTACGCGCCAACAGGACCTTCAAGGTAGTTGACGGTAAAGCAGTCGCCCACGACGACAAAGGCAACGTCATCTATGGCAAGGACGGAACCAATCCTCTGAGCCCTGCAGAATGGCTTGGCGGCTTGAAGACGTCCGCAGAGCACCTTTTCGAAGTCTCTAAGGGTGGAGGCGCCGGTGGCGGCGACAATCGTAACCAAGGAGGCGATCGTGGTGGCGATCAGGACGCGGCGAACATGTCTCCGCTCCAGAAAATTGCCGCCGGAATGTCTGACGGAGATTGATTCTACATAAGGAACCTTTAAGGAAAGTATTTACTTTGGGGTTCCTTCGTAGTACAATGAATCAATGGAAGCAATTGATTCATTACATCGGGTAAGCTTAATGAAGTAAGCCCAAAACCAACAATCGAGTGCGGGGCACTAGATCTTTGTCCTGTCCTTCGGTGAAGGACGTGAAACCATAAACGTATTTCATTGGAGGATACGGCAAAATGGCAAGTGTAACTCTTGTTGAATCCGCGAAGCTGTCTCAGGACATGCTGATCTCGGGAGTCATCGAGTCGATCGTTACGGTTGACCGATTCTTCGAGGTTCTGCCCTTCCTGGAGATCGAAGGCAACGCACTCGCGTACAACCGCGAAAACGCACTCGGCGACGTCCAGAACCTGGCCGTTGGCGGTACGATCACCGCTAAGAACCCGGCGACCTACACCAAGGTCACCACGTCACTGACGACCATCATCGGTGACGCAGAGGTCAACAACCTGATCCAGAACACTCGTTCGAACTTCACGGATCAGAAAGCAGCCCAGATCATGTCGAAGGCCAAGAACATTGGCCTGACGTATCGTGATCAGTACATCAACGGTACGGGCGCTTCCGATACAGTTGAAGGCCTCGTCAGTCTGACCTCTGGTCTGGCTGCTCAGACGGTGACTCCGAGCGCCAACGGTGATGCTCTGGACTTCACGCAGCTCGACGCTCTGGTCGATCTCGTGAAGGACAAAAACGGCATCGTCGACTACTTCCAGGCAAACAGCCGCACCATTCGGGACTTCTTCAAGCTCCTGCGTAGCCAGGGCGGCGCGACCATTCAGGAAACGGTGACGCTTCCTTCTGGCGCGACTGTTCCGGCATATCGCAGCGTGCCGATGTTCCGCAACGACAATATCCCCATCGATCAGACGCAGGGCCTGGCATCGAATGCCACGACGGTCTTCGCAGGTACGCTCGATGACGGCTCGAACCAGGTCGGTATTACCGGCTTGACCGCAGTCGGTGAGGCGGGTATTCGCGTTAGCGAGATCGGTGAGCATCAGTCTCGTGATGAATCTATCACGCGTATCAAATTCTATTGCGGATTCGCGCTGTTCAGCGAGCTCGGCATCGCCGTAGCTCCTGGCATTATCCCGATCCCCTAAGGATAGCGGATAACCCGTAGAGAGTTTGCACGCCGTGAGTAGGCCGATTTGCCCGCCTCCTTAGTGGGGCGGGCACTTTTTCACAACAACTACAGGAGGCCGACAATGGCTGAAGAGGAGACTGGCAAAGTCACATTCCAGTTAACGGGACCACGTAAAGGCTACACGGGCATGCTCGGTGGTCGTTACTACTTCAAGGACGGCAAGATCGAAGTTCCGTCGTCTGCGAAGGATCACGTCAAGCGAGTTCTTTGTACTCGTTACGCATGTAACGTAGTCGGAGAGGCTCCGATCTGGGAAACGGACGAAAATGGTGGAGCTGTCAAGGTCGGCGAGGTGAAACTCGAGAAGGCCGAGGAGACCACCGTCAGTGCACCGCCCACTACTTCGGTAGAGGGACCGGCTCCGAAGAAGGCGGAGGCCAAGAAAGGCTAACCAATGGCTATCGATGCAACGGTTGGAGGTGTTGACGCTAATTCCTACGGGACATTAGCAGAAGCGAGAGACTACTTTAAGGGTCGTCTTAACTCCAGTTCGTTTGACGATGCAGACTCGAGTATCCAGGAACAGGCGCTGCGAACAGCAGTGACCTACCTGGACTCTCGAGTAAAGTGGATCGGCGATATCAAGGACCAGACTACGCCCCAAGCTCTTGCTTGGCCGCGTGTCTATGATGCGACTGCCGAGACACCAGAGGACATCCTAGTATTGGGTGAAGCCATTCCGGGCGATCTGAAGAAAGCCCAGTTTGAAATGGCTTTATACCTGCTGGATGTAGGTGAACCAGAGTTTACGAATGAACTTGACTCTATTAAGGTCGGTAGTTTGTCTATCGACTTTAATGAGTTTAAGGACAGTCAATTGATCCCAGACACGATCTGGCCGATGATTTCGTATCTAGGTTCGAGGTTTACACCAGGAGCTCAGCTCAAATCGGTTTCAACGTATAGATAATGTCACTGAAGCAGAGAATTTCACGTTCTGTCGATAAGGCATTTATCGCGTTAGACGATTTGGCGGGTCCTATGACACTAAGGTCTCAGACCGGCGATCCGACATACGATGCCACTTCTGGGACCATGACGAAGAACGAGAGGACCTTTACAGTCCAGGCGATCTTCGATAAGTATGAGACAGATCGAGTTGATGGGACGGTCATCCAAAAGGAAGATCGACTTATTCTCGTTAAGCCTCAGACGGACCTTCGGCCGAAAGTAGGAGACAACATCACTGACGCTGAAGGGATTATGTACGAAATTATGGACGTTGAGTCCATTACTGCTTATGACGAAGTGTTTTTGTGGGAATTGCAGGCGCGTAAATGAGATTGACGTGGGTTACACCTCCACCGACAAAACGATTTATTCCTCGTTTGAGGATGCAAGCGTCTAAATACGCACTTGACATCGCCAAAGCAGTATGGCAGGGAGCGGTAGACAGGACACCAGTTGCTTCTGGCGAATTAAGGGCTTCATGGAATCTAAGCTTTGGAGCCCCGAATTACAGCACAGTAGGTGACGCGACAAGTTCTCCAGGTCGTTCGGTAGCCCCACTACCTCCCCCATCAATGCCAAATTTGAAACCGGTACCGCTCCGTAACGCGAAGTATTACGTGTCTAACGGAAAGGAATACTCCGGATACGTGGAATATGGTACAGTAACCATTCCTCCACAGATGATGTTGGATCGAGCAGTTAAGGCGGCTACACGTTGAGTTTTGATGCGGAAAGACAGGTTATAGAGACACGGTTCGAAGCGAACTGGTCTGCTACTCCTGTACGTTATCCGAATGTCAAGTTCTCTACGAAAGACCAAACTGAATTTGTAGCGATTCAACACATTCCAGACGATAAGATGGAGAAGAGTCTGGGGACAGACCCAGTACAGTATCGCTCTTATGGTGATATTGTAGTGCAAATTTTCGTAAAGCCGAATAGCGGGGCTGCTCGTGCGTTACAGCTGGCTGATCTAGTGGCAGACGTGTGGAGAAGCGCTAAGTTTAGCGGTATCACCGTCATGGCTCCACGAGTGGCCATTGTAGGTGTGATCGAAGGCTGGTATCAAGTCGACGTGATCAGCCCGTACTATAGAGATACGTATGAACTCAGGAGTGTGATATGACACTAGCAATCAGTAACCGCGCGTCCCTCCGCTATATTGAGGAAGTGACGTTCGGTCAGACTCCCGCTACTCCGGCTTTCAATGAGCTTCGATACAACGGCGAGAGTCTGAACTACAACATCAATAACATCATCTCGGATGAGATTCGAGCTGATCGCATGACGACTGACCTTATCCAGGTACAGGCGGATGCATCAGGCGACGTCAATTTCGAGTTGAGTTATGGTGCTTTCGACGACTTCCTCGCCGGCGGATTGGCTGATACATGGGGCACACTCGTAGCTGTATCAGCTACGGACATCGACGCAGCAGCCGGTGATAACAGTTTCAACACGGCCATGGGAGATTTCGTTGCAGACGGGATCATCCAAGGCCAATGGGTCGAGGTCAGAGGCTTTACCGATCCAGCCAATAACGGCTATTTCAGAGTCACTTCAGTGACTTCTGGTAAGATCATCGTAGCAGGCGGAACTCTGGTTACAGAGGCTGCAGGCGCGACGATCACGATCGGCGGCTCAGTAGTGAGAAACGGGGTTACTCCAATCTCCTACTCAGTCCAGAAAGTTCTCGAGGACCTTTCACCGGCCCAGTACATTCTGCTTCGCGGTATGCGAGTCGGACAGATTCAGCTCGCGTTCGAGACCGCCTCCATCCTCACTGGCACATTCTCGCTAATGGGTCTGACCTCTAAGGTTGATACCACTGGCGAGACCGGTCAGACACTGGTACAGGCGCCGACCAACGAAGTGATGAACGCTACTGGCAATGTACAGAGTGTCTGGATCGACGACAGTCTAACGACTAACACGTTCTTCAACACACTGAACCTGAACGTCAACGGCAACCTCCGTCCTCAGGATGCAATTGGCAGTCTGCCACATATCGGTATCGCACTGTCGAGGATGGAAGTTACCGCAGACGCGGAACTGTACTTCCAAGACGATACAGAGTATCAGAAGTTCCTGCAAGCCACCTTCTTCAGTCTCGCCTTCAGAGTAGAGGATAACGCCGGTAACGCGTACATCTTCACTCTTCCTCGTTGTAAGTACGAGACAGGCGAGGTCGTAGCAGGCGGCCTGGATCAGGACATCTTCCTCAGCTCAACGATTCGAGGACTACGTGATCCGGTTACGGACTGTATGGTCCAGATCGACAGGTTCGCTGCTTAATGTCAGCAAACGGAAAACAACCACTCACGCCAGCTCTGGCGGCACTGAAGAAAAGGGCAGAATCAGATCCTAACACAGTGTTTCTAGAGCTGGACGTGAAAGACACTACACCGAAACTTACTCACGGTTTTCGGGATGATCAGATCAGAGAAATGAGTGCAGAGGCTCTGGGTCAGCAGCTTCAAGCCATCGATAGAGAAGAGAAACATCTTCACGATCTGCTCGAGGACGTAAGGAAACGGCGTCAAGAGACGTCTGACCTACTGGCTAGGAAATCGGAGATCACATAACATGGCATTTGTAACAGACCCGGATGATCTGGCTCAAGGCGTAGAGGTCGTTATTACACCGGCTGCACGCACGATCCAGCTTCAGGCGATGGGTAGTTTAGCTGATCCAGGTACGAAAGCTAGTGACAACGGTGTCACTGGTCAGTGCCTCTACTCTTTTCTTAAGGAAGAGTGGAGAACGGATGCTAACCTCATCAAATTCCCGTTCCCTATGGTAGCCATTACACCGGAACAGTTCGAGTTTATCGAGGACTGGGTACCGGCGGATGATACGACGAGGAACTTCATTCGCAATGCTGGATGGGTAGAACGTACAGCGGCAGACGCAATCGAGCGAGAATATATCGGAGTAATTTCACTCGGTACGATCGACGACGGTGATACTCCGTACTACTTCTTCTCGTCACAGACTTCAGCGACCAGCTTTGCATTCGATGGTCCGGCTAACCAAGCCATTCAGACTTTCGGTGATGCGACGAACGGTAACTTCGATTATCGTACGGACATCCTTACTACCAACATCCGAATCTTCGGTAAGCTTTATGGCTCATCGAATACAGTCGCTATCGGTATCGCCTCTGGCGCGACTCTTCCGACTAACGCCCAGCGATTCCCGCTCTCTGAAGCAGCCGACCTGAAGATCAACCAGGCGGTCACTGACTCTGGAGCGATGGACGCTACGGACCTTCTCAATAACTATATCATCACGATGACGCCTCAAGCGCCATTCAACGATATGGATATTGAGTACTTCGGAATGGCTCAGAGTCGTGCTGGATTCGTACCGATTGCGATGGACGGCGGTTCTGCTGACTTCGGTGTTATCATCGATCAAGACGTTGGTGTACAGACCGGTGGCCCTGGTACTGCAGAACAGCTCTACGCTTTCGTACAGGCTCAGTTGCAGGATACAGCGGATATCGATGCTGGTGCCGGTAATAGAGTTGGTCTTCTCCAAGACCCGCTAGTCGAGTTCGTCGGAGATAACCTGCGAACAGTGATCCAGTCTGTGGCTAATGCCCCAGCAGGCGGCCGAGGTGTTGCGATCGACAACTTCAACACCAATGACACGAACAGGTTGACCTTCATCGATAACCTGGTACAAGATCGTACTTTCCCGTTCGTATCGGCTGGGTCGATTCTCTTCAATAACAACCTTCAGAACGAGCCGGTAGGTCAGGCGACATTCTGGATGTTCTTCACTGACGCGGGCGGTAACCAGTACGGAACCGCTGCAGCGATCATTGTCGATAATAACTCAGGTGTTGACATCACAGGCGATATCGATGGAGCGACTAGCTTCCCATTCGACTTCGACTATGACGGAAACAGCCAGGGTGGTAGAACACCAGGTACGGATGCAGCTATCACGATCGTAGCGATTGGAACGGCTGTGGCACAGTTCGTCGTCGCAACAGGCACCATCACCAGATCGGTTGGTCAGGCGTTCTCACTTGTTGCCGCTCTCGAACGTAACTATCTGAACCCGGTATAAGGTAGTATGAATGCCGATAACGCTCAATCAGACGATCCTCAATAATGCGGATGCGACTACTGGATGGGCTACATTCGGTGCGGCAGCTGCGTTAGCTGCCGGGTCAGTTCCTCCTAAACAAGGGACTAACTGTGTAGAATTTCACTACAC
This sequence comes from Acidimicrobiia bacterium, assembly GCA_030066715.1. GTDB lineage: Bacteria > Actinomycetota > Acidimicrobiia > Spongiisociales > UBA5794 > JAAETI01. Next base: position 24,808 of record JASJBC010000013.1, read on the forward strand.
AGGTACAGGCGGTACTGGTGGGATTCAGACTCCCACCTTTACCGCAGTCTCAGTTCGCACAGGTGAGATCGGCGTCTGGTTCCTTAATCCAAAGAAGAGTCAAGCAGGTGAGGAATCAGAACTGATCCGACCAATCTCCGGAGCAATACGTCTACGACTATTCTCTGGAGCAAACTCGGCCGATTATTACCAAGATCAACATCGTCTTGGTAATGGCGAGTTTCAAGGCGGCTGGTTGTACTTACGCGCCTCAGGAGAGGCTGGGTCTGAGGACCTTGTAAGTGCAGGAACATGGGGTAATGCTCAGGCCGACTCTGTTAATGCAGTTGGTGTATACGTCGATGGTCAGCAGGGCAATGACGATAAGAATGCTCTAGAATACCAAGTCGACTACGTTAAGTACTACGATAAGATTGTAGTAACTGGCTTAAACGGGATGAATCCCTATACTCTTGCTGACATTTATGCAGAGGACCTTGCGGACAATGGAGCTAACCCAGAAGAGTGGGGAGTAGTCAACAACCTCGAGAACTTCTTCAAGTTCTACAGCGGTCTCGAGATTGGTGATGGAACTACAGCTACTGAGTTTGAGGCTTCTAACGAGTTTATTTTCTTAGACCACAGCTCAAGTGCTCACAAATATGATGTGACGATTCGTAATAACGCTACCGTCACACTAGGAGTTAAGAACACGACAGGAGTCGTGGAAGATTACGCACAGGATGGTGTACAGATAGTCGCTACTGAGAACGGTCTGTTCCAGTTAACCACACCGAATAAGTGCTCACCAGCATTTACGGTAGAATCAGGAGGGGTACTAAGAATCTATGCTGGACTTCTTCAGGGATTTGGTACGGTCAATTTTGGAAGCGGCGGAACTGGTATTATCGAGACTCTTTTCAGTGATTTCTATGACAACGATATTATTGAATTTCGCACTACTGGACTCACAGTAGACGCGTGTCGTTATCATACAGACAGTGCTGATAAGCAAGATCTCGGAATCTTCTACAATTCTCCGTCCAGCTTGAATCGTATAACTGTATTCAACTGTGTTGACGGACTAGTTTTTAGAATCAGCTATAACGGAGCCAATTTTGTACAGACATACAGGAGCTTAGGTGGAACGACCTACGATGTAGGTGTTCTTGAAGCAGCAACGGTGGACCTTGTCGACAGCACGTTCGACCCAGACAGGATAGTTAGAGTTACCTAATGGCTTTTACAGACGATTTTGCCCAAGCAGGAGCCGCAGCCGATAACTTCGACTGTGATGCTACTGGTGGATGGACCGCTCTGACGGGTACTGATCCTGGCGGAACGTTTCAGGCGGCTACTATCGCTCTAAATACCATTCAGCCACTGGAAGGAACTGGCTGTTTGTCTATTAAGTCTGGTAACGCCACAGCTGGGTTGAGAGGATACTATCAGGACGTAACGGCTGGTAGTCGATTCATTATCACTCAGACGACTCTGAATGTGTGGTTCAACTACGCTAAAGGTAAGGGAGCCCAGATTCTCACGAGTACCAGTGGAGCGGTTAGATTACGTCTCTACTTCGGTGGTACAGTAGACTGGGCTGAGTATAACCTCACTGAGGCGGGTAACGATTCTCTGAACTTTGGCTGGCAGGTTCTCCAGTGCTCTGGTCGTAATCTCAATGGAGGTGCTGTATCAGGAACATGGGTTAATACGGCGTCTAACTGGGATAGAGAGATTCATCGAGTAGCTATCGTCTTTGATGTTCTCAACCCCAATGATGCCGGAGCTGATCCAGGTCTTCTCGTAGACATGTTCTTTACGGGCAATAAGATCGTCGTATCTGAAGGGACTACTGGAGGTACGCCGGCGACTTTTCAAGACCTTGTGGATTATCAAAAGATTGGCGGTACACGGACTGGATTCCCGCTTGGTCTCGTAAACTTGGACGGTGTATTTGCTACACTTCGATGCGGTCTAGATATTGGTAATGGAACGGATGGACTCAATAACGAAGGTTACCTTCAAGTCGGCGAGACATTCCTTCTGTTCAACCAATGGTCTGCACAGGTTAAACACAACATCGTAGTCAAGAACTTCGCACAACTAGACTTTGGTGAAGGTGAGTCGGTTATAGGTGTTGATGGAACTAACGTGGCCGCAGTGCGTGGGTGCCAGGTAGTAATGCCTACAGATCGTGAAGACGAGGTGAGCACGACTTTACCGGCTGCTTCTGACGTTTCTGTGGAGAACGGTGGAATACTCAACGCGTACAACACGAAATTCTTCAGATGGCGTGACATCTTCCTAGGTGCCGCATCAGATACGAGCTCGACAGTAGAGCTCATTAACGTGATCTTCGATTCATGCGAGACAGTGTACTTCAGAGCGAATACACTGGACCTTGCGAATATTGAAATTTACAACAACGCGCAGAATGATCGCAACCATTGTGGTGAGATGATAGTCTCCCCAGATAGTTGTAGTGATCTGTTGGTTCATGACTGTAACGAGGGAATACACTTTAGAGCGACTTTGACTATTCCGACTTATCGGGCCCAAGACAATACGGTTTACGATCTAGCTATACTCGAGGGCGACACAGCGACGCTGGTAGACTCCTTCTTCGATCCGGATAAGATACTGAGGTTGGCGGCATGACGACGCTGGACGAATCAGTAAACATTGCCTATCGCTCTTCTGCGGTAGCATACGCTGCGGCAAAGACCAAGCGCATTATTGCGGCTGACAAGCTAAAAGAAGCTCGTGTTCTGAAAAGACAACTGTTGGGATCAGGAACGTCACGAGAAGACCCAGTATTTGTACAGAACGAGAAGCGCAAAGTATTGTGGGAGAATCTGAAGGTAGCTCAACGATATGCCATGCAGTTCTACGTGATTGACAGTGCCACTATTCAGGGAGTTAAGCCGAGACTCGAAGCACTGTGGGTGCAGATGGGAAACAGCGTCGCTACTCTGGAAGATTGGGATACACTGGCTAATACAGATTTAAAGACAGTGATTTCATTCCGAAGCTTTCAAGGTAACATGAATCTACAGGGCGTGTTAGATACGGAAGCTGTGTTTACAGGAAACAGCAGTGAGATTCCTACGACGGATTTTGAAACACAGTTTGAAGAGATGTTTGATCTCTTTGTCAATGACATATATGCCAGTGAGGGTATGCGCGAGTGGACCCGCGACGAATTGAATCGTGGGCCGGAATCGGCGGCCGACCTTGCTGTATGGGATTCGATTAACGATGATGCAGGAGTTTTCTTCGCCAATGCAGTAGATTGTGTAGTTAAAAACGCTAATCTATTTGCTCAGTTCGAGTTAGGCGGACCGAATGAGGCGTCCTACATCGCCCGCTACACGAAAGGGCAGGGCAACCGATACAACGCAGTCAATGGCTTGTTCGCACTAGACCCCTCGGACTTGCCCAGCAACCAGTATCGCAACCGGGTCGAGAACAAGAAAGTGACAGTGAGATGATCGCACAAGAACACATGAAGGACATGCTGACTTTTGGTGAGTCTTACATGGCTGGGCTATGGGACGTAGAAGATCTCGAGCAGACTCTCTACGATATGTCTCGTGAAAGGACCTTCCGCAAAATGCTTGTTCCTCGTAGAGGCGGTTTTGCAGAGGCCCCTTCTAATCTGCGTGACTCTGATAGATCGATCGATGTTATCGATCACCATTATGATCTTGGCAATGATCTCTTTGAGGCCATGTTAGGCGAGACCATGGCATATACGTGTGCATACTGGCCGAGCGGAGTAGATAACTTGGACGATGCACAGAGGTCTAAGCTTCAGATGGTGGCGGATAAGATCGAGCTACAGTCTGGAATGACTGTTCTCGATCTTGGTTGTGGGTTCCACGCATTTGCCAAATATATCTCAGAGAAACCGAGGTATGCGGGTGTGAAAGTGCATGGGATTACTCTTTCTGAGGAGCAGGCTAGAGTAGCTCGTGAGTATGGGACTGTAGACATATGTGACTATCGTGAGGCTAAAGGCAAGTACGATCGTGTGGTTTCACTAGGTCTACTCGAGCATATCGGTTATGACAATTATAAGACGTTCTTTAAAGTCATTTCACGATGCATGAATCAGGACGGAATTGCTCTCGTTCACTCTATCGGACATAACGCGAGCCACAAGACGTTTAATCCCTGGATTAACAAGCACATCTTTCCTAATGGCATGTTGCCGAGTCTTAAGCAAATTGCTGAGGCTACTGAAAGACTCTTTACGATTGAGGACGTACACAATATAGGTACCCATTATCCTCAAACTCTGAGAGCATGGTGGGAAAACTGTGAGAATAGTGAACTGTATCGTAGCGGGAAATATAGTACGGAGTTCTGGAGAAAGTGGAAGTTTTATCTTCTGTTCTCAGCAGCAAGCTTTCGCGCGCGAGCATATCAACTCTATCACGTAGTCTTAACTAAGGGTCGGCTAGAGCAGCCGATGCGAATCACATGAAGATGTTCAGGCAACCAGGTTTTCCTGTATCTCTAGCGATTCCGCTAGATCACATCATTCATGCGAGAGCTACTTTCGATGCGGATGCTATCGGATTTATAGGAAATCCTGATGGCTATCGTCTTGGCATCGGTCGAAGGACTACACCTAACACGTTCGATATGGACAAGTTGAGGAGAGAAGGTGTATATGTAGAGCGTCGTCCATACGGCGGGTCAGGGTTTTTCTGTGGACCGAAGGACGTGTACTTCAGTTTCCACGTAAATCGAGTATCGTTACCAGAGCCTAATATCTCTGTTAACGAGGTATTTGATCAATACGTGAATAAGCTCTTAGACGTAATTCTGGGCTTGGGAATACAGGCACATATACAGGGAAGTTCACGATCTAAGAATCGTAACGATGGTATTTGCATGAATCTGTCTGGTCGTAGCGAGATAGTCGATCAATACGGGAATAAGCTGGTAGCGGGAGTATTTAAGGATGACGGGCTAGTTATAAGTATGAGCGGAGTATTTCTTGTGTCTGATGATTGGCGTAAGATATACACCTATCTCAGACAACCTCCGCCCAACCAGATAAGTGGCTCAAGTCTGGAACAACACGTAGAAGACGATGCGCTTACGAATCGAGTGATTCAGTCGGTCTGCAGTCATTTCGATGTATCGGAATACTTGAAACTAACGCCTAAGGACTACGAGGTTCTCGAGCAGTTAGTCGCTAATTTTAGAGTAGTGTAATGGCTGGTATTGTCAACGAAGCATATACGCTTGACGTAAATGTCCAAGAGGCAGGAGCTGCTGAGGCGTCTGTTAATGTGCGTGCATGGAACGTAGCTGAGACTAGTCTTATTGATAAGACTACCGATGCTCAGGGTGATATTACATCTACGATCTTGATTGCTGAAGAACACAGCATTACATTGACTTCTACGAGAGCTACCACGGTATTTAATCCCTTTAAACTACGTGCGTTGAAGTGGTTACTACAGGTTCTCGAAGTATCGATCAATCTGTCGGCTCCGTCTAAACAAACACTCTTCATGTCTGTTAACAGCAATATCACACAGACAGTACAGGCCACGGTGCAGGCGTATACAGGAATTACATTCTCTCACGCATCCGACCTAATTACGCTTAATGGTCTTGGTGGTGCACCAGTCGATACGATGGACGAGCTCTATGATCGCTGTCAAGATGAGGCTATCGTTAATGAGCAGTTTAGCCCCGCCGAGTTCATCTCAACTGTTGACGGACAGAACTATACGTCTGAGTATGATCTTAACGTACAGACTCTACTCAATGGCCAGAATCGAGCAATCTTGTTCGTAACAGGTCAGGATTTCGAGACTAATGGAAGCGGTAATGTTCAGGACCTCACTCTTACTTTCCAAGGTGCAGGAGAGTTCAGGATTCAGTCCGCTAGCAGTAATCTATCTAATGTCGTTATTAACGGTGATCTCACAGTCAATATACCAGCTAATGCTACGTTGACTTTTTCTGGGGTCACAGTTACTGGCGATATTATCAACGCTCAGGCTAGCTTTACTCTAACGATTAACGCTACTGACTCGAGCTTGACTACATCAGAACCTGGCACTGGTCCAGGACTAGTAAATATCGTACAGAGTGTACAGATCACGTTTACAGGAGTCGTAAATGACAGTGAAGTTAGGTTGTTCTTGGGTGATCCCGATAACGCCATTGCAGCCACTGAGCTCGATGGTGTTGAGTCGTCCCTGGGAGATGTGCCGCTAACTTACAGCGATACTGGTAATGGATATTTCGTAGTTCATAAGGAAGACTATGACTACATTCTTCAGAGGCTCACGCCTCTACCGACGAGTAACACGTCGATCCCGATTCAACAGAATCCAAGTCGCGTGTTTGAGAATCCGCCGTAATGCCGACGTTCGATGGTCCAAATAAGCTGATCATACTGGACTCGCCAATCACGAATCCAGTACAGGATGCAGTAGCCCTTTACTCCAGATGGAAGGATTGGGCAAGAACTGGTGATAACGCCAAGTTTCTCCCTGCGTTCGCTAACTCAGTAGGCGGTCAACCGACCAACCCGCCAGAGAGAATCTCTGCGTATGTGTTTGTGAACAATGATCTTGGCTGGAGAATTCGTCCTTTCGAGGCTAACGGTGACACGTTCCTCGAGGGCGATCTATTCCCAACTGATCCAGGTCTACCACTCTTTGTACCGACTGTTGGAATTTACAATACGTCTGTACGACAACTCGTATCATCGAAAGCTTTGCAAGTAGAGACTGGAGTATCTGGTCTAACGGCTACTGAGAGTCAACAGCTCAACGAGGTCCACGGCCAAATCGGTCGTTATCTCTGGATAGACCAGGTCGGCGGTGTAGATGGAGCTGGATTTCAGCAAGACCCGTTTAGTGTACTAACGAGTCTAGTGACAGAAGCTAGTACTAGCGGATTACGATTTATTAAGGTCATGTCTGATCTGACTCTTGATCAGAACATGATTGGTTACAGGTTCGAAGGACAGTCGATTCCAGCGATAGCTCTAGCAGGATTCAATATCAATGGCTCAGAGTTCTTTGGCTGCGTCTTATCAGGCTCTATGCTGGGCGAGATAAAGGGCGCTAACGACTGTGATCTATCAGCAATCACTGGATTACGTGGCACCTTAAATCGATGCGGTATTTCAGGAGTCAACACCCTATCTGATGGAGCACGAGTAATTCTCAATGAAGGGTTCTCGACGGTAGTGACACCGGCTTCCTTCAGTCTGTCAGCGAGTACAGGTTCTACGGACCTTATCGTTAAGCAGTTTAGAGGGGACCTTTCTGTAACGGATATGGGTCAGGCTACTGACACAGCCAACATAGAGATGATGAGTGGAAAGCTCACTCTCGACGCGACAAATGTAGACGGCGCCATCAACGTGGTTGGAATAGGCGAGCTAGATGATCAGAGTGGCCCGGGTTGCTCAGTCAATACGGACGCGTTCATGAACGCCAATGATACGACAAGACTTCGTAAGTTGTCTGTCAATCGATTGGAGACTGATCCGACAACGGGCATCATCACCGTATACGATGACGATGATACTACGATACTGTATCAAGGTAATATCTGGGAGAATGTTCTCGCTAACCAGATATACAGAGGCCGAGGTCTTGAGAGGCGTGATAGACTCACGTATCTACCATGACCGGAATAGTATGCTACGGGTTTGGTCGTAACAGAGAGCTAGGTGGCGGCGGAAACCTGACGGAGAATGTAGACGTGGAAATTTTACTTAACCCAGACCTGGAGGTTATCGAGTTCTACGACGTTGAAGTGGTCGAAGACCCAGTAGACGTAGAAGTCGAAGAGCAGGTCGATGTAGAACTGGACTGCTAACATGGCTTCACAAAACGTAGGAAAATCGACAACCATCAACATCTTCAGGCGTCGTGGAGATACGAAGACGTATGTCATTCGGTTACTCACGGCTGGAACAACCAATCCGATTGACGTGACTGGTTATTCAGCCGTACTGACTGTTCATTCAGTTGAGAATCCGACTGATAATACTACTGAAGTATTCGCGGCACCAGGAGCACCGACGACTACACCTGCAGACGGACGACTTGAATTTGACTTCTCGCTGTTCACTGCAGTAGCAGTCGGTGAATATTGGTACGATATCGAGATCACGGACAACGCCGGGCTCATCGATACGCCAATTCTCGGTCAATTTACGGTGGAACAAGACAGAACGATACCGTAAGGAGACCATACTCACGGCAGCGGGATATGTAGTAATCTACTATTCCCTGCTAGTATATAACTATACTAGTAAGTTTTAACGGAGAATAACAGAGATGTTCAATGTAGACGAGACAACGGTAGACAAAGAAGAATCAGGAGTGTGGGCTACCTGGCGTGGCAGCCAATTTCTGATCGCATCGAGTGGGGCTATGAAGTTCCAGCGACTCTTCCAAAGGCTGCAGAGACCACATCGGAAGGCGATCGATAAAAACGACCTCGATCCGAGCGTACAGGTTAGACTCATGGCTACAGCCATGTCGCAGGCTCTGATCCTGGACTGGAAGGATGTCGTTGATAGCAAGGGTGAACAAGTGCCCTTCAGTCAGGATACCGCCTTCAAGGTTTTGAGTAAGAACTCAGAATTCAGAGACTTCATTAGCGAGTTCGCTACTGAAATCAGCAACTTCGTAACGGAGGAGAAAGAAGAGCTGGGAAAATCTGTCGAGAAGTCGTCAGATGGCAAGCCGAGTTCGGAAGCCGCGTAAAGTTTCTAGAGAATCTTGAGGCTCAAGGAAAAGAGCCCAAGTCTCTAGCAAACAAACCGGAGATTCCGTCATACTTGGTAGAATACTTTGAGGCGTTTTGGACCTTATCATCACGTCGTTCGATAGGCTTCTCAGCAGAAAATCCAATTTCAACTGCGGACATGGTGGCTTATTTGACACTATATCCCACTTACAACAAGGACTTGTTCGTATACTTGATTGGTGAGATGGATGCTGAATACTTGACGGCACGTTATGGTGATAAGAAACCGTCAAAGAAACCAGAACCCCAGGTAACGACCATGAATGTGAATCAACATGGCTGAAGACACATCACGATTAAATGTAGAGGTCGATGGTACTAGTGCCGAGCGATCTATCGGGTCTCTGGAACGAGCGTTCCAGAGACTTCAACAGTCAGTAAACTCTACTGGCAGAGCGTTCTCTCGACTTAGTTCCGCTACAGGCAGCGCGTTCAGGCGAATGCAGTCCGTATCTGCAGGTGCATTTCGTGCTATGCAAGCTGGCTTTAACGCTGTTAAGCGAGCAGCTAATGCCTTCATGTCTACATTCCGTGGTCTGTTGAAGCTTATCGTGGTAGGTGGTACCACCTTTACGTTATTCGCACGAAGTGTGGCCCAAGCCGGTAACCAAGTCAATAAGTTCATTAACACCCTTGTGATCCTTAAGGGTAACACGACAGATGCGTCTATTGAACTACAGGCTCTCTTTAATCTATCACAGAAACTAGGTACGTCATTTACAGCCGCAGCCCAACCGTTTACCAAGTTTGCGGCTGCAGCGGCAGGTGCTCTAGGTGATCAGGCGATTCGAGATGTATTCGAGTCATTTGCTACTGTCGGCGTAGCACTCCAGCTATCTCAGTCAGAGGTGACAGGTGTCTTCCTCGCTCTCCAACAGATTGCGTCTAAGGGCGTTGTCTCGATGGAGGAATTGAGGTTACAGCTCGCTGAACGTGTACCGGGCGCCATGCGACTGGCCGCCTCGTCAATGAACATGACGATGCAGGACTTCGAGAAAGCTGTTACTGCGAGAACATTGAATGCCGGTGAGTTCCTCGAGAACTTTGCGGCCAAGCTGAAAGAGGTCTATGGTGACGCAGCAGCTCTAGCATCAACTCGACTCTTCGCTGACATCCAACGTCTCGGTAACGTAATTCTCAAGTTCCGACAAGAAGTATTTGCATCAGGATTTGAGAGAGGCCTACAGACTCTCGTAAGATCAGCGATTAACTTCCTCGACAATAACCCTGAATTGGCTCAAGCGCTAGGTCGATTCTCTGAGGGCATCTTCGAGCAAGTGGCTAACTTCCTTGATAAGTTAACGCCAGATCGAGTGATTAACTTCTTGAACACACTCATATCTGTGTTTGAATCTCTAGTGAATGCACTCAATATCGTAGTATTCCAGATTCGCAAACTATTCGATGATGAGTTTAACGCGATTATTGATAATGTGTCAGGCAAGACACGAGAACTAGAAGGATTACTGGTTGATAGAGACAGATTAACTCGTATAGCCGGCGGTCAGATTGCTACTAACTTCGCTTCACGTGAAGAAGACATTATCTGGGGCCCAGCTAATGAGCGACAGATCGAGAATGCCAAGCAACAGCTCGAAGGTATGGATGAACGAATCCTTATACTGAGAGGAAGTTTGGCCGAAGCTCGAATGGAAGCAAGAGACTTAGGCGTAGCACTCGGTGATCTACCAGGCGACCCATTCGCACGATTTGATGAGGGCTCAGGCAGTATCGGTCCAGGACGAGTAGAGTTCCCACGTATTGAGCCTCTCAGTCCTGAAGCAAGAGCGGGACAGAGAGATCAGCTACCTCTCGGCAATCAGCCAGATCTAGACTTCGGTACTACGGCGACAATTCAGGACGCCCTTGAGCAGGCAGAACGACTGTCTACGATGGAGATGCCAGAATTCTACGACAAGTTGATTTCAGGCGAACTTCGTCAGGCTATGAGCGATCTCGAGAGAGTGACGCTCGATCTTAATGTAGCCAATGATTCCCAGAATCTCTTACTACAGGAGATTAAGTCTAAGGAGGAAGAGCTTAATGCACTGAGAAGTGTTGGCGACTCGATGTCTAACGAGCAAGCTGCCGAACTCAATCAGTTGAGAATGAAGCTTATCGAGCTTACTGAGAAGTATCTCGAGCAAGAAGAGGCACGAATTAAGCTTAAGGAAGAGCAGCTTAAGTTGATGGATCAGGAGGAAAGACGTCTAGCCCAGTTCAAGACATTCCAAGAGGAACTCGAGGAACAGATGACGTCTACGAGAGATGTCTTCATGAATATCATCAAGAAGACAGAAGACGCTATCACGGACTTCGTGATGACCGGCAAGATGAACTTCAAGGACCTTGCAGATGGTATCATTCGAGAGCTCGTAAGAATGGCTGTACAAGCGTTCATCACTCGATTCATTCTTGGCCCTCTACTTGGTCCAATGTCAGGAAATGTAGGTGGCGGTCTTGGTGGACCTTTTGCAACCCCAGGTGGGGGAGGCGGGAATCCTCCGCCACCAGCTCACACAGGCGGAGTCTTCCATGACGGCGGAATTGTAGAGCCCAAGCCATCAGCATTTGAGATGCTGAAGAATAACGAGAGAATGATTATCGTACAGACTGGTGAAGGTGTCTTTACACGAGACCAGATGGCGAATATGGCAAGTCTCTCGGATGTCGCAAGAGTTGCAAATCGCAGTCTGTCACCGGTCAGCGTAATGGCTCCGAATGTCAACGTAACTCAGTCACCAACTAAGGTCGAGGTTATTAACAATAACCCAGGACAGGCCGAACCGGAGATTGAGACGCAGACACAAGCGGATGGGTCAGAACTGATTCGAGTAGTTCTCAATGCGGTAACTGACGATATCACTAAGGACGGCCAGATTGCAAGAGTAATGAAAGGGAAGTACGGTCTAAGAAATCGTACTAATTTGAGATAATGGGAATACCATATCCAGGTACACTTCCGACTAACTTCCAGACTCAAGGGTATAAGGAGACTGGGGCGGATAATCAGATTCGCTCCCAGATGGACGTTGGTCCACAGAAAGTTCGTCGTCGTACTACGGCTAATGTGAGGAAGATCACAGGTCAATTCTTCCTAACTCCTGCACAGTACACGACTTTTAAGACGTTCTATGAGACAGACACTTCGTACGGAGTAACTCCGTTTGATTTCACTGATCCTCATGGGAACACTAACGAATATCGATTCGTTAAGCCACCAGTCTATAGTCCCAATGGGAACGTAGAGTGGCTTGTTCGAGTCGAATGGGAGCAGCTTCCGTAATGGCTCGTAACGTATCATTACCAGCAATTCAGGCATCCCTCGCTCAGCAGACTGACGAGGTATATCTCGTATTGCTAGAGATTAGTCATCCTGATCTGATGAATCCGATTCGTGTAGTCAATAATAACGAGGATGTGACTAGTAACATGAACGTGTACACAGCGTTTCCGTTCATGATCCAGTTACCTGACGATCAGGAAGGTCGAGAACCTCGTGCCGAACTTCGTATCGATAACGTATCTCGCATGCTTATTGACGAGATTCGATCTCTTTCGACGCCGCCTACAATCACCATTAGTGTGATATTGGCATCGTCACCAAATGTCATTGAGTGGGGACCGCTAGAATTTCTCACACAGGGCGCGAACTACGACGCGCAACAGATCACCTTTGGCTTAGTCTACACGATTTTTGCTGAAGAGCCGTTTCCGTTTCGACAGTTCGATACGATTAACTTCCCAGGTATGTTTAAGTGATTGCTCCCTGGGCGTTTAAGTATATTGGGCTACCGTACAAGGATGCTTGTTGGGGCCCTGAGTTCTTCGATTGTTGGGGACTATTGTCTCATGTATACAAGGAAGAATTCGAAATAGATATTACACAAGACATGACTATGTACAATAGTCGTGTTGGGAAGGTTAAGAGACTAGCCAAGTATGTGAGCTTATGGCGGCCAGTCGATGAACCAAAGGTTGGAGATGGAGTATTATTCCTGATTCATGGAACAACACCTCATTGCAGCATATACATCGGGGATGGAAAAGTACTGCACGCAGTAGAGGGAATAGATTCATGTATCGATACAATAAGCTCCCCAAGATGGAAGTCGAGACTTGAAGGATATTACGAATACGTCGGTCCGCGTACTAGCGAAACCTAATCCTTTCAAGGAAGAGGTTCTCGAGGCACATATCGCCCCAGGTATGTCCCTGCGCGAGATTCTTGGAAATGACAGTAATCATTTCCTCATCTCTCTTAATGGAGAGATGGTGCCCTGCGAAGAATGGAATTTAACATTCCCTAGTGATGACGATATAGTCCTTATTACACGACTACCTCAAGGTGACTTTGGTAAGGACCTTCTGCGAATTATCGCAGTCATCGTTGTCATCTGGTTCGCATGGTGGGCCGCACCATATCTGGCCGCTTACTTTGGCGGGACAATCGCATTCTGGCAATCAGCTCTCATGTTTGCTGGCGTGGTATTGGTCAACGTACTTCTCCCGCCAGAGCTTCCAAAGATAGATCAGGGTGAGAGAAAGCGTCTCAATTCTCTGACAGGCACGAGAAACAGTTTTGCTCCCTTCGCTACGATACCCAATCTATACGGTGAGCATAGGCTATATCCTCCCTATGCGTCTGTTCCGTATACCGAGATTGTCGGTGAAGACCAGTACTTCAATGGCATATTCTGCGTCGGTCTTGGTGAGTACAAGATCGATGGTAATAGTATCAAGATTGGCGAAACACCTGTCACTCAATATGAAGATGTCGAGATTCGACAGACTGATCAACCCGCTCAGGTCGATATTTTCGAGGAACAGCTTAATGTAAGGTTGGATCAGACGGCCGAGCCTGGTGAATCCGGAACGCGTACCACACAAGCCAATACCGACCAGATCGGTCTAGACTTCTTGATGCCATCTGGCTTGATTCAGATTGATAGCGACGATGGTGATAAGCACTTCATTCGTATCCATCTTCTGATTGAGTTCAGAGAAAGCGGTACTATGGATCCGTGGGTTAGTATGACGACCACGGATTGGGGTAATACTACCCGTGGTACTAACGAGATTATTACCAACGATGGTCTTGGTGCCGATGTAATCATTCTAACTCTTCTCGGTGCAACCTTCATTACCGCTGAGTATGGAGGAATGCAGGTATCGAATCTTAATCCTGATTGGGTTGAGATTATCGCCCGTACACGTGATCCTCTTAGAGTAGGGCTGATATTCCCTCCAGGTAGTCGTAAGACTTGGGACGTACGTGTTACTCGTATGCGTACCCAGCTCGATAGTCGTACGACCTTTGACGAAAGCAGTAATGCATGGGATCAATTTGCAGCGACGTTTATTTGGATCTCGATAAAGAGTTATGATACCACTACTCCTGCAGTAGCTCTTCCAGCGGGCATAGCTACGTTCCTTCAGGTACGTATTCGAGCCACTGATCAATTGACCGGCGGTCTGGATAGTCTAAATCTCGTAGCAACGAGACGTCTACGTAGTTGGAATAAGGGTATGCAGCAGTTTGATCCTGCTGTGGATACACGGAGTCCTGCTTGGGCATTTCTTGATGTACTGACAGGTCTGGGTAATGCAAGAGGCATTGCTCCAGGAGATGAAATAAATAAGATTCTCCTAGACGACCTTGCGGATTGGGATACGTATACTACTACAGAAGGTTTTGCGTATGATGAGGTCATCGACTACAGTACGTCTGTATTCGAGGCTCTTTCTAAGATAGCCAGTGTCGGCCGAGCCGCTGTTACCAATAGAGACGGTAAGTGGGGCATTATCCAAGAACAGCTTGAGGGTAATGCCGTCCAGTACTTCACACCTCGTAACTCATGGGGATTCAGTGTATCTAAGAGATTCGTTGATTATCCGCATGCCCTTAAGGTTCGTTTTAACTCACGTGAAGACGGATGGCAGGAAGTCGAGCGAATCGTATACGACGATGGATACAATGCCGGCAATGCCACTAAATTCGAGGTCATTGAGTTATCAGGTGTAACTGATCCAGGCCATGCGTGGCGGATTGGTCGTTACACCATGGCTTCTATCAGACTGAGGCCTGAGATATTCACCTTTAATACTGACGTTGAGCATATCATCTGTCAGCGAGGTGACCATATCCTTATGGCCCATGATATTCCGTTATGGGGTACGGTCTACGGTCGAATCACTGATATTAATGGAAATACTGTTACTATCGATGAGGCGGCGGTACTCGATGGCATGACCAGCTATCGAATGAGAGTTCGTCTTGACGATGGAACATCAGTTATAGGGGACCTTACTAGCCAAGGCGGTGAGACCTTCGATCATACGTTTACTCCGTCTATTCCGGCCGGCGTACAGGTTGGTGACCTGGTCATGGTCGGCGAGATCGGTACGGAGACACAGGAACTGGTCGTAATCGCTATCGAGCCAGGTCAGGAACTGTCCGCCCGTATTACCTGTATGGAAGCGAATGACGCTATTATCAATGCTGATACTGGCGCTATTCCTCCGTATACACCACAAATTACACTACCCGCAGACCCGTCAACTGTGGCTCCTGCGGCTCCGTATGATGTTCAGGCTTCTTCTGAAAACCTACAGATGCAGCCGGATGCCGCTAGTAACGTACGCCCAAGAATCACTGTGAGTTGGAGCCTAGTAGGTGACGCTGCACAGAGATGGAAGGCTCTTAAGGCACAAGTTAGATACAGAGAATATGACGCTCTGTACGACGGCGGTACGTGGAACTACATCGATGTAACTAATGGCTTTAACAGCCAGGCTACTATTCCTAATGTCGATATAGGTCTTGAGTATGAGATTCAGGTAAGAGTAATCTCTCCATATGACCAGCCCTCATCTTGGTCTACCCCGATCTTTCATACTGTAGGCGGAGCTACTCGTACTCTTGTTACAGTAGACGGAATTGTTTGTACAGGTATTCCAGGTGGAGTTGAGATTGACGTAGACTACACCAACGTAGTGATTCGTACGGGTTCGTATATAGAGTTTGCTTACGGAACTATCAATGATCGTGCTGATGCGGGTACTGTGCTAGTCCAGTTCCCTGTTCCTGCAAACCTCACTACTCTCACGATAATTTCCTATGTTATCCCGTTCGATGATACTACTGAACGTTTCTTCTGGGCGAGATTAGTAGACGCATTTGGTAACATATCTGATTGGGAGCCGATTAGCTCTATTGCTGGTGTAGCGGCTACGCCTCTACAAGCGACTACGGATTTCTACTATATTCGTCCTCTGAACGGCACGGCTATCAAGAACGGTACAGGTACACTGACTATTGAGGCTCGCCTCAATAACGGTGGTTCTGATAATCTGCTTAGTTCTGGCACGATACAACTCTTTGATCCGCTTAACCAAGTCCTGACGGTTCCTAACGGCTATCAAGTAGGTTCCGATGGGTATACTGGTGTACTTGATGATACCAATATCAATGGCGATATTATCATTACACTTAAGGATGGGCCTACGGGCAACCCTCTCGATACGATTGCACTCGTAGACATAGATGACGGCGGTCCAGGTCAAGACGCTATCTACGCGTTTATTTCTCCGACTAACGGTCTAGCGTGGTCTAGAGACGAGGGCGGTGTACAGAGTCCTGTCGGAAATACTACCAACCTTGATGTCACATTCGTAATTGCGGGTGTAGAAGTAGCTCGAGTCTCTCGACAGATCGAAATACAGCAGTCGTTCGGTTACGGTATCTTGCTAGATAACGGCGCTGTAGCTCACTCTAGTGGCGATCTTAACGCAACTCGTGTAACTACCAATGTCACAACCGTAAACTACACAGCAACAGTAGAGTACACATATAGTTTTGATGGAATTACGGCTTCTATAGCTGAGACAGTGCTGTCATCTCGCGGTGCTCTCGCATTTAGCCGATTCTACATCAAACCCACAAATGGTACAGCTATTCGAGACGGCGTCGGTACACTGACTGTCGAAGCTCGCGAGCTTACCAATGGCCAGGACACACTACTCAGTTCTGGCACGATTCAGCTCTATGATCCATCTAACCAGATCGTCAACGTAGCCAATGGCTATCAGACAGGTTCTGACGGATATACTGGCGTACTTGATGCTACGAATATCAGCAATGATATCGTACTCACGCTGAAGGATGGAATCGCAGGTCTCCCGCTCGATAGTATTACTCTTGTAGATATTGCTGACGGTGCTGACGGAGCACCGGGTACAGATGGTTCTGATGCCGTAGCAGGTTTTATCGAGCCTACCAATGGTCTATCATGGTCTCGTGAAGGAGCTAGTGGCGCTTGGGTTCCAGCCGGTACTACGACTGAACTCGACTGTACGTTCGTACAGGGCGGGGTCGAAGTAGCTCGAGTCTCCTATCGAATTACTCTAGATCAAGGCGACGGCACGCTTACTGGCTCTGCGATAGCTCACTCAGGCGGCGATCTGAACGCATCTCGTGTTACAATCACACCAGTAGGTACTGGTACACGAGTCATGAGCGTAGACTTTGTCTATAGCTTTAGCGGAGATGTAGCAGCAGTATCCGAGACAGTAGGTACGACAAGAGGCGGTGGTACAGGTCTACCAGGCCAGTTCACGTCTCTAAGATACGACGATCTCGATACAACCCAGCTCGCAGCAGGTCTCGGTCGTTATGCACTTCTTAGTAACGTGCTGACGAATACGTCTGGTGTCCAGAACAATTTCCAAAATGCTGACGGTCTTCTCATCAACATGATCGATAGTGACGGTGCTAATTACCGTCTTATCTGGTCAGAAATTCGAGAAGGCGATCGTATCGTGTACAGGATTTCTCCTACACGATGGTTCACCTATGTCGTTACAGATACTGAGTTCCAGTACGTCGGTACTGGCGCGGCTCAAGCCGTCAAGTTCGATATATCTATTCTTGACTGGGAGGACCCAGACCCGACTGTAAACCAGCCGTCTACTTCTGGTAATGATGTAACATTTGAGATTCACAAGTCTAGTTTCGATATAGCTCAACAGCCGATTATTGATCCTGATTTTGATTTGTCCGTAGCTCTTACTGGACCTACGGGCACTATCTCTGATCCACAGTTCGAAGTATTCCCGGGTAATCAAAACTTCTGGGTATGGGCTCGTGATACTTTTGCTATCGGCGGTACAGGGTCACAAGAACCCTACCCAACCATGGCTCTTGAGTCTAATGGTGTAAACGGCTCTAACTCTGTACATTGGCAAGAAGCTGTATCTGGGACTGAGGGTACTAATAACCAGTTCGGTCAGGCCCTGTATCTCTACCATGCTCACCGATTTCGTACTAATACACCGTCCTTTACGGTTAAAGTTCGAGCCCGTAACCTAAGCTCTAATGGCTCATTTAACCTATTCTTCAGGATGTACGGTTATGCTAGCCCTCGAGGCGGAACTCCTGAAGACTTTACGGATCAAGGCGATGCGTTTCTCTCTATTCCAGCAAGTACGACAACTTATCAGGAATATACGTTACATCTAACGTCTTCAGCAACAGGAACTGACGCTCAGTTTTGGAATCTTCGAGTATCTCATGATCGCACAGTAGGTGCCGGTGGGTTTATCGCTAGCGATCTTCGTGAATGTGATATAGACTCAATCTTCGTAAGTCCAGATGCTGCGGTATTCGGTACACCAACGTATGTTGGAAGTACTGATGTTCCGCCAGGGCTAGTCCCATCATCTAACACTGTCAGTGATTCTGGTAAGTACTTGAGATCAGACGGCACATGGGGCAATCCTCCAGGTGGCGCAGCATCTAACTCCTTTGTTGATCACATTATCACAGATGTAGATTCTGGGTATACTTGGGGCGCACCGCCAAGAACTGTTAGTGCAGAGAGTGGATCGGATACTCTTACATGGATTGAAGGTAGTGGTATAAGATTACGCGCTGATACCACTCTTGACGCGATTCGTATTGAATCACGAGTTCCATCAGGTACAGTTAACCGAGCTATGCTCTACTGGGATGGTCCTGGTCAGGAATGGGAGCAGGTCGACAATATTCGAATCAGTGGTCGTGCTGTACTCGAGTTTTACGAGAATACGAACGATACCCGTCATGCTAGTATTGATGCAGCAGCCGACTATCTACGTATTGGTCCTAGCGGTGCTCAACCACTCAATGTCCTTGATGTACGCTTCATTAATTGGGAGCGTATAACCAATGACGGATCGTACTATACGGCCTATAGAGCAGCGGCAGAGGACGATATTACGTCGGTCACCCTCGGCTTTGCGGACGACTATGGCCAGTACTGGGCACGTCTCTCAGACGGTGCACCGATGTACACGAAGGCCGACGGTACGGACCTCGAGCTTGGACCTTCTGGCTCTGGTGCGTCTGTAGGCGGTAAGTGGAGCTATGACTCTACTATTACTGCGGCTGATCCAGGCGCTGGAAACTTCAGACTCAATAACGCCAATCCAAGTCTAGCGACTGCTCTCTACATAGCTGATGAGACTGAGACAGGTGTAGACTTCAGCACAATTCTCAATGCTCTAGATGTTGGGGATCAAGTTTTCCTCCAGAATCTTGAAGATAGTAACGAGGCTCTTCTCGTAACTATCAGTAGCAAGACTGACAACGTAGGATGGTTTAACTTCGGCTTTACTGTTAACGATAACAATGGAACTAGCTGGACGAATGGTAAAGAGTTTGGATTCATTCTCCTTCTCGGGGTAACTGCGGGTAATGCTGTACAGATTTCTGGTACTCCAGTCGACAACCAAGTTGCGGTGTGGACGAGTGCCTCAGCTATTGAGGGAACGACAGGTCTAACATGGGACGGCTCGGCCTTTCAGGCTAGTGGATCGGGTCGATTCGGTAGCGTAAATAACTACATCGATTTTGACTTCGCTACCAATAACGTCAATATTGAATTCGGGTCTCTTGATGATGTAGTCAACTTCGGTGCATCATCCAATATCGAGAGATATACGTTTAACGCGCCTCTTAATCTCTTAGAAATAGCCCCGACCGCCAACGTGGCGGGTCATGGTGCTCTCTGGATGAGAGGAGAAGTTGCTGGTAGTGTAGCCCTTCATAGAGACGATACAGGTGCTGACGTAGTTCTCGGTACTCACTATGAAGGTGATTATCGATTCAGTACGACCCAGACGATGGCCGACCCAGGAGCCGGTTACTTCCGACTGAGTGGCGCTATCTATGGCTCGAACATCGCTATTAGCAAGACGGATCGTCTAGGTAATGAACCGCCATTCCTTAAGTATCTCGATGTCAACGACATCATAGCGATTCAGCATCGGACTAACGACGACAAATACGCGCAGTACAAGGTAACGTCTATCACAGACAATACCACGTGGTTCCAGATTAACACGACTACTACACCGTCTGGAGCGTTTGGCGGTACGTTCCCTGTCAATAATGATCAGTTCGCGATTAAGACGAGTCCACTCAACCTGTCCACGTCAGTAGGTGCGGGCACGTTCTTTGGCTCTACATTGAGATGGGATACGGTCGAGTCTGAGTGGCAGGAGACTGGCGCGCTGGACCTTTCGTCTGATGACCAGGTGATCTTCAGACAAGGTGGAGCCAACCGATTCGTAATCAATCCGTCTGCAACAGCAGTAAATATGCAGATGATAGGTACTGGCGGGAGCATTATTCTCGATCCAGGCCAAGCCCTTAATTCTAAGGTTGTTATCGGTGGCGGTATTGGTTCTGGGTCAGTTCTCCAGCTCAGTCAACACATCAATAATCGTCCACCTGGTCTAACAGACACTGGTACGATCTATGTTTACACGACTGGTAGTCTCGTAGAGCCCGACCTTTATTACCGAGCTGAGGCCGGTACAGATTATCTAATAGCTGGCCCCAATGTAGGTCAGGTTCCAGCGGGTACGACAGACAACGCGCTCCTCAAGTGGGATACCGCCACTTCTAAGTGGGTCGAAGAAACCGACGCAAGAATCGCTGATTCTGGCTTCTTGACTTTTGTTGGCGGCTCGTCTTCCGACGGTTTGGATTTTGGTGCCGCGGTAGCGGCATCTACGACCGACGTATCGCGTCATCTGGACCTTTATGGTGGTACATACGGTATAGGCATAACTGCTGGCGCGATGAACTTCTTAGTCAACAGCGCGCTCAAGGCACAGTTTACCTCGACAGCTATCGCCCTAAATGACACCACTACAATTGATGACGGTAACGCTGCGACCCCTCTGGTACTCAGACGCTCTAACGCTACAGCCGCCCAAGTATCTATCGAGTTTACCGCGACCGGCGCGGGTATCACGGATACTTCTCGCTGGCTAGGTAACAGTGCTAATGAGCCTTACTGGGCTACATCGTCCAATATCGGTACAGGCGATAAGCTCTGGCACGAGGGTGATTTTACTCAGTCGGATATTAACAATTGGAATGCGGCCGGTACTGGCAATGTAAATAGTTCAGGAGTACCAGTCGATAATCAGTTGGCCATATGGACTAACTCGAACACTATCGAGGGTGATGCCGATCTTACATGGAACGGTTCCCGACTGACGGTTAACGGTCAGGCCTGGTTTACTGGAAGTAGTGTAGAGATTCAGAATCAGGGCGAACTCTATCTACAAGACGATGACGCTGTGGGCGGCGTAGACGCTCGTACATGGAGTCTACGGTCGGTCGATAACTCGTTCATCATCGCTACCACTAACGATGCTCGTAGTACTAAGACTTCTGCTCTAATTCTCAGTCGTTCAGGCACTAACCCGACGACTGCACTGTTTAGCGGAATGACTCTGAGTATAGGTACGTCCAGTACGACTTTCGCTCGTCAGACTGACGACTCTCTGCGACTGACGACCTCGTCTGGATACATCGATATTGGTCCGAAGAATTCGTCGTACAGCCACATCTATACGGATCGTGCGAATTTCTACTTTAACCAGGGCTCGTTCTTCCAAGGGCCAGTAAGAATACAGGAACAGGCCTCAGCTGATGCCGATGTAGCTGCGTTCCATCAGTTCTGGACGAGAAACAGTAATCCAACTATCGCCTTCATGACTGATGATACTGGTGTAGATTACCCGATAGGTTACAACTCGCTACCTATCGCTGTTATCAGCGCCAGTCAGAACTTCTTGCTCTCGCAAGTCGGCTGGCTCTATCATAAGTCTAGCGGCGTCGCAGTCACTCTGACGTGTGCTCAGGATACTAATACATGGGTCGGTGCAACGTGGGTCGTACATAACGACGATACTGAGGACTTGACCATCGCGCAAGGCTCAGGCGTTACGGTCTACTGGCTAGAAGCTGGGTCTGCACCTGCAGCGGGTAACGTTACCGTCGAGCAAGGTGGTATAGTTACAGTCTTTAAGCGTAATACAAACGAGTTCTGGGTATGGGGTGCTAAGGAGGCGGCCGGTAGCGGTATCTCTAGTGTGGCACAAGATACTTCACCGCAGCTCGGCGGTACGCTCGACTCGAATGCCTTCGATATCCATATGAAGGATAACGACCAGATCTGGTTCGGTACTCCTACTAACGGTGATGGTCGACTGTATTCGAATGGCACTGACGTCTATCTCGATCTGTCTGCGGGCGTAGATTTCCGTGTTCGAGGTAACGGCGGTACTGAAAACATGCTTAATTGCATTGTTAACGGTGCAGTCAACCTGTACTTCGATAACTCGCTAGCTCTCTATACTACGAATAGAACGCTGACTGGCTTCACCACCGCTGCACGAGTCTACCACCATAATGGTTCAGCTTACGATGTAGGTCTGAACAGGACACCGCTAGTCTCTAATCAGAACATTAATCCAGTAGCCGCACAACACTGTGGTGCCACATACGTACGAACTGTCACTACTGCTTACTCGATTACACTTGGTTCAACAAGTGACTTTCCAACTGGCGGCATGTTCCACATCATTAACGCAGGAGCTAGCGGCAATATTACAGTCAATGACGGATCGCAGGCTCTGATCTATCTCGATGGATCGTCAGCGACAGACGTCGGAGCATCCTGCACAATTGGTCCGGGCGGTATGGCCACACTCTTCAAGTACACAGAAACTACGACTGATACGTGGTATATCTGGGGTACAGGTATCACAGCATGACGACAATAATTATACCAAAATGCAATATCTGGACACCGCCTAGTCCATGGCAAAGGCCGTGGGTTCCTGATGCATTCCCATGGCTACGTAACTTGGCTTTATCTGTCAGTACGTTTCCAGCGGCTAATGCGGCCCAGCAGGGACAGGGAGGCGGAGGAGGCGCTAATCCTACGGTAACTCTAGACACGCTTACGATATTAGATGATATTGATACAGTTGTAGCCAGTGTTACATTGGAGGCCGAGCGATCCGGTGACTTGGTTGTAGAAGGTGTTACTCAGACCAATGAATGGGTAGCGTCGGGCGATAAGACAGCGACACTTGGTGATGACTATGAGGCTCTATTGACTAAGACGTCAGGAGCTCTTGCTAACCCCTCAGGTGCTCCTGTAGGTTCGTGGACTGCTCTAACGTCTGATCGTATCTGGACCTGGAGTTCTATCGTTGCGTTTGAAGTTTCTTGGAACGGCACGTTACAGATTCGAGAAACTTTAAATACGTCTAATTCTGACACTACTAACGTCTCAGTAACTCTAGAAGTGTTAGGCGGTATGGGAGCAATATTCTTATGACACGATATCAATTCGACCCTGTTACCATTAAGGACCTTCTGTCGCCCGAAGAGTGTGATCGTGTCATTGCGTATGGTAAGTCTCTTGGTCTTGAGGACGGTAAAGCATACTTTCCAAGAGAAGGTGAAGTACAACGAGTAGACAAGAACATTCGCAATTGTCAGTGCAATGTGCTTCCGCATAACGACGATACCAAGTGGCTCGTAGACCGTGTCAATAAAGCCATAGCTCTGATGAATTCAGAGTTCCAATTTGATCTTAGCGACACTATCCCTGTAGAGATGATGTTCGTCGAGTATCCAAGAGGCGGTAAGTTCGGTCTCCACGTAGATAACATGGCTGCAGTGTCGTGTCGTAAAGTCAGCTCCAGCATTCAGTTGAGTCGGTCTGAGGATTACGAGGGAGGTGATTTAGTCGTAGTAGGCAGTCCTCAAATGTCAGAGTCTCGTGATTACGGTTGTATGACAGGGTTTCCTGCGTTCATGCCACATAAAGTCAGAAGAGTTGACTCTGGTATACGTTATTGCTTAGTAGTATGGGCATTCGGAGATAGACACTTTAAGTGAGTATCATTCACGCATCATCAGTTATCGCTAACGCGACACGTAAGCCATCGGCGGGTGCCACGTTCTCGTTAAGCGGCACTCTTATGTCTCCTCGTACAGTATCAGCCTTTGATCTCGGTATGAGTGCTTCAGCCAATGCAGTATGGCAAGTATCAGCTGTATCGAGTGGATCGCCGAACTTCATCGATAAAGGATACATGGAAAAAGCCTCTTATACTGGAGGTAGTGCAGCTGTATATACTAACGATAATGCGACAGATTTTGCCTCTCCTAAGGATTTCTTTAGCGAGATATATGTACGAGCTACGTTTCAGACGGGTACAGGAAACCCGCCAGATGCAAGTAGTGGTATGGATACATGGTTATACGTATATAACGGTACTAACTTCGCTAATAGGTTTTGGAGATGGACGGCAGGGCCAGGATTCGATACTTCTAGTGGAACAATACTGTTAGAACTCTGTACCGTAGGCAACGGAACTAACATCGTAGC
>JASJBC010000150.1 GCA_030066715.1 Acidimicrobiia bacterium
GGGCCCCACCCCCCCACGACTACAGACGGACTAGGAAACGCTGTGGAGTACCTCATCGATGTCCAACAGCGCCACGAGGTTGTCCTTGTGCCTCGCTACGGCTGCGATCCAGCCCGATGAGCTGAGACCGCGTGGTGTCTCTTCCAGTTCCCGCTCGTCCAGAGCTGCAACCTCCTTGACACCGTCGACTCGGAAGCCGACACCACACTCAGCGTTTTCGATCACGACGATCTTTCCGCCGTCGCCCGTCGCCGCGACACCGAGGAGACCGGCCATGTCCACGATCGGCACTACCCGGCCGCGCAGGTCCATCATCCCCAGAACGTAGGGCCCGGGGTGGGCGGTCTTGGTCGGCTCGGCGTAGTTGATGATCGCCTCGGTCCGATCGACTGGGATCGCATAGGCTTCGTCACCGATCTCGGCGATCAGGACGTCGAACTCGCGCAGGGTTTCAGCCGGCATCGACGTCTGCCTCGCCGTTGATGCTGAAGCCGGCCATCGTCTCGGCCAGCTGCTGCGCTGATTCACGCAGCTCCTGTGCGGTTGCCCCGATCTCCTCGGAGGTTGCCGCAGCTTCCTCGGACGCCGCAGCGACCTCTTCGGATGCTGCCGAGTTGTTCTCGATGACCTGCACCAGCTCCTGGGTGCCGGTGTCGATTGCCTTCGTGGCAGCGGCAATACGTCCGGCGGAGTCCGACACTCCGGAAACCTGATCCGAGATGGCGTTGACGGAGTCTGCGATAGCGCTGAAGGCTTCGCCGGCGCTGGCGACAACTCCGGAGCCTTCCTGGACGCGGCCCTGGCCGTTCTCCATCGCAGTGACGGTCTGCACGACCGAGTCCCGCATCTGGGCGACGATCTCTGCGATCTGCTCGGTCGACCTGGTCGACTCCTCGGCGAGGGTCTTCACCTCGGATGCGACGACGGCGAAACCGCGACCCATGTCTCCGGCGCGTGCCGCCTCGATGGCTGCATTCAGCGCAAGGAGGTTTGTCTGCTCGGCGATCGACCGGATCAGATCCACGATCTCTTCGACCTGCTCGGAGTTGGTTCCGAGCTCCGTCACTGAGCTGGTCACATCGGCGAACGATGCGGTGATCTCGGTCATGGCTTTGGCTGCCTGCTCGATCTGAGTACGGCCTGTCTCCGCCCTTTCCTTCGCCTCACCGGAGGCGTCGGTGACGCCGGCCACCGCACCGGTGGTCGCTTCCACCTCGCCGACGATGCGCTCGACGGCTTCGGACAGCTCTTCGGCGATCTGTGCTTGGCTCGTTGCCCCTTCGGCGACCCCGCCGATCGAGGTGGCTACCTCGGACGCAGACGTGGCTGAGTCCTCAGAGGATGTCGCCAAGACGCCGGAGCTGCTGGAAACCACATCCGCCGCAGTCTGGGCTTGCCCGACGACGGCGCGCAGATTGACCACCATCTCGCCGAAGGATTCCCCGGCTTCCTGGAGGCGTCGAATCATGTCGTTGAAGGAACGCGCCATGTCGCCAACTTCGTCGGAGGTCTTCACCTCGACGGGCTCGGCGGTCACAGCGATCTCGTGGGTGAGGTCTCCCGCAGCAAGACCCTGGGCGGCATCGCGCAGCTTGGCGAGATCGTTCTCCGCCAGGGCCTTGGCGGCGTTGGCAACGTCGACGACTGGTCGTGTGATCATGCGCGCAATTGCGTAGGCAATCGCAAGGCTGAGAGCCACGATCACGAAGGCGATCAGCAACGTCGACTGCCGCTGGCTCGACAAAGCATCTTGTGTTGCGACTCGCTCGGATTCGGTCAGTGCATGACCTTCCTCGGCGACCGCTTCGATGACCGGCTCGAGATTGTGGGCAGCCGAGCGGAACTCCTCGATTCGCGTTGCAACCTGCGCATCCGCGGCCACGAGTGCGGCGAAGGAGGTCTCGTACTCGTCTGCGAGGTTCTTCAGTTCGTCACCCACCTCGGCAGAGACTGGGGAGGCATCGACATCGGCCTTGAACTGAACTACGCCCTCACTCAGCCTGGTCACGTACTTGTCGGTACCACGGAGCATGTAATCCTTCTCGTGGCGCCGCAACGTCAGCATGTCGACCATCAGGATGGGTTGGTCGGCCTCAGTGACCTTCTCTTCGATGTTGTGTACCGCGCCGCGCAACTCGCCTTCGATGCCCGTCTCGACGAAGCCCCGTGTCTCGAGGTCGTCGACCATGGCGAGGAAGGCGGTCTCGTATGTAGTGGCGTAGGAATCGACGTCATCGGCTTGGGCCAGCAACCCGCTCAGTGCGGGATCTTCCCCGGCCAGCTCGCGAATGCTGTCCATATTGCTGTGGATCGTTGCGACTGCGTCCTGGACACGAGCGACGTACTTGGCGCGGGCCTCCTCGAAGCCAAGATCTTTGTAGCGCAGGAGGTAGTCCTTCTCTGCTCTCCGTGCTTCGAGTAGTGCGACGCTGGTTTCTTCGGCGGTCATGTCAATGCCGAATGCAACGTCGACGATGTCGGTGACGCTCTCTTCGACTCCGCTCTGGCTGCGCAGCGTCAATGCGCCGTTCAGTCCCACGAGGACGACAACGGCCAGGAATCCGGCCATCAGCTTGCGACGAAGTGTCAGGCGAAATCGGCTCGCACCCTTGCTCGTGCGGTGTGGTTTTTCCGCACGGCGACTGCTCTTCTTCATGTATCTCTTCTCGCGTTGGGCCCCCCCAACTGCTGCCAAATCCGTCACCCTGTCGGCGCACCGGCGGGAACGTTAGAAATTGCCCGGTACGTGAGATCGAGCTGAGATACGGGTATCAGAAGGCTGGATTATCGGGTGAGATAAGGAGTCAGGAACGACTCTGCACGGAGAACTCCCGGCTTGCCCAGGCACCCATGAAGAACCCGCCCGCGGCCATCAAGAGCACACCGCCGCCGACTAGGCGGGACACCCATCCGGAGCCCAGCCCGCCAGCAAGAAGCAGTAGCCCGGCGAGCGCGGCAATCGACGCGATGATGAGAACGAGCTGGCCCACGATGAACAGGCCGAACATACCGGCCGCGGACAGCGTGGAAGCTCGCCGATCGAGTTCCTCCGTCCACCTGTTCCTGGTTGTAGCGGGCATGCAGCAATCTTGCCACGTGCGCAGGGGTTGTCGTGCCGTTGCCTCCACATTCCTGCTGGATGGGGACTGCTGATCGGCCGGGAAGGGCCCGATTCCTCTTGACTCGTCGGCAACCGCCTGATAGCCGTGGTAAGACCAAATTGGGGGAGGTCCCATGCGCAGGTTGTCGCTTCTTCTTGTTGTGTTGTCGGTCTTCATGGTCACGTTTGCTCCGGCCGCCGTGGCGGAGCCACCACACGGGGTCAAGATCACCGCGGAAATCGACATCGCCACCGTGACGGGTGACTTCACCGCCACCGGGGACGCGGTGGCAAACGGCTTGCTGTGCCCTGCGGGCGAAGCCGCCGGGGTCTATGTCGGTGACATCAATGAAGGAAGGCGATTCACCACCTTCACCATCGACTACACGCTCACCTGTGACGATTTGTCGGGTGCTGCCTATCTCCGTCTCAAGGTCTGGCTCAACCCCGACACGGGTCGCACCTTCGCCCTGTGGCGGGCAACGGGCGGTGACGGTGATTACGCCGGGCTGCGCGGTGGCGGCTGGCTGATCGGCACTCCCACGGTGCCCGGTGAGATCGAGGACGCCTACACAGGCTGGTTGCGCTTCTAGTTGCGACCAGCGCTGAGCCGGAGGGAGTCAACCGGTTGCCGTGACGGGGGCAACCGGGGAGAAGAGGCGGCTGGGCGCGCCGTGCGCTGGGGGGGGGACAGTACAGCGACGGCCCAGCCAAACTTGGGAGAGCGGGTGCCGGAGCGCGGCGAAATCGCCGCCCCGGCCCGGTTCGAACACATAGTTGCCGAGCTAGGTCGTACCCTCGCCAGGTTCATCGAGCGAGGATCGACCCGATGGCAATAGCTTGCACCATCGCCAAGCACTTCGCCATACCCGGAGGCCGGTGTCTGCATCCCTATTCGCAGTGAGTTGCCGCCCCTAGTCGTACCTGGAGTCCGGTAGAGCGCGGGAAGACCCCCTCGACACGGTGATCCGGCGACCTAATCTGTGGCGCACGCAACTCGACCGGGCAAAAGGACTATGGATCTCCTGCTTCTGATTCTGGGCATCGTGAACGGTGTTCTGTTCGCAGTGCTCGGCGTGCAATCGTGGCGGCTGGGACGCAGGATCACATCTCCCCGGGCGCGGGCCCAGGCCGACATCTTGGCCCTCGTCTGCGCTGCGTTTGTCCTGGCGTCGACGCTCCGCATCGGGTTGCAGCTCGTTGAGGTCGGTGCGTTGCGCGAAAGCATCCGTGAGGTGGTTGTCACCTGGGTGCAGTTCATCACGAGCGCAGGTGCGCTCCTGGTGATCATTCCCGCCTTGTGGATGTTGCGCCGCCTGACCGCAATCTTCGCCAGGACCGATCAATTCGTGACCGTTTTGACGGACAAAGTCACGTTGGATGCATCGGTTTCCGAGGCTGGTCTCACGGCCCGCGAGCTCGAGGTGCTCCAACACCTGGCGGAGGGAACCTTGAGTGACGCAGAACTGGCGGAGGCGCTGTACATCTCACCGGCAACGGCAGCGACCCATGTGCGCAACATCATGAAGAAGACCGGGGTCAACCGCCGTCATGAGCTCATGTTGCTTGCCGTTGACAACCCGGGCGCCGCAGGCGGTTGAGCCTCTGGGATCGGCGTTGCTCATGCGGTGTTGCGTGCCCGTCGAATTGGGGCCGATCCGGGCGCAGGAGCGGGGCTGGACGGCGCGCGGCGCCGGTCACTAGGGTGACGATGGGAAGATCGCAATAGGCCGCCAATGCATCCGAGGGCGGGTGCTCTGCGGCCGGGAGGAACAGAGGATGGAAACAGCAACCCCCAACCCGGCGCTGGCCCTCGCCCGCGAGTGGCCGATGGTCATGTTCGTCGGACTGCTCACGGCCGCCTTCGGTGTCGTTGTCGTCGTTTGGCCGAGCCAGACACTCGTTGTTCTCTCGGTGCTGCTCGGTATACAGCTGCTTCTTGCCGGCTTGTTCCGGCTGATCAGCGCATTCTCCTCGGAAGCCATCGCCCCCGGATTCCTCGGATTCGTGGGAATCCTCGGGATGGTGGCCGGTGTTGCGGTCTTGCGTCACCCATTCGAAACGGTTGCGGTGCTTGCAACCATCCTCGGAATCGTATGGATCGTCAGCGGCAGCATCGACATCATCAGCGCCCTCGCCGACAGCCGCCTCGATGATCGGTGGTTCTTCGGACTCGCCGGCTTGCTTTCCCTCGTGTCCGGGATCATCGTGGTCTCCTGGCCGGCGCCGACGGTAACCGTTATCGCCTGGGTCGCCGGCATCTACCTGATACTTGCCGGGATCTCGATGATGTACAGCGCGTTCCGGCTACGCTCGCTAGCTCGGTAGAGAGACGAGCCCCGCCGACGGGCTAGTGCGGCCATTGCACCTAACTCGTTCGCCTACCAGTATGACCGCACGCAAAGAATCGGAGGAAACAGTGACCAGTCCCGAACAGATCCTTCCTGAGGACAGCTCGCTGCTCAAGGGCCTGAGGGTGTCGCGGTGGGTAGTGTGGTTCGTCTGGGCCTACGTGGTCTTTCTGATCATCATCCTGACTATGGCCTTCTTCCTGGTGCTGTTCAACGCCAACCCTGGAGTGTCATTCGTCGACTGGGTATACCGGAGCTCCGACCGCGCCATGGAGCCGTTCCGAGGGATGTTCCCCACCGAGACGTTCGGAAACGGTTCGGTCCTCGACTTCTCCTTCCTGTTTGCGGCAATGGTGTACGGCATCCTCGGCCTGGCGGTCAACGCACTCGTGAACTTCCTGGATCGCAAGATGAGTGAGGAGAAGGCGCGAGCCCTCTACATCAGCCAAGAACAGGAGCGTCGTCGCGAGGTCGGGCTGGCCGCCGAAGCCCAGCAGGCGTATGCCCAGCACGAGGCCGCCCGCCAGGCAACCGCTGAGCGGATGGGAATGCAGCAGGCGGCTGCGCAACGTCGCACCGCCGACGCCGCCGAGCGCCTCGCATCATCCGAGCAGGCCACGCAGCCGCCAGCCGACCCGACACGGCCGCAAGGCGGGTAGTGGCCGCAGAGCGGCATCGGCACACCGACCATGCCTGGGGAGATCGGGTACGCCTACTCACGCTGGTTGCGCTTCTAGTCCCAACCTGCTCGGAGCCGAACGAGTCATAGATCTCGTCGGGCCGGACGAACCACCTCTTCAGCTCGCTGCGGACTCGCTCTTGCGCGCAATCCAAGACCCACGAGCTCGGTTCGGGTGTAGCCTTGGCAAAGGCAGGAAACAGGTGTCGCGATGGTCAAGTCGATTCGTGCCGGGTTATCTGTGGTTCTCGCTGCAACACTGATCCTGACGTTGCCTAACGACGAAGCGAGCGGTGCGGCTGGCTTCTCTGATGTCCCACACGACTACCTGTTTGCCGAGCAGGTGAACTGGTTGGTCGCCGAGAACATAACCAGGGGCTGCAATCCGCCGGCGAACGACCGCTTCTGCCCAGATGAACCGGTAACTAGAGGGCAGATGGCGGCGTTCCTGTTCCGCGCTCTGAGCGAGCCGAACTGGTGGATGCGGCTGTCGATGGTGAGCATCGCCTACGACGGGACCGACTCGGGACTCGACTCGTACTCGCCTGCGATTTCTGCTGACGGTCGCTATGTTGCGTTCCACTCTGCTGCCCCCAACCTCGTGCCCGGCGACGGCAACGGCCGGTACGACGTCTTCGTCCACGATCGGATCACAGCGCACACAGTCCGGGTCAGCATCAGCAGCACGGGTGCGGAGGGCAATGCCTCGTCCGTCGAGCCGGCGATCTCGGGCGACGGCCGATACGTAGTCTTCGTTTCGGACGCCTCGAATCTCGTGCCCGACGATACAAACTCGGCGCGGGATGTCTTCGTGCATGATCGCGAGACGGCGGAAACGCACAGGGTCAGCGTTGGCTTCGCCGGGGCCGAAGGCGACGGTTCATCCGAGCGGCCGGCAATCTCGGCCGATGGTCGACACATCTCGTTCGACTCGGTCGCGTCGAACCTCGTCCTCGGCGATTTCAACAGAACCTCCGATGCTTTCGTGCATGACCGGATCGACCATGAGACGGTGCGGGTCAGCGTGGCTTCCGATGGAACCGAGGGCAACAATCAATCGAGCCACACTGCGATCTCGGCAGACGGGTGTCACGTGGCGTTCCAATCAGAGGCATCGAATCTCGTACCGGGTGACGGAAACTCAGGGCTGTACGCCTTCGACATCTTCGTCCGCGATTGCGACACTCAGGAAACCGTGCGGGTCAGCGTCGCTTCGGACGGAACTGAAGGGGACGACACCTCAGAGCAGCCGGCCATCAGCGCCGACGGCACCGTAGTCGCGTTCCAGTCGGGCGCCTCCAACCTCGTGGCAGGCGACACAAAGTGGACCATGGACGTGTGCGTCCATGACCGCACGACTCAAACGACAACTCAGATGAGCGTGGCGAGTGATGGAACCCCCGCCAACCGCTGGGCGGAGTCGGCGTCCATCACCGGAGACGGGCGCTACGTGGCGTTTGCGACGTTCATAAGCCTCGACCCCGCCGATAGCAATGGCGACTACGACATCTATGTCCACGATCGGGATACCGGACTGACCCGCTGGATCAGCATGGCAACCGGCGGGTTCCAGGGCGACAACCCTTCATACGATCCGGCCCTGTCGGCGGATGGAAGACATGCCGCTTTCGGCTCTAAGGCATCCAACCTCGTGCTCGGCGATATCGGTTGGGACGCCGACATCTTCGCCACCTCGCTCTGAAGATGGCGAGGAAGACCGATGGTTTGGCTCTGACGTGGCGGGGACTTTTTCCAGTTGGTCGGGCTGGCCGGATTTGAACCGGCGACCTCTTGACCCCCAGTCAAGCGCGCTGCCATGCTGCGCCACAGCCCGATGCCGGTCTCGACCGGCAGACCGCAACGATAGTCCAATTCGCC
>JASJBC010000156.1 GCA_030066715.1 Acidimicrobiia bacterium
GGCCTTGGCCCGGCTCCGCAACACCCTCGCCGCGGGCGAGGTCATCATCGGTGCGGGTGCCGGGACGGGCTTGTCGGCGAAGCTCGCCGAAGCGGGCGGGGCCGACCTGATCATCATCTACAACTCGGGTCGCTATCGCATGGCCGGACGGGGCTCGCTATCCGGGATGATGCCGTACGGCGACGCCAACGCCATCGTCCTCGAGATGGCTAACGAGGTCCTGCCCGTGGTCGCCGACACGCCGGTGCTGGCGGGCATCTGCGGCACGGACCCGTTTCGACTGATGAACAACTACCTCGATACCCTCACCGCGACGGGCTTTGCCGGAGTACAGAACTTCCCCACCGTCGGGCTCATCGACGGCAACTTCCGACAGAATCTCGAGGAGACCGGCATGGGATTCGGTCTCGAGGTCGACGTGATCGGCAAGGCGGCAGCCAAGGGGATGCTGACCGCACCGTACGTATTTGACGAGGAGCAAGCCGAGGCCATGGCCGGTAGCGGCGCCGACATCGTGGTTGTCCATGTCGGGCTCACACAAAAAGGCTCGATTGGGGCGAAGACCGCATTGACAATGGATGAGTCGATCGCGTTGATTCAGCGGCTCAGTGACGCAGCCCGTGGGGTGAGCGGCGATATCATCGTCCTCTTCCACGGTGGGCCGATCGCAGATCCGGATGACGTTCGGTTCGTCCTGTCGAGAACGAATGGAACCCACGGGTTCTTTGGCGCGTCCAGCGTGGAACGGCTACCGACCGAAGTGGCGATCACGGACGCAATGAGGAAGTTCAAGGACACCGCGCACGGCCGGCCGGCAGCCGGGAAGGAGCAGATCAATGGTTGAGGAGAGAATGACCATGAATATGCACAGCGCGGGCGGCACGCTGATCCCGGGATCGTGCTTCCCCAACGGGGGGATGTTATGACTTCGAGAAGCGCCGACCCTGTCGCCCGAAACGTTCTGAGCGAACAGGTCAAGGATCGGATCCTGCAATGGATCCTCGAGGGCGAGCTCGCACCCGGCTCGCGCATCATCGAAACGCGAGTTGCCAAAGAACTCGGCGTCAGCCAGGCACCAGTGAGGGAAGCACTGCGTGACCTGACGACGCTTGGTCTCGTCGAGATGAAGCCCTACCGGGGGGCCAGCGTTCGCCAGCCCAGTAAGGACGATCTCGTCGAGGCGATGGAAGTCCGCGGTGAGCTCGAGGCCCTTGCGGCTCGGACTGCCGCAACGCGGATCGACGAGAAATGCCTGGACGAACTGCGTGGCCTGATCGACGAGATGCACGTGCTCGCCGAGGCCGGCGACCACCACAACCACGCCCTGAAGAACACGGAGTTCCACGAGACCGTCCTGCGTGCATCGGGCAACAAGACCCTGTTGCGAACGTGGTCGATGTTGGAGCCATATGCGCGGACGTATGTCACGGCAATGGTTCCGGGTATGGATCTGATCTGGCTCGGTGATCGGCACAAGGACATCCTCGAAGCTCTCGAGGCCGGGGACCCGGATCGAGCTGCGGAGACGATGCGCCATCACGCCCGTGAAGCCGAGCAGTTGGTCATGCAGGTCGACGAGGCGGCGTTCGGCAAGACCGTCGCCACGGCCTCGGAGCCCTAGAGAAAGTGAAGTCGGTAGCGGCGAACGAGCCGCACCGAACAAACGAGCCGGCTGCGGAGCAGCCGTTGAAAGGAGACAAGAACATGTTGCAGCTCTCACAGGAGATGTCCGGCGGTAGCGCACGACTTCGCGTCGACGTCCATGGGCCGGATCCCGTGGAGTACGTCCTCGAGGACATGAACTTCCTGAACTATCGCCTCGCTGCCGTGAGCCTCGAGCCCGAGGTGACTCTCGCCGAGCCCGACGTTGTCTGGGATCAGGAAGGCGACAAGTCGATCTCCTACGACGGGGAGAAGATGACACTCACCGGCCAGTGGGATGCCGGCCCACTCCAAAAGGTCGTAGTCACCATGCTGGCGCTGAAGATGGAGGCCGAGGGGCTGCATCCGTCGCACTCCGCTGCTGCCAACTACAAGGGCAAGACAATGCTCTTCCTCGGTGGCGAGTCCAACCACGGGAAGAGCATGGGGCTCATCGAAGCGCTGCGGCGTGGGGGCTTGCTCGTATCCACCGAGACGACGGTCCTCAACGAGGATGGCGTGGCCGTAATGGGCTCTGAGGACATGTTCCTCAAGAAGCGCGCCAAGGGAACCGAGCGCGCCGACAAGGCAGCGCCCAACAGGGGTGTCGAGAAGTTCTTCGGCGAGATGCCCACCTACGACAGCCTCGAAGGCGATTCCAACGTGGACCTGGTCATCGTCCCGTCCATCGACGGCAACTACGACCCCGCCACAACGGAGATGGGCGACTTCGAGTCCGGCTTCCAGATGCTGCACAGCCTCCAGAACTACTTCTTGCTCAACGAGCTGCTGGCGGTCGGTCATGTGATGCCGATGGTCGACACCGAACCGCTGCGCGCCAAGCGTGCCGGCTTCGTCGAGAGGTTTGTTGCGCCGCGCAAGTTCTACATGATCCGTGCCGCCAACCCACAGGTGCTGATGGACGAAGTCGACAAGGTCCTCTAGAGGAGAAGCCTGCGATGAATCGCTTCGAATACGCCCGGCCCGAGACGGTTGCTGAGGCTGTTGCGTTGCTCGACGAGTACGGCCCGGACGCACAGATCCTGGCCGGTGGCACCGACCTCGTCATCGAGCTGCGTAACCACTGGGTCGAGCCAAAGGTGGTCATCGACATCAAACGAATCCCGGAGCTGGCGC
This sequence comes from Acidimicrobiia bacterium, assembly GCA_030066715.1. Taxonomy (GTDB): domain Bacteria; phylum Actinomycetota; class Acidimicrobiia; order Spongiisociales; family UBA5794; genus JAAETI01. The sequence goes on from JASJBC010000156.1 coordinate 2,779, forward strand.
CCGCCATCGTCGAAGACGACGGCGTTCTCTCTTTCAGCGCCACAACGGTGATGGCCGATGTCGTGGCCAACGACGTGGTGCAGCGGTACTTCCCTGCGCTCGCCGAGGCAGCCGATGTTGTCGGATCGGTCCAGATCCGGGCCCGGGCAACCCTCGCCGGCAACATCTGCAACGGATCCCCGGCGGCCGACACATCGCCGCCGCTGCTCGTCTTCGATGCGACAGTCGTCGTTGCCGGTCCCAGCGGTGTTCGCCGCCTCCCGGTTGACGACTTCATAGTCGGCCCCGGGAAGACGGCACTCGAGCGGGGGGAGATGGTCATAGCCATCGAACTCCCCATTCCCGAGCAGGGGTTCGGGTCGGCGTATCAGCGATTGACCAGACGGCGGGGCACGGACCTCGCTTCGATCACACTGTGTTGCGGCGTGAGCGCAGACGGCGTGACGCGCTTCGCCTACGGAAGTGTCGGCCCCCGCGCCTTTCTGGTGACCGACGACACCGGTGAGCTCGCCGATCCCTCGGTCCCCGTCGCCGAGAAGGCGGAGCTGATCGACGAGGTATTCCATCTCGCTAGTCCTTCGCTGAAGTCGTTGCGGGCGAGTCCTGAGTACCGCGTGGCCATGCTGCGCGTCCTTGGGGCTCGTGCTCTCGAAACGGCGATCGCACGCCTGGACAAGGAGCTGGTGGCATGAAGACGACGATGACCATCGACGTGACCATCAACGGCCGCAGGCGTCGGCTCGACATTGCAGCCAACCAGACCTTGCTCGAGGCTCTACGCGACGTCGCAGATCTGACCGGCACCAAGGAGTGCTGCGTGGTCGGCGAGTGCGGCGCCTGCACGGTGCTCGTGGATGGCCGCCCCATGAACTCGTGTCTCATGCTGGCGGCAGAGGTGGACGGAATGGCGGTGACCACAGTCGAAGGCCTGGAGACGGGGGACGGGCTGAGTCCCGTGCAAGCCGCTTTCCTCGACAAGAGTGCAGCGCAGTGCGGATTCTGCATTCCCGGTCAGCTCATGTCGGCCACCGCTCTGTTGGAACGCACCGCCGAGCCGACTGTGGAAGAGGTCCAGGAGGCGCTTGCCGGGAACCTGTGCCGGTGTGCCGGCTACGAGCAGATCGTCAACGCCGTTCTCGCCGCAGCGAAGGAGGTCAGACGATGAATGAAGTTGGAACCTCCCCGCGTCGTGGCGGGGGCTACGGACGGGTAACCGGTCATCAGGAGTATCTGGCGGACATCAAGTTGCCGGACATGCTGCACGCCAAGCTGGTGACCATCGAGGTCTCGCGGGCTCGCATCCTCGCCATTGACACGACAGCCGCCGAGGAGATCCCTGGTGTCGTGTTTGTGATGACACCCGACGATCTCCCGCAGCCGATGATCCGTTTTGGCCCCCAGTTCCAGGATCGTCCCGTCCTCGCCGCCGGCGAAGTGAAGTACCACGGTGAGCCGGTTGCGGCTGTCGTGGCCGAGAGCCGGGAGGCCGCTGAGGCGGGCGCACGCGCCGTCGTCGTCGACTACGAGCAACTACCCGGCGGTGTCTTCACCGTTGCCGATGCCCTCGCTCCCGACGCCGAGCTGGTGCAGGACCCGGGGTTGCGACCCGGTTCCGCCTTTGCCGACACGAACATCATCGACGAGAAGAACTTCGGTTGGGGCGAGATCGATCCCGGCGACGCCGACCTGGTTGTCGAGGACACCTACCAGTTCCCGATGGTCACCCACTTCGCCATTGAGCCGCATGCCTTCATGGCCGCGCCGATGGGAGATGGCGGAATCGAGGTCTGGAGCACCATCCAGCACCCCTATCTGCTCCAGAAGATGATGGCCAAGATGTTCGAGAAGCCACTGTCGAAGGTGAGGGTCCATGCCCCTGATCCCGGCGGCGGGTTCGGCGGGAAGCAGATTCCGAAACTCGAGCCGCTGGTGATCTTCTGTGCGCTGCGCGCAGAGCGGCCGGTACGGCTGGTGCTGAGCCTCGACGAGACCTTTCAGACCGTCCGCCGCACCGCGGCGGAGATCCGGGTCCGGCTCGGTTTCGACAGTGAGGGAATGATGAAGTTCTCGGACATCGAGACGAACTTCCTCGTCGGTGCCTACGTCGATATCGCAGATCGGATCGTTTCCAAGTCCAGTTATGCGGCGGCGGGGCCTTACAGCATCCCTGCGGTCAAGATCATCGGGCGCACGATCGTCTCGCACACAACACCATCGACTGCTTTCCGCGGCTTCGGGATTCCCCAGATCAGCTGGGCTCGCGAGTCGCTGATCGACGAGGCCGCCTATCAGTTGGGGATCGACCGGTTGGAGATCCGGCTCCGCAACGTCGCCAGATACCGCGAGCCATTCATCCCCAACGAGGAGGCGGATGGCGACTGGGAGCAGACGATTCGCACGGCGGCCAAGCGAATCGGTTGGGGCGACCCGCTCAAGCCGAATCGCGGTCGGGGGATAGCCATCGGTCTCAAGTCGGGACCAACCACCGGACTGTCGTACTCGACCGTGCGCCTACTGTTCGATGGCAGCGCCATGGTGTACGCCGGCACGTCCGACATGGGGCAAGGGGCGCGAACGATATTCGCCCAGATCGTGGCAACCGAGCTCGGTGTGCCCATGGACCAGGTGACGGTCGTGATGGGCGATACGGCCGTAGTCCCCTACGACCAGCAGACCTCGGCAAGCCGCTCTTCGGTGTTGATGGGAACCGCAATTCAGCGTGCCTGCTTCGACATCCAGGGCAAGATCCGAGCGATGGCCGCCGGCTTGTACCAACTGGACGAGAACGCCATCAAGGTCGAGCCGGGAATCCTGCTGCTTCCCGATCGTGAGGTCGAGATGACTGCGGTGATGCAGGAAGCCCTGGCGCCGCTCGGTGGCGAAGTCATCGGCAACGGCGAGATGCGCAAGGACAAGATGCCGGATCACCCTTTGGGTGGGACGGCTGCGTTCTTCGAGTTCAACTGCACGGCCTCCGAAGTCGAGGTCGACATGGAGACCGGCGCCACGACCCTCATCAAGCATGTCACGGTCGGCGACACCGGACGTTCTCTCAACCCGAACCAGGTACATGCCCAGGACGACGGTGCGGCAATTATGGGTCTCGGGCACACCTTGATGGAGCACTACATCTTCGACGACGAGGGTCGGGTGCGGAACATCGGCGCCATCGACTATCGCATCGTCACCAGCATGGATCTCCCCATCGAGATGCACAGCGAAAGCATCGAGAATGCCGACGGTCCCGGCCCGTACGGGATCAAGGGAGTCTCTGAAGGCAGCTTGCTGGTCACAGCTCCGGCGGTTGGAGCTGCGGTCCGCGAGGCAACCGGCAAAGTGATCCGAGACCTACCCCTGACCCCGCAACGGGTCTGGGAGGCACTGCAGGAGGGGAAATGAACCCTGAACTAGAAGTCGGACCGGTAAGGGATATGCCCCTCGAGCAGGTCGTAGAGGCGGCGCGGATGATCAAGACGGGAAAGAACTACTCCCTGTCGGTACCCCGGTTCACCGGCATGCCGCTCTTCCCGGGGCATCCGCCGTTCCAGGTCGTCAACTACCGGACACCGCCCGGAATCATCGCCGGGGGAGTCGAGCCGTGGGGACCGCCGAACGAGGTGAACCTCGGGTATATGGCCGAGTACCTGATGGCGTGCTCCCACTCTGGAGCGCATATCGACGGTCTCGCCCACATGACGATCGGTGAGGACAACCACTGGTACGGCGGCGGCAATACCACCGATCACATGACCGATCACGGACCGAACTTCGGTGACGCAGCCAAGCTGCCGGCCTTCTTCACGAGGGGCGTCCTGCTCGACCCGCCTACCTTCCGCGGTGTCGATGCATTGCCGGCTCATGAGCCGGTGAGCGCCGACGAGCTCAAGGCAGTGGCCGAAGCACAGGGTGTCGAGGTGCGGCCTTGGGACGTCGTTCTCATCCGCACCGGCTACCTCAAGTACTGGCCGGAGCGCGAGAAGATGAACGAGCATCTCACTGCGGGTCCCGATCTCTCCGCCGCCGAGTGGTTGTTGGAGAGCGGTGTCATCGCCACCGGAACGGACACGGAGACCTACGAGGTCATGCCGACACCGGATCGTGGGTCGCCGGCGAACCCGCAGCCGGTGCACACCAAGCTGCTGATCGAGAACGGCATCTACCTCCTGGAGAGCATCTACCTGGAGGAGATCGCTCGGGAGAAGGTCTACGAGTTTGCGTTCATCATGCTGCCGCTGAAGATCCAGGGAGCCACCGGCTCGATGGTCGACCCGCTGGCGGTCGTTTGAACCAGAGGAGATGGGAGTGACGGTGGGCGCTCTCCGGCGCCGACCGAAAGGGAAACCGAGATTCGCGCGCCGGTGGGCGCTCAGCTACGAATGAAGAGGAAAAGAAATATGAGAGCTTTGGTCGTCACAGAGCCAAACGTCTTCGCCATCGAGGAAGTACCCAAGCCTGTTGCCGGCCAGGGTGAGGTCGTGGCCCAAGTTCGCGCGATCTCGATCTGCGGCACCGATGCGCATCTGATCGCAGGGCACTACCCAGGCTTCTGGCCGCCGGCCTTCCCATTCACGCCCGGGCACGAGTGGTCGGGCGATCTGGTCGAAGTCAGCCCGGAGGCGGAAGCATTGGGGTGGAAGGTCGGAGACCGTGTCTGCGGCACTTCTCACGACGCTTGTGGCAACTGTCAGAAGTGTGTGGAGGGTCGTTACAACCTCTGTGAGAACTACGGGAACATGGAGGTGCACCGCCAATACGGGCACAACTACCCGGGAGCCTTTGCGGAGTTTGTGCTTCACGGCGTGAAGTCGATATTCCACCTGCCCGACGACATGGACTACGCAACCGGGGCCGTTGTCGACCCCGCTTCCATTGCGCTGCACACCGCCAATCGCGGGGGAGTGCGACCCGGAGATACGGTCGTGGTCTTCGGCCCTGGGCCGGTTGGCCTTCTCGTTGCCGACGCCGCCCGGGCGCGCGGCGCCGCTCGTGTGATCGTGGTCGGCAGAGGGCAGCGTCTCGAGCAGGCTGCCGCGATGGGCAACGAGACA
>JASJBC010000157.1 GCA_030066715.1 Acidimicrobiia bacterium
CCGGAGCAGATCTATGCCGCCGAACTCATTCGGGAGAAGTTCCTCCACAGGTTGCGCGAAGAGCTTCCGCACTCTCTTGCCGTGGTCGTCGAGGAACTCGATGCCCGCAAGGACGGAACCGTCTACGTGGGCGCAACGGCGTATGTCGAACGCAAGTCACAGAAGGGGATTGTCATCGGAAGAGGCGGCTCCCTGCTGCGCGACGTGGGAACCGAAGCCCGCGCCGACCTCGAGCGTTTCTTCGGCAACTCCGTGTACCTCGACATCCGGGTGAAGGTCGAAGAGGACTGGCAGCGTCGCGACCAGCTGCTCGACCGCCTTGGCTTCTGAGCGCGCTGTCGCTCCCATCTGCGGCTAGGTTGCGGATATGGCTATTCGGCACGACCAGGGCATAGTGCTCCGCTCCTTCCCGTTCGGGGAGGCGGACAAGGTCGTGGTCCTGCTGAGTCCCAACAATGGCAAGCTCCGCACCGTCGCCAAAGGGATCCGCAAGACCAAGAGCCGGTTCGGCGGCCGTCTCGAGACGTTCAGCCACGTCGACCTCGTCCTCTACGAGGGCCGCAACCTCGACACCATCACCCAGGTGGAAATGATCGAGGCCTTCCACTCGTTGCGGGCTGACCTGGACCGCGTTGTCACGGCCGGCGCCATGGTCGAGGTCGCCGACGCGGTGGCGCAGGAGAATGAGACCTCGGTCCGGCTGTTCTTGCTGCTGCAGAGAGGCCTGAAGTCTCTCGATGCCGGGCCGGCGCACCCCGACCTCATCAGCTCCTTCCTGCTCAAGGCTGCGGACACCATCGGTGTCGCCCCGGCGCTCGATCGCTGTGCCGGCTGCGGACGCGCCGACGGACTGCATCGCTTCAGCTTCCCGGCCGGAGGTGCGCTCTGCGATCGGTGCCGGACCCCGGGTGCCTACGCACTGCGCGACGGGCTCACCGACTATCTCGCCGTGCTGGCGGCCGCAGACCTGGGTGATCTGCCGGGTCCCGACGAGTCCTTCTCGGGCGAGGCAAGGGGAGTGGCCCGTCGTTTCATCGAATACCATCTCGAACGGCAGATCCAGTCATTGGCGGTGCTCGATGTATGAAGGTGTCGACCTGAGCCGGGTGCCCCGGCACGTTGCGATCATCATGGACGGCAACGGGCGGTGGGCCAACGCCCGGGGTCTGCATCGCACCCAGGGCCACGCCGCCGGCGAACCGGCGCTCTTCGACGTCATCGACGGCGCCCTCGAGATGGGAGTGAAGTGGCTGACGGCCTACACGTTCTCAACCGAGAACTGGTCGCGCGACGAGTACGAAGTGGAGTTCCTCATGCACTTCAACGTCGACCTCCTGCAACGGCGGCGTGACGAGTTGCATGCCAAGGGGATCCGCATCCACTTCATCGGTGACCGCAACGACCCGCGTGTGCCGGACGACCTCCGCAAACGCATCGAGGATGCCGAGGAGCTCACCAGGGGCAACGAGGCCATGCACATGGTCTTCGCCTTCAACTACGGCGGGAGGAATGAGATCGTGGCCGCCGTCGGCGAGATAGCGGCCAAGGTGCGCGCGGGGAACATAGAGCCAGAGGACATTGACGCAGGCACGATCGCCGCTCACCTCTACCTCCCGGAGATGCCAGACCCGGATCTCGTCATCCGCACCAGCGGCGAGCTGCGCACGTCAAACTATCTGCTCTGGGAGTCCGCTTACTCGGAGTACGTCTTTACGCCCGTGCTGTGGCCCGACTTCGACCGGCACACTCTTGCCGAGTGCATCGTCGAGTATCAGTCCCGCAACCGAAGATTCGGCAGCGCCGAGGACCTATCAGTCCCCCCACGTAGGGGGGGGACTGACTCGCCGGCCGGAGACCGCGACTAGGGCGGGCCGCCAATCCAGGCAGCCGGAGTTCGCAGAGCGAACTCCAACGAACGCTCGCAAGTGTGTTCGCCCTATCATGCCGGGCCAATCCCCAATCTGGACCCTGATATGTCTATCGATTTCGACACCATTGTCAATCTCGCCAAGAAGCGAGGCTTCGTCTTCCAGTCCTCGGAGATCTACGGCGGTCTCCGGTCTGCCTACGACTACGGCCCGCTCGGGGTTGAGCTGCTGCGGAACGTCAAGGAGCAGTGGTGGCACTCCATGGTGCGGATGCGTGACGACGTCGTCGGCATCGACTCGGCGATCATCCAGTCGCCGTCCGTGTGGGAGGCATCGGGCCACCTCGCCTCATTCACCGACCCGCTCGTGGAATGCACGAACTGCAACAACCGATTCCGCGAGGACAAGCTCGACGATCCGGACCAGTGCCCTTCCTGCGGGAAGAGAGGGACGTTCACGGAGGCGAAGAACTTCAATCTGATGTTCAAGACCCATATGGGCCCGGTGGAGTCGCCCGACAACGCGGTCTATCTGCGCCCAGAGACCGCCCAGGGCATCTTCATCAACTTCGAGAACGTGCGCAGGACGTCGCGCATGAAGCTGCCGTTTGGCATTGCCCAGATCGGCAAGTCCTTCCGCAACGAGATTACGCCCGGTCAGTTCGTGTTCAGGACCCGCGAGTTCGAACAGATGGAGATGGAGTTCTTCTGCCGGCCGGAGGAAGCAGATGAGTGGTTCGAGTATTGGATCGAGGAGCGCAAGCGCTGGTACGTCGATCTCGGTATGAGCGAGGACAACGTCCGGTTCCGCGAGCACGATCAAGACGAGCTCTCGCACTACTCGGCGGGCACCTTCGACGTCGACTATCGCTTCCCGTGGGGCTTTGACGAGTTGGAAGGCATCGCCAATCGGACCGACTTCGATCTCAAGGCACACATGGAGCGGTCCGGTAAGGATCTCACCTACTTCGATCAGGAGTCGGGGGAACGCTTCGTCCCGTATGTGATCGAGCCGGCCGCTGGGGCAACCCGGACGACATTCGCCTTTCTTCTCGACGCGTATGACCAAGAGGAGGTGCGCGGGGACACCCGGACCGTGCTCCGTCTCGACAAGAGGCTGTCGCCGATCAAGGTGGCGGTGCTGCCGCTGTCGAAGAAGCCGCAGCTGACCGAGATCTCAACCCGGCTCGCCCAGGATCTGCGACCCCTGTTCCCCGTCGAACACGACGTCACGCAGGCGATTGGTCGTCGCTATCGGCGGCAGGACGAAATCGGTACTCCCTATTGCGTGACGGTCGACTTCGACACGCTCGATGACCAGGCTGTCACGGTGCGCGATCGTGACACGATGGACCAGGATCGGGTCTCGATGGACAAGGTTGCGGCCTACCTGCGCGACCGGCTGGGGTGAATCGCTACTCCTACTACGACCTGTTCGCCGATGTCCACAAGCGATTCGTGGCAGCGCCACGAGGTGACGCTCCGGCAACGCTGCTACGACGAAGACGAGGTTCTCGGTGCACTCGCGAACGCAGGGTTCGTCGCGGCCGAGGCGCAGGACGCACCCACGGTTGTCCCGGGGTGGCAAGAAGGTCGCTCGTTCTTCTCGGCTACCCGCCCGTGAGGTCGGCGTCGCTGACAAATAGATTGCGCATGAAGGCATCCACCCCGGTCAACTTGCCTGCAAAGCGCACCATCTCGCCGCGCTCCAGGTTGCGCTTTCCCTGCAGGTAGACAACGGCGTCGATATCCGTCTTCCCGTAGAGGTCGTTGTCGATCTGCGCCACGGTGACGACGGCCTTGGTGCCGCTCGTGGGGGAGAAGTCCCGCCGATCGTCATAGTGGGACGATTGCTTGACGGTCCCGGAGAGACGAACGTCGGCTCCCTCGAGCTCACGTTCGAAGCGATCGTCCGCTTCGAAACTGAGCCGGCTCTCGCCAAAGACCTCGTCGAAGAATCCGTCGGGGAGACCGGTCGTCTCCACCGGTGCGGGAGGTGGTGGGGGAGGCGCAGGCTCGGGCGCCGCCGCCGCTTGCGGCTCGGCCGGCGCCGGGACTTCGGCAGCGGCCGGTCTCGGCGCTGGAGCCGGTGATTCCTCCGCCGCGCCAGTCTCCGGCGAGGCCGGTGCCGGCCGCTGGGTTCTGACGACCGGTCGCGGTTGCGGCCGGGTCAGCGGCGGGGGGCGGTTTGCCGTCAGCAGTCCCGCAACGAGCACAAGATCGTTCACTGTGGTGATGAGGTTCTCCGCCGTTGGCTCCGCGGTCGAGATCAGCTCGATCTCGCCGTCGGCGACGACAACCTCTGGGTAGTGCTCGACGAGCGCCACTAGACGGCGGCGCAGGTCACGGGTGAGCATCTTCTCCAATGCGTCGGGGCGGGATGTGTTGACCCGCAAGCTGTCGTCGAAGGCTTTGTCCCCGACCTGCTGATCACCGCCACCGAGAGTGCCCATCGTCCGGCCGATCGTCGTTTCCTTCTCCAGCCGCAGCGACATTCCCAGCGCGGGATAGAAGATGCGGTAGCGCACCGCCGGGCTGTTTGGCTCGGGAACGTCCACCCTGACGGCCAACCCGTTGATGGTTCCCGACAAGCGGGGCAAGAGTTCGGGCACGGTGCGAGAGTGGTCGAGCCCCAGCGAAGCGCCTGCAACCCGGAAGTGATCCGGCTTGGTCGCGGCCTGTAGCGCCAGGCCAAGGGCGATCAGTATTGCTACCGCAACGATCAGCCACAGCATGGCCAGGAGTATACGAACCGTGCGGCCGAGCTACGGGGAACTGCTGTCGGTCTCGGGTGCGGGGAGAGGCGGGATCCGTCCGGAGATGTAGGTCGAGAGGGTGACCACAGTGCGGCTCGTCCCCGGAGCGATGCGCCGGATCTTGTCGAGCACCTCACCGAGCTGGCTCGACGACCTTGCCTTGACGTGGAGCAGCAGGTCGAACTCTCCGGTCACCGCCGATGCGGAGACCACGAAGGGGATGGTGCGGAGACGAGCGGCGAGGCTCTCTAGGCCTTGGGATTCGTTGTCACGGACGCTGATGAATGCATCGACCGGATAGCCCAGGGCCTCCCAGTTGAGATCGATCCCAAAGCCCTTGATGAAGCCGCGCTCCCGCAGCCGCCGCACCCGCTGATGCACGGTGGCGGTCGACTTGCCGATCTGCGCCGCTATCTGGGCGTAGGGAATCCGACCATCCTTTGCTAGTAACTCGATGATTTGATAGTCAATAGCGTCCATCGCTAAAAGATTATCAGGATCGGTCGACTATCACAGTAAATCATTTGACAGATGCGGCAATATGTTGCATACTACAACTAACGATAAAGAGGCCAGGATGACGATTCACCCAGACGCAGCATTCCAGATGGTTTCGTCGCGGCGCGCCGCGGCGGTGATTGCCTTCGCCAAGCGGCGATAGGCACGCCTTTCGCCAATAGGCGGTAGGCCCAGGGGACTCGATCCCCTCTGAAATAGAAGGGAAGCCCACTCCCTCCCCTCCCTCCGGGCTTCCCTTCTTTTTCGTCCTACACTCCGCCCGTGGCCTATCCCCGTGAAGACATCGAGCGTATTCGCGACAAGACCGACCTCGTTGAGCTCGCCTCCGAGGTAACCAAGGTCAAGCGGTCCGGTCGCACGGTGATGGCGGTTTGCCCGTTCCATCAGGAGAAGACGCCGTCCTTGTCGATAGATGCTGCCCGCGGGCTCTATCACTGTTTCGGGTGCGGCAAGGGCGGGGACATCTTCGCCTGGGTCCAAGAGACCCAGAGCCTGGATTTCCGCGAGTCCATCGAACTGCTGGCCAGACGGGCGGGCGTCACTCTCACCGAAACCCCGGGCGAGGCGAAACGCCGCGGGCGGCGCGAGGAGTTGGTGCGAGCCACTCGAGAAGCTGTTGACTTCTACCGTGAGCGTCTCAAGTCAGGAGCCGACGCGGGGACGGCGCGCAGCTACTTGCGGGGCCGTGGCTATGGCGTCGAGGTCGTGGAACGTTTCGACATCGGGTATTCGCCCGACACTTGGGACGACTTGACCCGTCACCTCAAGCAGAAAGGGTTCACGGACAAGACTCTCGCCGACGCCGGCCTCGCTTCTCGCAGCTCTCGCGGCCGGATGATCGACCGGTTCCGGGGGCGGATCATGTTTCCCATTTTCGACCTGCGCGGTGACCCGGTCGGGTTTGGCGCCAGATTGCTCGAAGGCGATGGGCCCAAGTACCTCAACACCTCGGAGACGTCGATCTATCACAAGTCGCGCCTCCTGTACGGGTTGAACTGGGCGAAGAGCGAGGTGGTGAGACGCAACGAGTCCGTCGTCGTTGAGGGCTACACGGACGTGATCGCACTTCATCTCGCCGGCCATCCCGTGGCGGTGGCGACATGCGGAACGGCCCTCGGCGAGGACCACCTCGATTTGCTGCGCCGGTTCAGCGAGCGGGTGCTTCTGGCCTTCGACGCCGACGAGGCTGGGGCCGGGGCCGCGCTACGCGGCTTCGACCTGGCAATACCGGCTGACCTCGACATGCGGGTCGTTGTGCTCCCGGAGGGCCGCGATCCGGCCGATCTGGTCGGGGAGGGCGATGCCGAGCTGTTGGTTGCGGCGATGAAGGAGTCGCAGCCGCTGCTTCAGTTCTCGGTGGATCGTGAGCTCAGCCGGCACGACCTCAACGAGGCGGAAGCCCGGGGGCGGGCGGTGCGGGCGACCGCAGCCATGGTGTCGCGATATACGGACCCTCTCGTGCAGCACGAGTATGCCGTTCTCATCTCCCGTCGCACGGGCGTCGAGTTGCGACTCGTTGAGGACGCCATCGCCAAGGCATCACGCGCCCGCCAGCGCGAGCGGCCGCAAGCGACGCCCTCGCGGCAGCGCCGTCGGCTCACCGGAACCGAGAAGGCCGAGCAGGAGCTGCTGCGGCTGGTGCTGGCGAACAGCCCCGAGCTGCGCCGTCTCGGCTTCGACGAGCACCTGTTCACTCCAGGGCTCAACCGCGATGCCTTCTTGCTGATTCATCCCGTGGTCATGGCGCTGGAACCCGGCGTCGCTCCCGACCTGGGCGGGGCTTTGAGTTCGTCCCCCTCAGACGCCGCTAATCTGCTTGCGGAATTGGCGCTGGTGGATCGGCCGCTTTCGAATGCTGCCGATGTGATCGATCGACTCGAGTCTGATGCGCTCACGCGCCGAATTGGAGAGCTGAAACGCGCAATGGCCGGGCTGGCGGAGGGCACGCAGGAGCATTCCGACAGGTTCGCCGAATTGGTAGCTTTGCAGCAGCAGAAGAAGCAACTACGGAGCCCCGAGTGAACGAAGCAGCAAGCGCAGTACTCGATCTGTTGACCAAGCGCGGTCAGCAGCGGGGCTTCCTCGTGGTGACGGAGATCCTTCAGGAGCTCGAGGACGTCGAGGCGCCACCGGAGGCGTTTGACGAGGTTGTCGAAGCCCTCCAGAACTCGCGGGTCAACGTCCGCGAGGACTCGCAGAACGCCCTGGAAGCGACTGCGTTGAGCAGCGACGAGCTGGTTCACGTTTCCGATCCGGTGCGTATGTACCTTCAGGAGATCGGGCGCTATCCGTTGCTCACGCCGCAGCAGGAGGTCGAGCTCGCCATGCAGATGGAGGCCGGCGGGCGGGCGTCCGAGAAGCTCGAGGGCGAGGGTGCCGCCGAGCTGCCGGTTGCTGATCGAGTCATCCTGCAGCGGTCGGCCCGCAACGCGGATCGGGCTCGGAAGCGCTTGGTCGAAGCGAATCTGCGTCTCGTTGTTTCGATTGCGAAGAAGTACGTCGGGCGCGGGCTCTCGTTGCTGGATCTGATCCAGGAGGGGAATCTGGGCCTCATCCGCGCCGTGGAGAAGTTCGACTACCGCAAGGGGTTCAAGTTCTCCACGTACGCAACCTGGTGGAT
>JASJBC010000029.1 GCA_030066715.1 Acidimicrobiia bacterium
CCCTGGACGAGGGCGTAGTTGTTGAACATGCCGCCCGAGCTGGCGCACACGCCCATCGAGATGACCCACTTCGGCTCCATCATCTGGTCGTAGACCTGGCGGAGCACCGGGGCCATCTTCTGGGAGACTCGCCCGGCGACAATCATCAGATCGGCCTGCCGCGGCGAGGCGCGAAACACCTCCATGCCGAACCGGGCGAGGTCGTTGTGGGCGGCTCCGGTGGCCATCATCTCGATGGCACAACACGCCAGCCCGAAGGTTGCCGCCCACATCGAGCGGGTCCGAGTCCAATTGATGGCGGAATCGTAAGTCGTCAGCAAGAACCCTGAAGGGCCGGAGCGATGGGCCATCAGGCGGCTTCCTCTGCCGATTCCTCGGCTGCACGCTCAACCGGGGCGACTACCCGTCGATACCTCTCGCGGGTTGCCACGTTCCAGTCCAGAGCGCCGCGCTTCCACACATAGACGAGCGTCTCGATGACGAGGAGCACGAACACACCCATGGCGGCGATCCCTGCCCAACCGAACTCCTGCCAGCGCACTGCCCAGGCGAAGAGGAAGATAATCTCGACGTCGAAGATCACGAAGAGCATGGCGACGAGGTAGAACTTGACCGGGAAGCGCTGCGCCGGCTCTTGGAGAGGGACGATCCCGCACTCGTACGGAGCGAGCTTCTCCGGGGTCGGTTTCTTCGGCGCAACTAAGCGGGAGAGCGTCAGGCTGACGACTGCGAACCCGACCGCCAGGATGAACGCAAGGGCGATCGGCAGGTATGCGGACAACGTCATCGGTTCAGGAGCTCCTTCCGAAACGGAAGACTAGGAATCTCATCACGGGCATTCAAAGCCATTCGCCACGTCCTCAGCCTATTGGGAATCCGCACCCACGAGTGACGTCCGGCGCACCACCGATCGTGCAATACTCGGCAGCCGTGATAGGGATCGATCATGTCCACTGACGCGGGAACCCAAACCACAACATCGATGCGTGCGTTCGTAGTGGTATGGCTGGGACAGCTCGTCTCCATCACCGGCACGACTCTCACGGCGTTCGGGCTGCAGTTCTTCATCTACACCGAGACGGGGTCGGTGACGCGGGTGGCTGCGATTGCGCTCTCCTATGCCCTGCCGGCTGTGGCGCTGGCACCGATCGCAGGTTCGGTGGTCGATCGGGCGGACCGCCGTGTCGTGATGCTGGCGTCCGACCTGCTGGCAGGTTCCGGCACCGCAGCATTGCTGTGGTGGGTCTCGGCCGGGACGCCTCCGTTCTGGTTCATCTGTCTTGCCGTCGCCGTCGGTTCCTCCGCAAACGCCTTCCAGGACCCTGCGTGGCTCGCTTCGATCCCCGTGCTGGTTCCACGGGCCCAGCTGGGGAGGGCCAACGGCATGGTGCAGCTCAACCTCGGAGTGTCTGTGGTGGTCGCACCTCTCCTCGCCGGGGCTCTGCTCGCCGCTGGCGGTCTGCGGGCGGTGCTCATCGTCGACCTGGTCAGCTTCGGGGTCGGCGTTCTCACCCTGGCGGCGGTGCGGTTCCCACCCTACGACCGCGACCGGTCCCCGGACCGGACGGTGCGGAGCGACTCCGGATTTGCCTGGCGGTACCTGCGAGAACGACCGGGCCTGTTCTGGCTGCTGTGGATCTACGCAGGCGTCAACTTCATGATGTCGATGACCAACGTCTTGTTGATCCCGCTGGTCCTCTCCTTCGCCACGGCGACTGCGCTCGGTGTCATCCTTTCCATCTCCGGGGTCGGCGCCGTCGTCGGAAGTCTCATCGTGAGTACCTATGGCGAGCCAAAGCGCCTGGTGCGCACGATCATGCTCGGCATCGGGGTGTCCGGCCTCCTGACTGCGCTCGCCGGCACCCGAGCGTCACTGCTGATCATCGGCATACCGACGGTCTTGGTTCTTCTGCTCAACCCGATCGTCAACGGAGCCAGCCAGGTCGTGTGGCAGACCAAGGTCGCAGAAGGCGCGCAGGGCCGGGTCTTCTCGTTGCGACGGATGATCGGACAGGCGATCTCACCGATTGCGATCCTGCTCGCCGGGCCGCTCGCCGACGGAATCTTCGAACCGGCGCTGGCAAGCGGCGGGGCGCTGGCGGGATCGGTGGGAGAGCTGATCGGCACCGGAACTGGACGAGGCATTGGGTTCCTCTATGTTCTCGCCGGCCTGGCAATCACCGCGCTTGCGGTCATCGGCTGGCTGCTGCCGCACGTGCGCAACATCGAGCGCGAGCTACCCGACCTGGCAGGCCGGACCTAGCTGCGCCACCGTGAGCGAGCACTGCGGCGAAACGCTCCCGGACCACCGAGGGCGGTGGGCAGCCTGCCGACGCACATCCCGCGTCTTTCGCCGACCTCTCAGTACGATCGTATCGATGACGGCTTCACCACCCCACATCGGCATGCTGCGCGAGAAGCCGCTGCATGCGTCGCTGAAGCTCTGGTGCGCCGAGGAGGGCGACCGCCTCGAGGTCAAGGTGGATCGCTACGTCATCGACGTGGTGCGTGACGATCTGCTGATCGAGATTCAGACCCGGGGCTTCTCCTCGATGAAGAAGAAGCTGACCCGGCTGCTCGAGCTGAATTACCGAGTCCGGGTGGTTCACCCGATTCCCGTCACCAAGCGCATTGTCCGGCTCGGGGAAGACGGTGAGATCCTCGGGAAGCGCCGCTCCCCGAAACGAGGGACCGTGCTCGACGTCTTTGCCGAGCTGGTCAGCTTTCCCGGCCTCCTGTCCGACCCGAATCTCGAGATCGAGGTCGTGCTCACCGAGGAGGACGAGTATCGCAAGCACGAGGAAAACAAGGCGTGGCGACGCCGGGGTTGGGTCGTGCAAGAACGACGTCTCACCGGTATCCAAGACGTCATCCGCATCACGGAGCCGGTGGACCTGGTCGCCCTGATCTCCGCCGATCTCCCGGAGAGGTTCACCACAGCCGATATTGCGGAGGCAACCGGGGCAACGAGACGCCTGGCCCAGCAGGCCGCGTACTGCTTGCGGCACATGAACGCCATAGAGGCGACCGGCAAATCAGGCCGCGCGATCGAGTACCGCTTGGTCTGAACTCTCCTCCGCCCTACTTGAGCAGCGGGTCGGGAGTGATCCTCACGATACGTTCGATGGCTCCGTAGATCCGCTCGCTGAGGCCGCGCTCCTCGGGCTCGAGGAGGTTTGCCATCACCTTCAGCGCCCACTCCATCAGCGGGCGGGAGCGCATGCCCAGGTGGGTGAAGGTCTTCATCATGGCGGGCTGGCCGATGACCATTACGAAACGGCGGGCCACCCGCTGGTATCCGGCGAAGATGTCGTCCAGCTCCTGCGAGTATCCCTGGAGGATCGCCGGGTTCCCGGTGGCGATTGCATCGGCGATGTACCCGGCCGCCATTCGACCCGTCTCGTAGGCGTAGTCGATGCCCTCACCGTTGAACGGGTTGACCGCCCCAATCGCATCTCCGATCGCCACCCAGTTGCGACCGAACCGCGGACCGACGGACAAGGCCATCGGCAGCTTGCCCCCGATCGGGGTACGAACCAGCGAGTCCTCGTCCAATCCCCAGTAGTCGGGCAGCGACTCGACGTAGGCCTCCAGCAAATGTGAGGTGTTCAGGCCCTTCCATCCCTTGAAGGAGGAGACAACGCCCGCACCGATGTTGATCTCACCGTCGCCGAGCGGGAAGACCCAGCCGTAGCCGGGCATCGAGTTGCCGTCACGATCGCGAATGTCGAGCTGGCTCTCCAGATAGTCGTCCTGCGAGTTCGGCGACTTCCAGTAGCCGCGCACCGCCAGGCCGAAGGGATAGTCCTTGCGTCGCTCCGTCCCGAGTTGACGACCAAAGCGGGACAGGGAGCCATCTGCGATCACCACGTACTTCGGTGCGATGACCTCGTCCTCTTCCCCCTTGCGACGGAGGGCAACGCTGGTGAGATCGCCGCCGTCGACGACCGGGACCGCCTCGACTCCGGTGGCGACAACAGCACCTTGCTTCTCGGCGAGGGCGGCAACCTGCATGTCGAGGTCGGCACGCCTGACGACGGCACCCCAGTTGGGGTAGAGCGAATGCTCGGGCCAAGGCATCTCGAGCCGCAGGTCGCCCGTGTAGGCGCGCAGCCCATAGATGCGATGGTGGCCCTCGAAGTCGAACCCCATGTCGATGAGCTGCCGAATCGCTCGTGGTGTCAGCCCGTCGCCGCACGCCTTTTCGCGTGGGTAGTGCTTCTTCTCGGCGATCAGCACGGAGAGACCACGCTGCGCCAGCCAGTAACCGGCAGCGGCGCCACCGGGGCCACCGCCAACAACAAGTACATCAGGATTCATCATGAAGCTTCGAGGCTAGTGGCCGGTTTGGATCTAACTGACCTGCCCTCTTCTCCTTCTTGCGTAACTGGCGGCAACATACGGCCGCCAGTTACGCAAGAACGGGGAGAGCGGGTGGGTTTACTCCTCCGCTGCGGTGGCGCCCTCGACCAGACCACATGCTGTTTCGGCGGCGATGACGTCCTCGCCGCCGAACGCAACCCGCTCGTAGAGCGACACAGCGGCTATCTCGGTTGCGGTGAGGGACCCCTGGTAGCCGGGCATGACGCCACCGCCACCTGCCGGTTTGGCGTTGTCCCCGTAGGTGGCCAGTGGCCAGTCGTTTGTTCCGATCGCCACCCATTCCACATGGTCCGTACAAGCCGAGAACGTCTGCAGGATCGCCCCACCCGCAAAGGCGGGACCGACGCCGCCACCGCCGTTGGCGCCGTGGCAGGCGACACACTGAGCCTCGTAGATCGCCTCGCCGAGCGTGAAGAACGGGCTGGCGCCACCGTCGCAGGCTTCGGCCTCGCCGTTCAAAGGGTTGATGGCCAGCTGACCCGACGTGCCACAGTCGGGGCCGTTGGGGACGAGACCCGCGTAGAGCAGGGCGATCATCGGGATGATGATGAAGGAGGCGGCCAGCCAGCGGGGGAAGCCGGCGAACAACGCCTCGGGCTCCTCGGCGGGCTCTTCCTCTTCGCTTTCCGCAGCGGCCGGTTCTTCTTCGGTGTCCGCGGTCGGAGTTGCCGCGGCAGCGGGCGCCGCCGCTTCTGGTGTGGGCGCGGGTGCGTCTCCGGCACCTTCAGGAGCGAGACCCATCTCGACTAACACCTCATCGAGAGGCCGGCCTTCCCGCTTCGCCTTCGCCGCCGCAGATCTGCGGAGAAGCGCCTCCGGCAGCTTGCCTGCGCCCGAATCCTCTGCCGTCGCCGCAGGAGTCGGCGGCTCCGCAGGGGCCGCTGTTGCCGCCGGTGCTGCGGCTGGGGCCTCTCCCCCGGCCCATCCCGACACCAGCGCCTCCACAGCGACGCCGTGCTTCTCTGCCCGGGCCCGTGCCGCTCGCTCGAGCAGGTCGGCCGGAACCCCGGTTTCCTCCGCGATCTGGTTCAGCTTGTCGTGCATTACCTCAACCCGTTCACGTATGCGACCAAAGCCTCGAGGTCGGCCCTCGAGAGGTAATCGTAGGAAGGCATCGTCGACCACGGCCGCTCGGCGCGTGGATTCTCGAGGCGGGCAACGGTGATACCCCCACGATCACCAACGTGCATCAGATCAGGACCCATCCTGGCTACGCCAAACAGCACCGGTTCCTCATGCGCATAGTCCCCCGGCTCGGAGACCGCCCCCAAGCCGAGATCGGTGACGATGGGCCGCACCGCCTGCGTGTGGCAGTACATACACCCTTCGCTTATGTAGATCTCGCGCCCGATGGCAGCATCGCTGTTCTCGGGGTACAGCCGGGACTCGTCGGCAAGAATCGTCGGGGTAGCCGCGTCGCTTTCGAGCGAAGGAAGAACGACCACCATCAGGAACGCCCCGATCCCGACGAGAAGAGCAATCGACCCGACGCGCCGCCAGCCCGGAACCGCATCGGCGGCGACGGCCAACTCGACGTTGACAGCCGGGAGTTCGGAATCGAGATCGGGGTCGGCGGCGAGGACTGCATCCCGGTCCTCAGCGAGAAACCAAGCCGTCGTCGCATATGCGAACAGAAGGCCTTGGGCGACGGCGAACGTCATGAGCCCGACCATGCGGGCGATGGCGAATCCGTAGTTCCACATTACGTCGGCGGTGCTCTCGAAGCCGTCACCTACAGCGGCCACCCCGGCCGCGTCGCCACCGGCCCAGGTCATGCCGGTGACGAGTCCCCCGATCAGCATCGCAAATATCGCGATGGCGAGACCGAGGACGGTGAGGCGCGCATGCCAGCGTTGCACCCGCAACGCGTCGGAGGAAACCATCGGTGGGGCCACATGGAACACGTACGCAAACAACCAGGCGCTGAAAGCGCCGAGGATGGCCAGGACCTCGACACCGTATACCCAGTCGGTGAAGCCGACGAGACCGCCGGAAGCCCGTAGCGCCAGGATGAGGTTCACGACCGGCACTGCGGCGAAGAGACCCATGCCGAGATAGAGGAGGGTCAGCGAATAGCGATCCTTGGGGGCCACCCCACCGCCCTGTCCCCGCAAGAACGTCATGATGTCGACCACGATCGTTGCGACCGGGAGCAGGAGCGCAATCGAGAACATGACGCCGATGGTCTCGAGCCAGTCCGGCGTCGCCGTATAGGTGAGTTCTACGGTGCCGGTGAGGATCCAAGCGGCGCCGAGGCCCCAGAAGCCGACGACGGACATGCGGGTGGCCTTGAATTGGCGCAGCCCGACGAGACGCGGAGCGAGGAAGTAGAGGACACCCGCGCCGGCCGTAGCTCCCCACAGACCGATGATCCCGGCCTTGTAGAAACCGGCCAGAATCGCCGTGTTCATGCCGTGCAGGACCGGCGGCTGCGAGTAGACCAATGTCGCCAGCGTCGACAGCATGTTGAGGTTGCCAATGAAGTGCAGGCCAACGAGCCAAACGATGGAGGCCAGCATGAACCACTCGGCGGGACTGCGCTCGCGGCTGTTACGTCTGGCGATGGTCCTGGCCAGGGAGTGAGACATCGCAATCATGCCGAGGAGAACGATGAGGTCGGCCAATGGAGGTGCTTCCAAGTAGCGGATACCTTCGCTCTGGCCGGCGAGGATGGCAATGCCGCCGATGGCAAAGCCGACCGACATCAAGATGAATCCCGCTCTCGCCACGACCGGGTCGGTGAGGTTCTCGCCAACCAAGCGAGGTACGGCGTAGTACATCGCACCGATCAGCCCGAGCGTCAGCCAGCCGTAGAGGATGAAGTGAATGGCGGCGGGGCGCAGCCTCCCATACGACAGCGCACCTGCCCCACTGAGCAGGTCTGGGGATACGTATTGAAGGCTGGCGATCGCCAGCATCAACACGCCGACGATGAGGAACCCGAGCGACGCCGCAAGGTGATGGCGAGCAACGCTCTGTGACGAAGCAGCGGGTGTGGCAGCTTGCACTTCCTTGTCGTGTGAAACCTCGGCAGTCACCCTTGCCCAGTCCCCTTCCGTCTCAACCTCGATGATGGCGTGGTCGCGGGCAGAATAGCCCGGCCACATTCGGTTGCCCGAATCATTTCTCCGGTCCGGCTCGCCGTCGCCCTGCCCACGGCGAAGGTTTCCGCCGACGGTGTGCCGCCGCTCGTTGCCGCCCAGGGTCGGCACTGTAACCCCTCGCACGCGGTGGGCGCTTGTGTAGGCGAGCGCAGGAACCGAGCCGTCGTGAATTTTGAGCGATGTGCAAACAACAACACTATGGTTGCCCTCGCCGGGGGGCGGCCGTACCACCCGCAAGGGTGCGGCAGCGAGCTTAGAATGTCGCCGTCGCAGGGAGAGATGAGTCGGGACAATCGATGGCTGAGCACAGAGACAGGAACTTCGTCAGGGGCATCACCGCACTCGTCATCGGCTTGGTACTCGCGATTGGCGGGGCAGTATGGGCCCATTTTGCGGGACTCCCTGAGTTCGACGACGTCGGCCGCGAGCTCTACCCGCATATCCCACGAGGGTGGGAAGGCTGGCTCTCTGCCTTGATCGGCCAATTGGTCTCCCTGACCGGAACGCTCGTGGCCATGGGTGGCATCGCCCTGGCGTTCCTCTACGAGAAGAAGATGACCTGGGCCCGCGCCTCCATCGGCGCCTTCCTATTCACCGGCCTTATGATGATCCTTTTCGGCGTGATTCCGAATGAGTGGCTCACCTACACCCAAGCGGAGTGGGAGTGGACCGACCAGAAGCTGTGGGTTCAGATACCACCGCCGCTGCTGGGGGGAAATGAGGTCAACATCTCTGCCGCCGCCTTCAAGGACATCGTCAGCGGAACGTACATCCTCGTCGTCGCCGTTGGCACGGCTGCAGCAATGATCGCCTGGCAGAAGCGCGATGAGATTCGCGCCAACCGCGAGAAGAAGAAGGCCGCCAAGGACAACGTCAGCGTCTATGGCCGTCCTCTGCAAAAGGTGGACAAGTAATGGCCAGCGAAGCTTGGACAGAGCTCGTCCCATCGCGAGAGGATTACCAACTCGCCGTGGTCGACGAGTCGTATCTCAAAACCGCGGTCAAGCCGAAGCAGTTCCTGCACATCAACGAGGCCGAATGCATCCTGTGCGAAGGATGCGTCGACATCTGCCCCTGGAAGTGCATCCACTATCTGTCGATGGATGCCATCTCTGAGGCCGCAAACGTCGACGACCCGGGAACTAACCCGGACAACGGGGGCTTCTTCATGGTCGACGAGGACGCTTGCACGAGGTGTGCGTTGTGCATCGACCGTTGCCCCACCGGAGTGATCACGCTCGGCAAGTTTGCCGGCTCGGTTGCGGACAAGACGGCAGACTTCGCCTCGAAGCCGTGGGAGTATGACACAGGTGAACGCGACTTCAAGAACGGTTACATGTACGGAATCCGCTGGTAGCAGCGGCCGCATCTAGACGGAGACGACAAGGGAGAACAGGTGGCAAACGGAAACGGAAAGGTTGGGCTGAAAGAGCGCCTGTCCCAGGCCGGCGATCACATTCGCACCAGCCAGGTGTGGACCAGCATCTTCCGACCCGGATCACCATTCCGGCACGGCTACACCGACTCGCCGCGTAATCGCTCCTACGTGATCATGAACAACGTGCTCTACCACCTTCACCCGGTGAAGGTGAAGCGTCATGCCGTACGGCTCTCCTACACGTTGTGTCTCGGTGGACTCAGTTTCTTCTTGTTCATCCTGCTGACCATCACCGGCATCTTCCTGATGTTCTACTACCGGCCCACCTCGCCTCAGGCCTACCTCGACATCCAGGCGCTCTCCACAGATGTGGCGTTTGGGCAGCTGGTGAGGAACATGCATCGCTGGGGTGCGCATCTCATGGTGCTCACCGTCTTCCTCCACATGGCCCGCGTCTTCTATCACGGTGCCTACAAGCCACCCCGCGAGTTCAACTGGGTAGTCGGCATCGTCCTACTTCTGCTCACGCTCCTGTTGTCCTTCACGGGTTATCTGCTCCCGTGGGACCAGCTTGCGCTGTGGGCAGTCACTGTTGGGAGCAACATGGGTGCTTATGCGCCCGTGATCGGAGATCAAGTGTCCTTTGCGCTGATCGGCGGGGTGCAGATCACCCCAGACACACTCCTGCGCTGGTACGTGTTGCACGTCCTGTTCCTGCCGTTCATCATCGTCGTCTTCATGGCCGTCCACTTCTGGCGGGTCCGCAAGGACGGCGGGATCTCGGGGCCCCTCTAATGGCCGGCCTACCGGATCATCTGCTCCGCCGCTCCGCCGAGGCTCGCGCCAAGGCGGAGGGACGCGACGTCGAGGAGATCCTGGCCGAGATGAAGGGAGAGGCGCCCCCGGCCAAGGCCGAAGCGGCACCCGCCGCCGAACCGGCGCCGGCCCCGCCTGCCGAATCCACCCCACCCCCGGTAGCACCACCGGCATCGGGGAACGGTGCCAGGAATCTCGAGGCCGAGTCGGCCGACACCGGCGTGCCGGTTCCGCTCCTGCAGCGCGCCATGGAAGCGCGGGCCAAGAAGGAGGGTCGCGAACTCGTCACAGCCGGTGCCCCCGCCGCGGCTGCTCCGGCGACGGCCGAGGCACCTGCGAGCGCGGCGCCGGCGGCTGCTCCGGCGGCGCCACCGGCCATCCCGGAGGGGGTGACCACCCAGCGGCTGCTCACCGTCGTGAAGGCTGGAGCTATTCAGCAGGTGAAGACATCACCAACCGACAAGGTCAGCGTGTGGCCACATCTTCTCGCCATCGAGTTCGTCGCTCTCATGGCAGTGACCGCATTCCTGATCATCTTCTCGGTGTTCGTCGACGCACCGCTGCTCGAGTTCGCCAACTTCAACGAGCAGCCGAACCCGTCCAAGGCGCCGTGGTACTTCCTCGGTCTCCAGGAGCTCCTGTCGTACTTCGACCCGCAGGTGGCCGGCGTGCTCATACCCACGCTCGGCGCCGTAGGGCTCGCCATCATCCCTTACGTCGACAAGAACCCTGCGGTGAAGCCCGCCGATCGCAAGCTGGCGATCATGATCTTCAGC
The DNA here is from genome assembly GCA_030066715.1 of Acidimicrobiia bacterium. Classification (GTDB taxonomy): domain Bacteria; phylum Actinomycetota; class Acidimicrobiia; order Spongiisociales; family UBA5794; genus JAAETI01. Next base: position 10,458 of record JASJBC010000029.1, read on the forward strand.
TTCTTCCTGTTCGCCTCGGCGATACTGACCATCTACGGTTCCTTCTTCCGGGGCCCGGGCTTCAACTTCTCGTTCCCATGGGTCGACGGCATCTTCTTCGACTTCTGATGGAAAAGGACCAGGCCAGATAATGGATGCAACTGCAATCTTCATCACCGCACTCATCGCAGTCGGCGTCGTCGTTGCGGCGGGCGTCTTTGCCGTCGCCTGGCGACGCGGACCGAAGGCCGCACCCATCGTCGGCGAGTTCGACCCTGAAGCCGCAAAGCGAGACGCCTCTACGCATGCTCCGCCGGAGGTCGTCGAACCCGAGAGCGAACTTGTGGCAGACGAACCACACGAGCCGATCACAATCGAGGATCGGCGTCTCCCGGTGTCAGCGGAGGACCTCGGGGTAACGAGGCGCAAGTTCCTCAATCGCGCTGCGTTGGGTCTCTTTGGTATCGGTTTCCTCGGAGCTCTCGGTATCCAGATGCTTGCCTTCATCTGGCCAAAGCTCAAAGGCGGCTTTGGCAGCAAGGTGGTCGCCGGCCGTCTCGACGACTTGAGGAACTCGGTGGTGCCCGGCGATGGCTCAGTCACCCCCGTGTTCGTGCCGGAAGCCCAAGCGTGGCTCGTGCCAATGGAGGAGTCGCTGCTTCCGGGGAGCTCGTTTGAGGGGCTACCGGTCGTGGCGGGCACGGAGGGTGGCAACACCGGGCTCATGGCGCTCTGGCAGAAGTGCGTTCACCTCGGCTGCCGTGTCCCGGAATGCGAATCGTCACAGGGTTTCGAGTGCCCCTGCCACGGTTCCAAGTACAACTACCACGGCGAGTACGACAGCGGGCCTGCTCCCCGTAACCTCGATCGATTTGCGCTGGAGGTCGACAACGCCGGCAACCTGGTCATCGACACGGGCACGGTTCTGGAAACACCTCGGGCTACCGTCAAGACCATCGCCTATCCCCAGGGGCCGTCCTGTCTGTGAGTTACCTCGTACCCATCGTCGCAGTCGCTGAGAGCGAGCCGGTTGGGCCCAGTAACGTCGGCCTCGGTGCGCTCGTGCTCACGCTGGCCGTCGGCATCTTCCTCATCTGGTTTGCGTACCTGGCGATCAACAGCCGGCGCCGCACCCGGCGGCCGGAGCGCCCGGCGCCAAACCAAGAGTTCTTCATGGACAACGAAGGTCTCGAGAACGACCGGCTTACGCGGGTCTTGACGGCCGCGGTCATTGCGGCAGGCGTGCTCGCCATCGTGATGCCTATCTACTCCGTTAACGAAACCAACCGGCAAGAGGCCGCCGCCGAGGGAATCCGCGAGGCGGACCTCCACTTCGGCGAGGAATGGTGGGAGAAATTCGAATGCTCGAGTTGTCACGGCCCTGATGGCGGTGGCGGTGGTGCCGAAATCGTCGAACCTCGGTCCGGTCTGTCGGCCAACTGGAGCGCTCCTTCCGTCAACGATGTCTTCTTCCGCTACGACGAGGAAGAGGTCAGACACTGGATAGTCAACGGCCGCGCCGGATCACCCATGCCTGCCAGCGGGCTGGAAGGCGGCGGTGCCATGACCGTGCAGGAGGTCGACCAGGTCGTCGCATATCTGCAGAGTCTGCAGGTATCGCAGATGGACGCCTTCGCCAAGACCGATGCGGCAGTGCAATCGGCTCTAGACCGGATGACGAACGCGGAGGCCACAATCGAACTGAGGATCCTGCAGGAGGAGACGAATCTCGCCAACATCCTCGCCGGTCCCGACCAGTTCGCACAGATTGCCGATCTCCCCGACCAGATCGACGACCTTCTCGGAGGTGCTGGTACGTGCACTGTCGAATCGGCTGCGCTGGTGGGCCGGGTCTGTTCGGCTGAAGGACCCGACGCAGACCGCGATGGCCTCACCGACGAGGCCGAGGTTGCTCTCGAGGGATTTGCTCTGGTCGCTTTCGAGGCGGTCACCACTCTGGTGGTCGACACCACAACGGGCGAAGTCACGACACAGACCGATCCCGAGTTTGATTTGAGCTTCTCCCCGACCTCGCCGTTCTCCATGACCGACTCGGCGGGGAGCCCCGTTGCCGATCTCGATTCAGCAGAGGCCTTCATCTCTCACCTCGATGCCAAACATCTCGAGCTGTCCTTGCTCACCGAGCGCAATGAACAGTTCGCCGAGCCGGTGGTTGCCGGGATCGCGTTCCTGCAAGAAGCACTGGCGCGGAAGGCGTGGGAGGTCGACTTCTCAGCCTTAGCGGCCGCGACAGGTCTCAGCCAAGCCGACGCAACACGAGCCGTCGGGCTCTTCAACGCCTACTGCGCACGCTGTCATACAGCCGGCTACAGCGCGGGCATCGAATTCGAGCAAACGCCGGGATCGGGAGCATGGGCTCCTGCGCTGACCCAGGGGCGGACCGTCATCCAGTTCCCGGAGGAGCAAGACCACATCGACTTCATCATCAACGGAGCCAACGCCTCCGAGGAATATGGAGTGAACGGAATCAGCGGTGTCGGCGGCATGCCCGGGTTTGGCGCAGTGCTGTCGCTAGAAGACATCGAACTGATCGTGACGTATGAGAGGGCAATGTGAGTTTGCGGACCGTGACACGAACTCTCGTCAGAGACGAGCGGGGAATCAGCACTCTCGAGCGCTTCGGGTTGTTCGCCGCAGTGCTCTCGATCCTCATCTTCATTCCCGCCGTGCGCGGCGTCTTTGGCGAGCTATTCGACGCCACCCTTGGTCAGGTGGACGAGGAAGGCAACCTGACCAGTGCGGCCATTGCAATGCGCGGTATCGCAATCACCATCGTCTCGATTGTGGCCTTCATCGGCACCGGGTACCTACTGCTCTACACGAACCTCGGCAGCCGCCTTGCCTTCCTCGTTACCGGGGCCGCCACTTTCGGCTGGATGGTGATCGGCTCGCTGTTGTTCGTCGTCTACGCACCGCGCGGTTTGCGCCCGGCAAACCTGCAGGGGCTCAATGCCTTCCAGGTCCGCATCCCCTCCATTGCACTCACCCTGGCATCGCTCATTTTGTTCCTCATGTTCGTGGCGGCCCTCGACCGCTACGACAAGGAACAGCCCGACATGTGAGGCCAATCGCAGCAGCTAGCTAGAGGAGGGGCCTTCTCCCGGCTGCGTTGTTCTACGACTTGACCATCGCAACGATCGGCGCCAGCAACTCCTCGAGAGAAGGACCGTTCTTGACTTCCAGCTCGTAGTAGATGCGCGTCCGCGGAACGTCTCCGAGGTCGATGACGCCGGCAAGGTCGATCGGGGTGCCGATCACAATCCCCTCTGGCTTGGCCGCGGCGATCGTCTCCTGGAGTTCCTTGCGCTGCCGGTCGCTATACCCCATCGCAGGAAGAACCGGCCCGATGTGCGGGTAGCTCTCGTATACGCCGACTAGTGAGCCAACGGCAAAGGGTCGAGCGTCGATGAGCTCAGCTGCACCGTTCTGCTGCGCGGCCACGGCGCCGGCGCCAAAAGGCATCTCGCCATGGGTGATAGTCGGGCCGTCGTCGAGGACGAGAACGCGCTTGCCGGTGATGACGGAAGGGTCGTCGACCTTGATCGGGGATGCAGCCTCGACCACCGTGGCCAGCGGCGCCAGGTCTGCGACATTGGCCCGCACCTCTGCCAGTCCCTGTTCGGGGGCGGTATCGATCTTGTTGATGACGACGACGTCGGCCATGCGCAGATTGGCCTCTCCCGGCCAGTAACGAAGCTCGTGGCCGGCTCGGAACGGATCGACGACGCAGAACCCCAGATCGACTTCGTAGAAGGGAAGATCGTTGTTGCCGCCGTCCCAGATGATGACATCGGCCTCCTCCTCGGCACGGGAAAGGATCTCGCCGTAGTCGACGCCCGCATATATGACGGCTCCCTGGCGGATGTAGGGCTCGTACTCCTCACGCTCCTCGATGGTCACGTCTGCGGCGTCGAGATCGGCAAACGAACCCAAGCGTTGGACTCGCTGCGCGTTGAGGTCGCCGTACGGCATCGGGTGGCGAATGGCCGCCACACGAACACCGGCGTCGGCGAGAATCTGCCGGATTTGGCGGCTGGTCTGGCTCTTGCCGGTCCCGGTACGGGTCGCCGTTATGGAGACCACCGGTTTGCTCGACGCAATCAGCGCTTTGTCTCCAGGCACCCCAAACGAGGCGCCGGCGGCGACGGCGCGGGCCGCGAGATGCATCACGTGCTCGTGGGTGACGTCGGAATAGGAGAACAGGACGTGATCCACCTCCAGCTTCTCGATCAAAGCCTCGAGATGGTCTTCCTCGTAGATCGGGATGCCGTCGGGATAGAGCTCACCGGCGAGTGTCGGCGGGTAGCGGCGGTCGGCGATATCGGGGATCTGAGTAGCGGTGAATCCGACGACCGTGAAGTCAGGATCATTGCGATAGAGCGTGTTGAAGTTGTGGAAGTCACGCCCGGCGGCGCCAAGGATGAGTACCCGGGTGGTCATCAGCTCTCCTGTCGTCTATTCATTTATGCAGTATGGCAGGTTTCGAGAGCGCCACCAGGGCCGGAAGGCCTCAACCGAGGCCGCGCGGTTAGTCCTTCGAATGATTGCGACAAGGCGCGGAACGCCTCAATCCCGCTCGACCGCCAGGTGGTACGCCAGAATCTGCAGCTCGGAGGTGAGATCCACGCGCCGCACCTTGACACCCTCTCTCACTTCGAGCACTGCGGGAGCGAAGTTGAGAATCGAACGAATCCCGGCTGCCACAAATCGATCGGCGACGGCCTGCGCAGCCTCGGCAGGGGTCGCAATGATCCCGATAGTTGCCCGGCTCGCCCGTGACAACTGCTCGAGGGAGTCGAGGGAGGCGACTTTGACCCCGCCTATGTCCATTCCGATCTTCTGCTCATCGGTGTCGAAGACGGCGACGATCTCGAATCCCGATTCCACAAAGCCCGGATACACGGTCAGTGCGGTGCCCATATTGCCGGCACCGGCTATCGCAACCCGGTACTTGCGGGTGAGACCGAGTTCACGGCGCAGCAGCTCGCGCAGAGCAGCCACGTTGTAGCCAACACCCCTGACGCCGGGCGGATCCAAATACGAGAGATCCTTGCGCACCTGCGCTGAGTTCACCCCTGCCCTGAGCGCAAGTTCGTCCGACGAGCACGTTGTATGCCCCGGCCCCATTTCGCCCAGGCACCGCAGATAGAGCGGAAGACGGGCAACAGTTGCTGTCGGAATCGACCCTTTCACCCTGGCGAGATTAGTGGTGCCGGGAACGACCAAAATCTCTAGTTCTTTACTAGAGAAAGTGATATTTTTGAAGGACGTTCGGCCCTACAGGCTGACAATCGACACTCAGTAGGTTGCGAACAGCACCTATCGAGCGGGAGAGGAACCTAGAGGCGATGCTCAAGAGACTGACGGTTATTGCTATAGCGCTAGCGCTCGGCATCGCCGGCTGCGGCGGTAGTGACGACGGAGGATCCGATGCCGACGCCGGTGGCTCCGCCGCCGCCCCCATCGAAGTTGGCCCTGGTGACCCCGCCAACGGGGAGGCGATATTCAGCTCGACATGCGTAGCCTGCCACGGTGAGCGTGGTGTCGGCATCGCCGGGCTCGGGAAGCCGATGCCGGGCAGTGAGTTCATCACCGGCCTTTCCGACGGCGAGTTGATCGCCTTTCTCAAGGAAGGCCGCGGCCCGAGCCACCCGGACAACACGACCGGCGTGGACATGCCGGCGAAGGGAGGCAATCCCAGCCTCGACGATCAGGATCTCGCCGATGTGGTGGCGTACATGAGAACCCTCGGCTGACCGTAGCCGTGCTGATTTGCGAAGGGGCCCGCCTGGCGGGCCCCTTCAGTTCGTGGTCCCGACTATCCCGCGAAACCAGGGACTTCCGGCCCTAGTCGCTGAACAGGCTGCGGCGTAAATCTATTCCTATAGTCCTAGACTATAGGACTGGAGGTTGGGTGAGGCTGGAACTTGCGCGGAGGACTGACCTGGCGCTCAAGGCGATCGCCATCCTGGTGGACGCCGACGGCGCTTCGGTGTTTGGAAAGGACCTTGCCCGACGCATCCACACCACTCCGCACTTTCTCCCCCAGGTGATGAAGAGCCTCGTTGTCCACCGGTACGTCTCGTCGAGCCCGGGCCCCAAGGGGGGCTACCGGCTCGATGCCGACCCGGCTACGACGACGGTTCTGGAGATCATCGAGGCGGTAGAAGGCCCCTTCGACACAGCAAGGTGCGTCAGCACCGGCGAGCCTTGCCCGGCCATTGACTCGTGCGCTCTACACACGCCATGGACCCGGGCAATGCACGCCGTATTAGCCGAGTTGGGTTCGGTGACTCTCGACGCCATCGAGCCCAGCTCTTGATCGGGAGGATAAACATGTACTCGAGATCGCATACGCCTCACTGGCGTAGACGGTCGCTATTGGCGTTAGTGGCCCTGGTGGCTGTTGTCAGCCTCATCTTCACGGCATGCAGCGGCTCTGACGAGGCTGCCGGCGACGGCTCGTACGCCAGCATCATCGAGGAGCGCGGCTTCACCGATGAACAGGTTGCCGCAGCACTGAAGACCTACATGCCGTCGGGTGAACACGACCCGTACATCATGTTCGCCTCTGGCGGCCACTCCGGCCAGATCTTCGTCATCGGGGTTCCCTCGATGCGGATCCTCAAGGAACTGGCTGTGTTCACGCCCGAGCCCTGGCAAGGCTGGGGCTTTGGGAACAGCGGCACGATGGAAGTCCTGGATGCCGGCAACGTCGACGGCAATGAGATTCGCTGGGCCGACACGCACCACCCCGCTCTTTCCGAGACCGGTGGTGACTACGACGGCGAGTTCGTGTTCATCAACGACAAGGCCAACGCCCGGGTTGCTGTGATCGATCTGCGCGACTTCGAGACGAAGCAGATCATCAAGAACCCGATTGCCATCAACGACCACGGCGGGACCAAGGTCACTCCCGACACAGATTGGGTGATCCAGGGCGGCCAGTACGCCACCCCCAACGGTTGGGAGTACTCACCGACTGCCAATTACGACGAGGACTACCGGGGAATGGTCACGTTCTGGAAGTTCGATCGCTCCAGCGGCCGTATCGATGAAGGAGCGTCCTTTGCCATGGAGCTCCCGCCCTACTGGCAGGACCTCTGCGATGCCGGCAAGCTCGCCTCGGACGGTTGGGTCTTCTGTGGCTCGTTCAACACCGAGCGGGCAACCGGCGAAGGCGCAGACGGGTCCGGTGAGCCCTTCGAGGCCGGCGCTTCGGCACGGGACAACGACTACCTGCACGTGATCAATCTCGACAAAGCTGTAGAGGTTGCCGCCGCCGGCAACACATTCGATGTGAACGGATTCCCCGTCGTCGCGCTGCAAACCAGCATCGACGAAGGCCTGCTCTACTTCGTACCCGAGCCAAAGAGCCCGCATGGCGCAGACGTGACACCCGGCGGCGAGTACGTCGTCGTCTCCGGCAAGCTCGACCCGCACGTCTCCGTCTACTCATTCGAGAAGATCCAGCAAGCCATTGCCGATCAGAACTGGCAACCGGATCCCTATGGCGTTCCGGTACTCGACTTCGACGCGGTGCTCGAAGCTCAAGTCGAAGTCGGTCTGGGACCGCTTCACACGGAGTTCGACGCCGACGGCTACGCCTACACGAGCATCTTCCTCGATTCCACAGTCGCCCGTTGGAAGCTGGGCCCGCCGTATCACGACGACGGCTGGACCCTGGAGGGCACGTTGCCGGTCCACTACAACATCGGCCACCTGTCGGCTGCAGAGGGAGACACCGTCAGCCCGGACGGCGGATTCCTGGTCGCGCTGAACAAGTGGTCCATCGACCGCTTCTTCCCGCCCGGTCCGCTACTGCCGCAGAACCTGCAACTAGTGGACATCTCGCAGCCGCCTTCCGCGGACTCGGAGACGGCGGGCATGCAGCTGCTCTACGACATGCCGCTCGGTATGGGTGAGCCGCACTACGCCCAGATCATCGCCGCCGACAAGCTGGAGCCGTTCGAGGTGTATCCCGAAATCGGATGGGATCCGGCCATCATGGCGGTCGATCCGAACGCTCCCCAACTCGGCAACGAGCGCGTGGAACGGGATGGGAACAACGTCGAGATCTGGATGACGGCGGTGCGCAGCCACTTCACGCCGGATCAGGTCACCCTCCAGGCGGGCGACAACGTCACGTGGCACATCACCAACGTGGACACGTCATTCGACGCAACGCACGGATTCGCCATCCCTGCATACAACGTGAATCTGAGCTTGGAACCCGGAGAGACGGCGACGATCGAGTTCGTCGCCAACCAGGACGGGACGTTCCCGTTCTACTGCACCGAGTTCTGCTCTGCGCTCCACCTGGAGATGGCCGGCTACATGCTCGTCGAGCCGTAGGCAAGGAAGGAATCAGCCAACGATGTCAGCTCTCGACCGGATACTGGGGCCACGGGTCTCCCCAGAGGAACTAGCGGCACACCCGGAGGTCTACCGGCGACCCAAGGCTCTGTTCTCGGGCGCCTCGCTCCTCCTCGTTGTGTCCCTCCTCCTCCCCTACTGGGTCCTTCGACTCGATGCGCCCCAGTTTCCGGACGGGCTGACCATCACGGCATACGTCAACCGACTCGCCGGCGACGTAGTTGAGATCGAAGGGCTCAACCACTACGTCGGTTTGGGCTCGTTCGAGGACGGCGCCGTTTTCGAACGGTCGATCGCCATCATCGCCATCGTGACACTGGCGGGACTGCTGGTCGCGGCCCTCTACGTCCACTCGCGGTGGGTGTTGGTGCTGGCGACCCCCGCCCTCCTCTTCCCGCTGATCTTTGTCGTCGATCTGCAGTACTGGCTGTGGACGTATGGACACAACCTCGACTCGGCGGCTCCATTGGCCGATGCGGTCGGAGAGTTCACGCCGCCGGTATTCGGCCCGGCGACGATCGCCCAGTTCGAAACCCTGGCGCTCCCCGGTTGGGGATTCCTGCTGGCCCTCGTTGCCGCGGTGCTCGTCGCGATGGGCCTCGTCTATCACAGACGGGCGTACAAGCCGCTGATCGACTCGCTCGAGGAGACGGCAGCGACATGATCCGCGCCTTCGCTCTTGTCGCAATGGTTCTGATGGGGGTAACCACACCTGCTTCAGGGGCGGTCGAGAACAACGAAGCGACCAACCTCCAGGCAACGATCGACGTGGCACAGCCGGGTGCGGTCGTCGCAGTCCCCGCCGGCACCTACGGGAGAATCACCATCGACAAACCGCTCGCCCTGCACGGGGGAGGCGAGGCCATCATCGATGCCGGCGGCGACGGTAGCGCCATCACCGTCTCAGCTCCCGACGTCACCATCGACGGGTTTGTCATTCGCAACACCGGCGTTTCGCTCGACCGCGAGAACTCTGGCGTCGACGCGTCGGATGCACCACGGTTGCGGATCACCAACAACGTATTCGAAGACGTGCTGTTCGGCGCCTTCCTCCGCTCCGCTCCCGACTCACTCGTCGCCGACAACGTCGTCGGCGCGATGGATCTCGAGCTGGGACGGCGTGGCGACGGCATCCGGCTCTGGGAGTGCTCGGGATCGACGATCCGCAACAACGTGGTCACCGGGGGAAGGGATACCGTCTACTGGTTCTCCGACAACCTCACCGTGGCGGGCAACGAGGTGACGGGCGGGCGCTACGGCCTCCACTTCATGTACTCGGACAACACCACCATCGACGAGAACCGGCTCGCTGAGAACTCTGTCGGTGTCTTCTTCATGTACGGCCGCAACCTGACACTCACCAACAACGTGATGGCCGAGAACTACGGCCCGAGCGGATACGGCATCGGGTTGAAGGACATGGACGGAATCACCGCCACCGGCAATCGCATCATCGGCAACCGTGCCGGCATGTACCTCGACAACTCACCCTGGTCCTTCGATCAACATCAGACCATCGACGGCAACCTCTTTGCGTACAACGACGTAGGCATCCTCTTCATGCCGTCTGTCAAACGCAACACATTCACCAACAACGCCTTCATCGACAACACCGAGCAGGTGGGCATCAAGGGGGGCGGCGACTTCAGCGGCAACGAATGGACCAGCAACGGCGTCGGCAACTACTGGAGCGACTACTCCGGATTCGACGCCGACAATGACGGGGTCGGCGACATCCCCTATCGCCTCGCCGACCTCTACTCGACCATTACCGACGATCATCCCGAGCTGGCCTTCTTCAGCGAAACGCCGGCAGCGCGGGCTCTGTCGGTCGTCGCCAGGGTGTTCCCCGTGCTGGAGCCACGCCCCAAAGTCGAAGACCTCGCTCCACTGGTCGTCCCGCCCGCCATGCCAACCACTAACGCGGAGCGGTCAACATCGCACATTTCGATCCTGCTGGCCTCATGCATCCTGCTGCTCACTGCGCTCGTGGTGCTTCTGATCGGTCGGGGCGGCAGGCGCAGCCAGAGAAGGAGGGTCGCCGTCTCATGATCGAGATCGAGGAACTGACCAAGGCCTACGGTCGTAACGAAGTCCTCGCCGGGTTCTCGCTCTCGGTTGCCGAGGGCGAATCCGTCGCCCTGTGGGGTCCCAACGGAGCAGGCAAGACCACCGTCGTCCGTTGTCTGCTGGGATTGGTGGGCTACGAAGGCACGATCAAACTCGATGGCGTCGATGTGCGCCGGAAACCCAAGCGCACCAGGAGCAGGATCGGCTACGTCGCCCAGGAGTTGGCGTTCTACGACGACCTCACCGTCGTCGAGCTGCTGGATTTCTCCGCCGACCTGCGCCGGCTCGGAACGGACCGTGTGGATGCCGTCATCGACGAGGTCGCCATCGGCGACCATGTCGACAAGCGAGTGGCGGAACTCTCCGGGGGGCTGAAACAAAGGCTCGGTCTTGCCGTAGCGCTTCTTCCCGACCCGCCCGTGCTCCTACTCGACGAGCCCACCTCAAACCTGGATGCCGCAGCCCGAGAGAAAGCGATTCGGCTGCTCGATCGGCTCCGCCGCAACGGGCGCACCATGCTGGTGACGTCACACCACATGGAGGAGGTCGGGATGCTGGTCGACCGGGTCATCGGCATGGAAGAGGGCCGGATCACAATCGAGTGCGACCCGACAGATCTTGCCGAGCGGCTGGGGATCAGGGCGTGGCTGCAACTCGTGCTCACCAACGGATCGACCGAGCAAGCCGTCGACATCCTGACAACAGCAGGCTTCACCGCCCGGCGCAATCGGCGCGGGGTCCTCGTCGAGGTGCCGGCCCAAGGCAAGGGCCGTGCGGTGGCCATGGTGCAGGGTGCGGGGATCGAGATAGAGGACTTGGAGGTGTGGCGATGACCACCATCAGCGTCCCGAGAGCCGAGCGGCCCGAACTCCGAATCATCGCGGTGGTTGCCCGGAAGGAGCTTCGCGACGCGATTCGATCCAAGTGGTTCTGGCTGTGGGCCGGAGCGTTTGGCGGACTCGCTGCCCTCATTGCCAATATCGCGTTGCCCGGCAGCCAAGTGGCCGAGTTCGGCAACTTCGGCCGCACCGCAGCATCGCTGGTTTCTCTCGTGCAGGTGATCATCCCGCTGATGGGTCTCACCCTCGGAGCCCAAAGCCTGGCCGGCCAACGCGAGAGCGGCGCCCTACGATTCCTCCTCTCCCATCCAGTCAGCCGCAGCGAGGCCTTCTGGGGGACCTACCTGGGTCTCGCGGGTGCATTGCTGGCTACCGCCGCCGCAGGATTCGGTGCCGCAGGTCTCATCACCGGCCTCCAGGGCAGCGGGGCCGATGCGGGATCATTCGTTCGCATCGCCGCCCTCTCGTGGGTGCTGGCCGTCACGATGCTCGGCATCGGTATGTTGATCAGCACTTTCACCAACCGCGCCGGAGCTGCCCTCGGCACGGCCGTATTCGTTTGGCTGACGTTTGCGTTCCTCGGCGACATCGGACTCATGGGAACGTCAATCGCCACTGACATGCCGGTCAGCGCGTTGTTCTTCGCCGCACTGGCCAACCCCGTCGAGGCCTTCCGGCTCGCCTCGCTGACCGCCTTCTCCGGCTCGCTCGACATCCTCGGCCCGGCCGGCACCTATGCCGTTGATCGGCTGGGTGAGCAACTCGACACCATCCTCCTCGCCACGACCGTCGTCTGGGCTGCCGTACCCGCCGGGCTGGCCGCAGTCCGCTTCAATCGATCGAAGGACTTCTGATGAAGGAAAGAATCCTGACCTGCCTCGCTGCGCTGCTGCTCGGGTCACTGGCGGCCGGCTGCAGCGATCCCGCGGAAGCCTCGGGACCGCCTGAGATCAGCTACGGACGGGACATCTGCGTCGAGTGCAACATGATCATCAGCGAGCCACGATTCGCGGCGGCGTACCGTCTCGATGATGGTGAGGCCAAGGTCTTCGACGGGGTCGGAGAACTCGTGAAGCACGCCCACCGGCACGACGAGTTCGATCGGATCGCCTTCGCCTGGGCCCACGACTACTACACCGAGGAGTGGATCCTCGTCGAATCGGCACACTTTGTCGCAGGAGAAGGCGTAGTCACGCCCATGGGTCACGGCATCGTTGCGTTTGCGACGATGGAGGACGCAACGGCGTTTGCAGGAGAACGCGAAGCAACGGTGCTCCGTTGGGACGAGGTCGCAGCCCTTCCCCTGACCAGCGAAGGTCTGCTCGGCCATCACCATCACGACGATGACGAGGCGGGTCACGGCGGCGATGACACGGGTGGTGGAGACCACATGGATCACGACTCACACGACGGCTAGCACCATCGCACGTATCGTCGTGGCCATACCCATCTCGCCCTCCGCCACCACTCGACCGTGACGATCGAGTACTACGGGAATGCGAAGGTGATACTCGGCTTCCAGCGCCGGATCGGACGTGATGTCAACTTCGTGAACGTCGATCGGCAGCCACCTCTCGAGACGTCGCAGACGCCGCAGCGCCGCATCGCAGAGGCCGCAACCGGGCCGGGTGAGCAACTGCACCTTGCGACGGGCCATTAGGGTGAGCCCACCATGCGACCCGCCACCGCCGCCGTCATCATCGGCCTCCTCGTGCTCATTCTCGGCTCGTCCCTGATCTGGCTGCTGCGCAGCTTCTAGCCGCCGGTGATCTGTAGCGAAGGTGTTCCGGCGCGGAGGGTGACTGCGGTTCCGGTATCGACCGGGTAGGAATCGACCGCCCGCCCATTGCGAACTGCCACCGCTATCTGGCCGTAGCTATCAACGTGGAGCAATCCCTCCCCCTCCTCGACACCGCCATACGCGGTTACCCAGTCGATGGCGAACTCGGCCGATGCAATCTTGAGCACGATGGCGGTGCCCATCCCGATTCCGACGAGCTGCAAGTCCTCTGGCGTTACGTTGAGCTGGGCGTTGCCAAAGTGGTCCACCCACAGGACCTCGCCGGTGACACTCTGCTCTCCGTGCTCGACCAACGGGAGCATCATTGGCGTCAGCGCATCGGTGTCGATCTCGGGTCCGAGTTCGTCGATCCTCGCCTGCCCCGAAGCGATCACTGCCGCGGCCGGACCGAACAGATCGCGCCCGTCGAAAGTCGCCCCGGGAGCAGGCAGCTTCACCTCAGGGTTCTCGATGGCAAAGACTCGGTGGGCGCCACCCGACATCGCCACCGCAGGGGCGAGCACCCCGTTGTCCGGACCGATGAAGACGCCCCAGTCGGTCTCGATGGCGATCGCTCTTCGTTGCGTTCCCACCCCCGGGTCGATCACAACGACGGCTACGCCCTGCGGCAGGTACTGGATGGCCCGCATCAGGGCCAGACCCCCGGCACGGATGTCACCCTGAACGAACTCGTGACCGACATCGATCACGCGAACGTCCGGTGCAATGCGAGCAATCACGCCGTGAACGACACCGACGAACTCGTCGTCACGGCCGAAGTCGGAGAGAAAAGAGATGGGGAGAGTCATGGCACGGGATGGTACCGGAACGCGAAAACACGGGCGCACGTTGCAGACACGGTCCTCTATGCTTTCGACCAACCAATCGAGGCAAGCGGTGGATCGCCACGGTGGTCTCCGCTTGGGAGGGGAATGGGTCATGTTCAACGCGACCATTGCGCCATACCGGCGCCCGGCTCTTGTCGCCCTAGCACTGGCACTGATCATGTCGGTACTCGGCGTGGCCGGTGTTCAGCAAGCGGCCGACGCAGTACCGACGGCACCGGGCGACGTGTTCGACGACTTCGATGATGGTGACACGTCCGACTGGATCTTCTTCGGTGGCAATGCCGCCGGCGGTGGCGGCGGACCACTCTCCGATCGACCGGCAGAAGGGCCGTTCTACCTCAGCACGGGCTGGGGTGGGGACGGAACCGCCAGCGGGTTCTACGGCGGATTCTTCAAGAACCTCCCCGACGCCTCACAGGTGACACTGCCCGCCGACCCCTGGTTGAACATGTGGGTCCTCAATCAGAGCGACGCCACAGCCGACCAATACGTCCTCGAGCTGACTTTGCGCGAGGACACGAACGGCGACGGCTGGACCGACGGTGCAGAGGACTCGATCGGCCTGAACACGAGCTTCACCAGCGCAGCCTTCAACGACGAGTGGACACTGCTCAGCGCCCCGCTCAGCAGCTTCTTCGACCGTGGCACCGGCGGCAACGGCGTGTTCGACGGCAACGTCGACGAGATGGTCATCGTCTTCGGTGGCGTCGAGGGCGGCTCGACCACCGACATCCTGATCGACTTCGACGAGATCACGTTCACGTCGGGCGGGCCTGCGGGCTTCGAGCAGGTCGTGTTCGACGACATGGAACACGGCGACCC
>JASJBC010000155.1 GCA_030066715.1 Acidimicrobiia bacterium
TGAGGACTTTGCGCAAATCATCGGCCGACCGTTCGAGAGCTTCTACGACTACTTCCAAGCCCGCGTTGCACTGCCCGCACCGCAGGATCTGATGGCGGAGTACGAGACGGTGCTGTTCCCGGAATTGCGCCGCGAGCTGCGCGTCTTCCCCGATGCGCGCAACGCGATCGACTCCCTTATCGCCGCCGGCGTGCCCCAGGCCATCGCCTCCTCGAGCCATCGGGAACGTCTCGATCTCATGCTGGACGTCTCCGGTCTGGCGCAGAGCTTTGCGGTCACGATTGCGGGCGATGAGGTCGAACGCGGAAAGCCGCACCCCGACATCTACCTGCTGGCAGCGGAGGGGTTGGGCCGGGAGCCGCGGCAATGTCTTGCGGTGGAAGATACGTCCGCCGGTGTGCAGTCCGCTCGCGCCGCGGGCATGAAGGTGTTGGCGGTGAGCAGGGAGGTGCGCTCCGCCGATGTGCTGGCCGGCGCCGACTGGGTGGTAGAAGAGATCGATACGGAGCAACTGGAGCGACTCACCGGACTACGGAGCTGAAAGGACGACGATATGGGTAGCGGAGGGAAGTCGGTGGAGAACAGTCGCACGGCCCTCGTCGGTCCGAGCGCCGTGGTTACCGGGGTTTCCAACGGCATCGGGCGGGCGATTGCGGTGACTCTGGCGGAGGCCGGGGCGAACGTTGCGGGGTGCTACCGCTCCGATGACGAGGGAGCGCAACGCGTCCGCGACCAGATTGCGGCCACCGGCATGGAGTCGGCGATACTCCAGGCCGACGCCGGTGATCCGACGACGGCGACGCGGCTGGCGCACGAGGCGGTGGAGCGGTGGGGATCGCTTGACATCTGGGTCAACAACGCAGCTCGCTTGATGGTGAAGCCGGTCGTCGCAACCACCGACGAGGACTGGCACGGGCTCCTGGCGGCAAACCTGCATGGCTACTTCTACGGGTCGCGCGCGGCGGCACAGATCATGTATGGCCAGAGGCGGGGACGGATCATCAACATCACCTCGGCGGCGGACGTTCTCGTTGTGGAGAACCTCGGGGCGTACATCGCGGCAAAGGGCGGAATCCTCGGGCTCACCAAGACGCTTGCCCTGGAAGCCGCCCGGTATCAGGTCACGGTCAATGCAGTGTCGCCCGGCGCCATCGACACGCCGTTGAATCTGAAGGCCTACACACCGGAAGTCCGCCGCACCTACGAGGATCGGATCCCGCTGGGCCGGATCGGCGCTGAAGAAGAGATCGCGGACGTGGTCGCGTTCGTGGCGTCGCAGGGATCGCGCTACCTCACCGGCCAGGAGATCGTTGTTGACGGTGGGCTCGTCATCAACGGCACCGTCGGTCACGCCCTCGACGAGTAATGGCGCGGGTGGAATCGATAGAGGTTCTGGTCGACGGTCTCGATCACCCGGAGGGAGTCGCTTTCGACCATGGCCGAGGGGTGCTCTACGCCGGGGGCGAGGCCGGCCAGATCTATGCGGTCGATCCGGAGGATCGGGCATTCCGCGAGATCGGCAGGACTCCAGGGTTCGTCCTCGGGCTGGCAGTGGATGGGCTGGGTCGGGTAGTCGTCTGCGATTCCGTCGACGGCGCCATCTGGGTGCTCGAGGACGGACAGCTGCGGCGGCTATTGGATCGTGCCGGCGGGCGCGATCTGATGCTGCCCAACTACCCGGCATTTGGCCCCGACGGGACCTTGTACTTCTCGGACTCGGGGGCCTGGAAGCAGGACAACGGCGCGGTCGTCGCGGTCGCCGCGAACGGAGTGGCAGAGGTGATCGACCAGTCGCTGGTCCGATTCACCAACGGATGTGCGGTCACTCCAGACGGATCGGAACTATGGGTGATCCAGTCGCTGGGCCCGGACGTGAGCCGTATCGACTTGGCGGGAGGCGGACCTGCGGAGACGGTCGTGCGACTCCCGGGCACCGTCCCCGACGGGGTTGCCTTCACGAGCGATGGAGGGGCGATCATCAGCTGCTACCGGCCCGACCGCATCTACTACCTGTCGCCCGAGGGACGTCTCGAGGTGCTGGCCGAGGACCCCGAGGGGACTCTGTTGGCGGCCCCGACCAACATCTGCTTCCTCGGCGGGGATCGGAAGCGGCTCGTATCCGCAAACCTAGGGCGGTGGCACCTGACCCTCCTCGAACTCGACATCGAGGGAGTGATCCCGCACGCTCCGCAACGCTGGGCCGCCGACGTCCTATGAACATCACCGCAGCGCTCGAGTCCGGCGTCCTGCCCAACATCGATGCGGTGTTGTGGGCTCGCGAGTCTGTCGCCACGACAGGGGCGGGATCAGGCATGCGCGTGATCGATCTGCACGTATGGGGTGGGATCAGCATGCGCGTGTACCCCGATCGGGGCCTGGACATCGGGCAGGCTTGGTTTGGGGGTGTTCCGCTGGCCTGGGTCTCGACCGTGGGCGAGACCGGACCGCGCAACGACCTGGGCGGCATGGCCTGGGGGGAGGCCTTCGGGGGCGGGCTGATGGTGACATGCGGGCTCCGCAACGTCGGAATGCCGTCCGAGAGTCACGGGCTGCACGGCACCTATTCGCATCTCGCAGCCCAGCAGGTAGCCGTCGATCGGGTACTCGACGCCGCGGGGGGACGGCTCGAGGTCAAGGGGGTTGTCACGGACGATGACGGCGAAGCGCCCCTCCGCCATGATCGTATCCTGCGTTCGTTTGCCGGTGCCGGGCGCATCGAGATCGAGGACGTCACTACCAACCTCGGTAGCGTCGCAACACCCGTCCCCCTGCTCTATCACTTCAACTTCGGCTACCCGTTGTGGGCGGGGGATGCCGAATTCGAGGCATCGGTGGCCAGCACCCGGGCGCGTGATGACGAATCCGAGCCCGCTCTCGAGTCCTGGCGAAGACCTCCGGTTACCGAAACCGGGGCGGAATGGGTGCTCGAGCACGAGTTGGGAGCGGGTCCGGCCTGGGCCGTGATCCGGAATCCTGCGCTCGGGACGGAGCTCACCATCCGCTGGGACCAGGAGTCGCTCCCGAAGCTCAATCAATGGATCGATCGCAACCCGGGCATGTCGGTGCTGGGTGTCGAACCGGCCAACTGCACGACGCGGGGACGTGCGTTCGAGCGTGCCGCCGGAGCGCTGCCGATGCTCGAACCTGGAGAGGAGCGCCGGACAAGACTGTCGGTAGAGGCGCAGCGTATCTGAGCGTCACCGCGGGATCGTGGCAGGCTCGTCGGCGATGACGATGGCGTTGGGGTGATCACGCAGGAAGGATGCCGGCACGTCGGGCCCGATGGGGCCGGTGAGGACCTGATTCAGTATGGCCGCCTTGTGCTCACCCGTGACCAGCAACCAGATCTCGGCTGCGGCGAGAACAGCCCGCATCCCGATCGTGATTCCGCGCGACGGTGGAGACGTAGCTCCGTAGCGGGCGGCGTTCTGTTGCGTGGTTGGATGCAGATCGACCACCCGGGTTGGGGTGTCGGCGGCTGAACCCGGCTCGTTCATGCCGATATGGCCGTTAGCGCCGAGACCGAGGATGGCGAGGTCGAGACCACCGGCGTCGAGCTCCCGCTCGTAGCGGCGGCACTCGTCGTCCAAGGGTTCTGCGGAGACATCGAAGGTGTGGAGAGCAAGCGGTGGCGATGGGCACAGCTCGAGCAGCGAGCGCGCAAGCATCTCGTCGCATCGTCCCGGATCGCCCCGGGGGAGCAAGAACTCGTCGAGAAGGAACACCTCGGTGTCGTCGAGTGCGCCCCCACCGGCGGCGAAGGCGGCGTAGGCGGGCTCCGGGGTGCTCCCCGTTGCGAAGCAGACCCGGCGGTGGCGGCCGTCGGGGAGGAAAGCAACGAGTCGGGCCCCTACGGCGGGGGCCCACTCGTTGCGACCAAAGGTCTCCAGTTTCACCCGTCGGTGACCACGTCGAAGATCGAACCGGTGTCTTTGTCACTCAGGATGAGCTTCTTGCGACCGTCGGGGAGAACTTCTTCCTTGACGATGGCGTGACCCTCGTGGAACGAGGTGTCCTTGGCGATTCGCTCCGTCGTCCCGCCTCGCCAGTCGACAAGGACCGGCTCCCATTCCCTGGTCTCGGCGGAGCGATAGGCAGCGTCCATGATGGCGTTGACCACATAGCCGTCGTAGAAGGTCTCCATCGGCTCGGTGCCGTTCTCGATGGCATCGAACATGTCGGTGAACATGTCGACGTAGCCGAGCTCGGAGACCTCGTCGCCGACCGGGAAGAGCCAGCCTTCTGTCGACTCGAGCTTCTCGGCGACGTAGCCCCCTCCGCCCCCGGTGGAGTACATCTCGTACCCGGTGCGGAGGAAGTGGTTCAACCAGATAGTGCCCTCAGTACCGGCCACCTCGTCGCGCAGGTCCATGCCGCCGCGGAACGACCAGCTCACCTCGAACTGCCCGATGGCGCCCGACTCAAAGCGAATGAGGACGACCGCGTTGTCCTCAGCCTTGATGGGATGGACCAGCGTATCGGCCCAGGCCATCACGTCGAGTGGCCGGTTCCCCTTGCCCACGAAGTTGCGAATGATCTCGATGCAGTGACAGCCGAGGTCGACGATGGCGCCGCCGCCCGCCTTGTCTTTGTCCCAGAACCAGGCGCTGTGCGGCCCGGGATGGGTCTCGCGGGAACGGACCCACGTGACGTCGCCGATGGCGCCTCCCTGGACCGCGGTGATCGCTTTGAGGGTCTTCGGGGTGTAGCAGAGGTCCTCGAGGTAGCCGGCGAAGATGCCGGCCTGCTCGACTTTGTCCAGAATGCGCTTGGCTTCCTCTCCGGAACGGGCGAGTGGCTTCGTGCACAGAACCGGCTTGCCGGCGGCGGCAATGAGATCGATGGCCTCCTCGTGCAGGAAGTTGGGGAGGCCCACCACTACGACGTCGACTTCCGGGTCGTTGATGGCTTCCGCCATGCTGGTCGTACTGCGCGGAATCCCCCAACGTTCGGCGAAAGCCCTCCCTCGCTCCTCGGTCCTCGAGTAGACGACACCGACCCGGTCGCGACCGCGCTGGCCGTGCAGAGTCATCGTGTAGAAATCACCGATCAGCCCGGTCCCGAGCATGGCGATCGTGCGTCCTTCCATTGCTGTTCCTCCTGGTGCTGGATGGACGGCGCCTCAGGTGTGGCGATATGTATATACAAGTTAGCGGAAACAGCGATCGGTGCGTAGTTCGCGGGAACGGCAACGATTCCGTGCGGTGTGCCCGTTTTGGGCCAGGGCTGATGTACGGGAGGAAAACCAGCGCCTAGCTTGGCGGCAGAAGCGGAGATAGGGAGGGGGCCGTGAGCGATTCATTGCGGCGCTTTGGAGCGGTAGGCGGCGGGGTGCTTCTCGTCGTCGGCTCACTGATCACATGGATCTCGGTCGACCTGGGCTTCCAGGCCTTTTCGGCAACCGGGATCGAAACCACCGAAGGCAAGCTGACCCTGGCGGCCGGAATCGTGCTCATCGGGCTCGGGTTGGTGCAGCTGTGGCGTGCCCTCACGCCACGCCTGTTCGGCTACCTGTGTGCGCTGACGGCACTGTTCGGCGCCGTCGTGCTTCTGTTCGAATACCTCGACGTTCTCGAGCGGATCAGGGAAGCAGACGGGACTCCGGCCACGGCATCCGTCGGCTTGGGTGTATGGATCGCGGCGATCGGTGCTCTGCTCGCGCTGGCTGCGGGGGCGTGGACGGTTGTGGACGAGCGGAGAGGTCGCTGACCGCCGGCAACGGCCGCTCCTCTGCCGGCGCCGCCGG
The DNA here is from genome assembly GCA_030066715.1 of Acidimicrobiia bacterium. Taxonomy (GTDB): domain Bacteria; phylum Actinomycetota; class Acidimicrobiia; order Spongiisociales; family UBA5794; genus JAAETI01. Next base: position 5,747 of record JASJBC010000155.1, read on the forward strand.
TTTCTAGGTCATAGACCGTTGCCCACCGAGTTGACGGCATCTAAGGTCCCCCCACGAAGGAGAGGGAATCTCGGGGAGGAATGGGCACATGTTTGCGCGAATCGTGGAGTGGCGTAGTCGTCGTCTGCCGGTATTGACGGCTTTTCTCATGGTGGCGACGCTGCTTGCGTTCAACACCCCACAGGCGCTGGCCGCACCCGGTGTGACCGTCACCCCGACAACGGTTGGCGTGACCGAGGACGGTGGCGCCACCCCGTCCGACACGTACGATGTCGTCCTCGACGAACTGCCCTCGGGTGAGGTCACCGTGATGCTCGATCTCGGTGGGTCGACGGAGTTCACCGTGGACCAGTCGAGCCTGACCTTCACCACGAGCAACTGGGGAGATCCGCAAACGGTCACAGTCACCTCGGTTGACGACGACATCGACGACGGCAACAGTGTTGGTGCGATCACCCACTCCGCGTCCGGCGGGGGCTACGGCTCGGTCGTAATCGACTCTGTCACGGTGAACGTCACCGACGACGACACTGCGGGCGCTTTGATCAACGACTTGGTCAACTTCGTCGAGGAGACCGGGACCGTTCTCATCGACACCTACAACGTCGCGCTGACCAGCGAGCCTACGGGGGACGTCACTTTCACAATGACCGTTGATCCGACGGACGGCATCGAAGTCACGGCGGTTGCCCAGGTCGGTGGCGCCGGCTTCCTCACCTTCACTCCGGCCAACTGGGCTACCCCACAGACGGTCCTCATCACCGCCATCGACGACGACATCGAGGAACCTCAGGTTGATGTGGAGACGATCTTCCACTCCGCCACCGGCGGGGGATACGACGGCGTGATGATTGCATCCGGCACGGTCAACGTCTTCGACACGGACGTGGCAGGAGTCACGATCGACGAGGGCGATGGAGTTGATACCGAGGAAGGCGGGGCAACCGACACCTACAGTGTTGTGCTCGACACCGAGCCCACCGAGAACGTCACAATCTCGCTGAGCCCACAGGGTTCCGAGGCGACGGCCGCAGCGACCGTCGGCGGGGGGACCGATCTCGTCTTCACCTCCGGCAACTGGTTCACACCACAGTTCGTCACAGTCACGGCGGTCGACGATGACGTCGCTGATGGCGGCACCATGGAAACGATCGACCACACGGCATCCTCGTCGGATCCGTTCTACGACGGATTCACGATCGGGTCGGTCACCGCGGCTGTGACCGATGACGATGTCGCCGGCGTGTTGGTCACGCCGACGGTCGTTTCGGCTACCGAGGGAGGATCGGACGGCACGTATGACGTCGTGCTCGAGTCCGAGCCGACCGGCACGGTGACCATCACCATGACTCCACAGGGCAGCGAGGCGACGGCCGTCTCGACGGTGGGGTCGCTGGGGACCCTCACCTTCACTCCCGGCAACTGGGAGACACCGCAAGAGGTGACTGTTGCAGCCGTCGATGACATGATTGTCGACGGTGGGACCACGGAGACCATCGACCATGACGCCAGCGGCGGTGGCTACGACGCGGTGATCATCGACTCGGTGACGGCGAACATCTCCGACAACGACGCACCGGACATCAGCTTCACCGGGGCACCTCTCGTAACGGAGCCCGACGGAACGGACACCTACGTCGTCTCGTTGACGATGGCTCCGAGCGGTGGCGATGTAACGGTGACCCTGACCGACAACTCGAGCGAGTTCGACATCGACCCCGTCACCACCCAACCGCTGGTGTTCAACGCCGGCAACTGGGACACGGGCCTCACCGTGACCGTGCGGGCTACGGACGACGACGTCGACGACGGCCAGCAATCAGGAACCATCACGCACACGCCATCGGGTGGCGGCTACGACGCTGTGGCGCCCAAGAACGTCACCGTTACGGTCAATGACGACGACACAAAGGGAATCACCGTCGTCGAGAGCTCGGGATCCACATCGGTGACCGAGGGCGGCGCCACCGACAC
>JASJBC010000001.1 GCA_030066715.1 Acidimicrobiia bacterium
CGCCTTTCCTCTTCCTGTCTCTCGTAGGCGGTAACCACGGCCTCGTACTCGGCGTTCGCCTCCTCCAGCCGCAGCAGGATGCTTGCGGCCAGCGTGTCGAGTTCGGACTTCGTGACCTCCTGATTGGCAAGCGCCTCGGCTACCGCCGACTGCTGCGATTCATAGCTCTCCTCGAGGGCAAAGAGCCGAATCACCGTGTCGGTCCCATACCTGCTGAGCCGGTCGAGGTAGCTCGAGCGGATGCTGACATCATCGATCGTCAGCGCATCGAAGAGCGCCCCTTGCGACGATCCCGCATAGATGTAGCGATCAGTCGCGATCTCCTTGGCCGCAACCCGGGCAACGGCCAGCTCCCGCTCCAATTCGGCGAGTTCGATCCCGAGCGAAGTCAGCGACTCCTCCAGGTCGTAGAGCCGGGCTACCGCCGCGTCGTACTCGATGGTGGTCTCCTCGAGCTCGGCGCCGATGGCACGCCGCGACTCGTCTGCGGCCTCGATATCGGCCGGGGTGATCTCAGCCTGGGCGCCGGCGGCGAGGGCGGGGACGACTGCGACCATGAAGACGACGAGCGCGACCAAATAGCGCCGCGCGGTCCCCCACGTCACTAGTTGTCTGGCCATAACGGTCTTTCCACAAGCTCAACTGTCGTTACCCCGTGTGCGCCGCCCAATCCCAAAGATACTCGACCCTCGTTATTGAGCTTCGTCAACTGGGTATGCACCTGCAGAGTCGCCGCCGGTCTGAGAGTGATGTCGAGACCGGAGTAGACCACATCGACTATGTCTCCGATGGTCGCCGCCCCTGCGGCGAGAGCCTGCAGAACCTGCTCTTCGCGCTCGATCCGGTGGGCGATGTACCCGGCGATCACTTCCCGGGCCTCCGGAAGCTCGGGACCATGGCCGGGATACAGATGAGCAGGATCGAGATCGGCGACTTTGTGCAGTGATCGCATGTAGTCGGCAAGATCCTCGATGATGACCGTCGATCCCCCCATGATGTGATCGCCGGTGAACAAGCAGTCGGCAAGACGGAAACAGAGATGATCTGCTGTGTGCCCGGGGGTATGCACGGCCACCAGCGAGTCATCGCCAAAGGGGATGATCGCGCCGTCCTCGATGCGTTCGGTGGGCTTGAAGCCATCGCCATCGGCAAACCCGTACACCGGAGTGTCGAGCTCGCGACCGAGGCCGTTGGCCGCCGGAGCGTGGTCGGGATGAGTGTGGGTGACCACCACTCCCACCGGCGTCAGACCGGTCAGCGCCACCTCTATCGCCTCGAGGTGGTCGACGATCACCGGACCCGGGTCCAGGACGAGGGCTTCACCTGCCGACTCGATGACGTAGGTGTTGGTGCCGGGCCCCGTATACGGGCCGGGATTCGGGGCGAGGACACACTCAACTGTGGTCATCGGTCACTTCTGCAATCGGCTTCCCTTGCTCGGCGGCTACCTCGGCGGCTCGGGATAGAAGACCAGGATCGGGCTCGGCGTCCTCCAAGAGGTCGAATCCAGGGTCGTCCGGCATGACCACCTCGAGGGAACCATCGTGCCCGACCTTCATTCGCGGCTGTACCGGAACCACCGGCCGTCGGGTCCACTCGTCAAGCGCGGCGGCAACGGTGGGAAACTCGGCAAGCAGGGCAAGGGTTCGTTGTGTTGGGAACGGGATCATCCACTCTGCCGCTGTGGCGCGGCGCAACGCCTCACCGGGAGCAACGAACTCGGCCGCATCGATCTCGATCTGATCGGGCTGCGGTGTAACCAACTCGGCGATCTCGACCATGAAGAAGCGGGCGTCAAAGCGCACGGGGATCATCGTCGGGGTGATCCAGTTGGCGAAGTACGCGGTCTTCCCTCCCGCAAACCGCCGGCCCGTCCGGGTTGCCTCGGCGTAGACGGGAGCTCCGCCGACCGGTGCGACAACCGGCGGATCGGTCAGCCAGATGCCGGTCTCCTCGACTACCTCCCTGAAGCCTGCGGTCAGCCAGGGGGTCAGCGTCGATCCCGCATCGAGACCAGATACGACGGCGGCCGCGGCTGCGCTGTGATCCTCCGGATCGACGACCCCGCCCGGGAACACCCACGCCCCGGCCATGAACCTAGCTGAGGCACTGCGGCGCACCATCAGCACCTCGATCTCCGGGTCGCCTTGGTACAGGACACAAACGGTTGCGGACGGGCGGGGCTCGCTCGTCACAACACCGTCACCCGATTGGCCCAGCGCCGGACACCCCACCTCCGGAGGACCTCGCGAATCTGCGGCGACAGCAGCGAGAACCCGACGACATCCGTCAAGAAGCCGGGAGTCACGAGCAGGGCACCCGCAACGAGAATCATCGCCCCGTGCGCAAGGGACCTGGCGGGGAACTGTCCGGCTGCGAACTCGGCCTGGATGCTGGCAAGCACGCCGCGTCCCTGCCTGGAGACGAGGGTCGCTCCGAGCACGGCGGTCAACAGGACGATGGCCATCGTCGGCCCCAGCCCGATCCGGCTGCCGACGACGATGAAGAGGCCGATCTCGATCGGCGGCACCAGGACAAACGCAAGGAAGAGCAAGGTTGCGGGTCGCATGGGAATCGAGCATACCGGCATGGGTAGGCTCTGCCACATGGAGTTGCAGGACCTGCCGAGAGTCGACGATCTCGCCGGAAGACTGGTCGAGATGGGCGTACCGGGGCGGCTGGCCACGGCCGTTGCCCGGGAGTCTCTCGAGGAGGCGCGCAGTTCCATACTCAACGGTGAACAGGCCGACCCGAGCTCCAGAGCCGTCGCAACCGCCGAGCTGATCCTGTCTGCACGACCGACTCGCATTGTCAACGCGACCGGAGTGCTGCTGCACACAAACCTCGGTCGGGCGATTCTCGCTCCGGAAGCCGCGGCTCTCGCCACGGAGTCCCTGGTCGGCTACGGAAACGTCGAACTCGACGTCACTACGGGGAGAAGGGGCGGTCGAGCCGGCCATGCCCAGCGACTACTCACCTCCCTCACCGGGGCCGAAGCCGCTCTCGTCGTCAATAACAACGCAGCGGCGCTCCTGCTCGCTCTCGCCGCCATCGCCGGGAGCGGCAACGCAGTTGTGTCGCGCGGCGAGGAAATCGAAATCGGAGGTTCGTTCCGCCTCCCCGAGTTGATGGCCGCATCTGGAGCAACCCTGGTCGAGGTCGGAACGACCAATCGCACCCGTATCGACGACTACGAGAGGGTTGTCGCCGCGGCCGCGGTGATCCTCAAGGTCCATCCCTCCAACTACCGGCTGGAGGGGTTTGCGGAGGCGGCCTCGTATGGGGAGCTTGCCGACCTGGCGCAACGCTCGGGGGTGCCGCTTCTCGCCGATGTGGGCAGCGGTCTCCTCGACACGAACGTGCCGTGGTTGCCGGGGAGCCCACCGTCGTGGCTGGCGGCAGAGCCGGGAGTTCGGCAAACACTCGAGACCGGCGCAGACTTGGTGCTGTTCTCCGGCGACAAGCTGCTCGGCGGGCCCCAGGCGGGAATCGCCGTCGGGCGCCGCGATCTTATCGGTCGTATGGCGAAGCACCCGTTGGCCCGTGCGGTCCGGATCGATGGGGCGACCCATGCCGCACTCGTGGCGACACTCGAGATGTACGCCGCAGATCGTGGCGCCGAGATCCCGTTCTGGGCCATGGTCGGCCTCGAATACGACCACCTCGAGAAACGACATCAGCAGTTGCTCGGCGCTGTCGGCGGCAAGGGCAACGTGGTGGCCGGCGAGTCGCTCCCCGGAGCCGGATCAGTGCCCGGCGAGACCATTCCTTCGCCCAACCTCCACCTCACCGGCAACGCCGACCGTCTTTGGGAGCGGCTGCTGAACGCCTCGCCGCCCATCCTCGCTCGCCGCCGGGAGGGCACTCTGATCATCGACCTGCGCACCGTCGATCCGAAGGACGACGCCCACCTGGTCGAGACCTTGGCCTGAGATGCCGATAGTTGCCACCGCCGGGCATGTCGACCACGGCAAGTCGACCCTCGTTGCGGCCCTGACCGGGCGCGATCCGGATCGGTGGGCGGAAGAGAAGGAACGCGGACTCACGATCGATCTCGGTTTTGCCTGGCGGGAGCTCGACGGGCTCGACGTAGGGTTCGTCGACGTGCCCGGCCACGAGCGGTTCATCAAGAACATGCTGGCCGGTGTCGGCGCCGTGGACGTTGCGCTGTTTGTGGTCGCTGCCGACGAGGGTTGGATGCCGCAGAGCGAGGAGCACCTCGCGGTGCTCGACCTCCTCGATACGACTTGCGGGGTGATCGCTCTCACTCGCATCGATCTGGTCGACGCAGACGCCGCCGATCTCGCCGAACTCGAGGTCATGGAGCAGGTGGAGGGGACCGCCCTCGCCGACTGGCCGATCGTCCGCATCTCCCCGGCTACCGGAGAGGGGATGGCGCGGCTCGAAGGAGCGCTGGTGACCCAGCTTCGTGCGGCCGGCGCGCCGATCGACTCGGGGCGACCGCGCCTCTGGATCGACCGTTCCTTTCACATCGCCGGAGCCGGCCTGGTCGTTACCGGCACTCTCTCCGGGGGGAGTCTCGGTGCCGGCGACGAGCTGATGCTGTGGCCCGATGCGAAGCCGGTTCGGGTCCGCGGGCTCCAGCACCACGACGCTTCCGTCACCGCCCTCGGCCCCGGGACACGGGCAGCACTGAATCTGGCGGGGATCGATGGGGCCGAGCGCGGCATGCTCCTGACCGAGCCCGACGCCGTATCGACCACCACCTCGTTCCTGGCGACACTGCGTCAAGTCCGCAGCCTGGACGACGACCTCACCTCTCGGGGGGCGTTCCACCTGCACGCCGGCACCGGGGCATGGCCGGTGCAGCTGCGCATTCTCGAGACAGGAACGGCAACTATCAGGAGCCGTGAGCCGGTCCCGCTCCGGTTTGGTGACCACTTCATCATTCGCGAGACAGGACGCCGTGCGGTCGTAGCCGGCGGGCGGGTCCTGGACCCGCACCCGCCCCGTTCTGGGGCGGCGCTCCGCGACGCGGCTCGACAGCTCCGTGAGGTCCTCGACGAGGATCCGAATCGGGTTGCGGACACCCTGCTTGCGATCCGCGGGACCGCATCACTCGACGAGCTGCGCCGCGACTCGGGCGGTGGATCCCCGAGCACCTCGTTCGTCAGCGGCACCTCGGCGATGGCGGCCGGGACTGCCGCGGCGCTGCTGGACGACGTCGTCGCCGCAACGACCAAGTTCCACAGCGACAACCGGTTGCGCCCGGGCATAGCCAAGGCCGAACTGGCCTCGACTCTGGGTGTGGATGCGGAGGCGATATTGCTCGTCGTTGCGGGGACGGAGAACCTGATCGACGATGGCAGGACCATCCGCCGGGCCGACTTCGAGCCGGGTTTGTCGCCGGAGGAGGCCACCGCTTGGCAGGACGCCGAGCAACGGTTACAGGCGAGCCTGACGGTACCTCGCGCCACCCAGCTCGGGCTGGACACGGAGTTGCTGCACGCGTTGGTCAGGGACGGGCGGCTGGTCAGGATCGCCGACGACCTCGTCTATCTGCCCGAGCAGATCGAAACCATCACCGCTTCCCTACGCAATCTGCCGGCAGAGTTCACCGTTGCGGAGTTCCGCGATGAGTTGGGTGTGACCCGCCGACAGGCTGTACCCCTGCTGGAGTGGTTCGACACGCAAGGGGTCACGCGCCGGCAAGGCGATGTGCGCATCCTGCGGGAGAATCGGGACGCCTAGACCGCGGCAGGTACTCGCCTGGTTGCGGCAGGGAGCTGGCGACGCTCTGTCTCGGTGAACCCGCCCCAAATCCCGTACTGCTCGGTGGATTCCATGGCGTACTCGAGACACTCGCCCTGGACAGGGCAAACTCGGCAGACCGCCTTGGCTCGTAACTCACGCCGTTCCCGTTCGTCTTTTCTCTCTGAGGTGGTTGGAGGGAAGAACAAATGCGAATGGTTGCCACGACAAAGGGCAACCGGCTGCCAAGAACGGTCCATCGGTGTCACAGACTCCTCCTCCAGGCGGTGACATACACAGCGGGGACCGAAACCTAGACACCTGACCTACGCCACGCCAGGAATATGCTGGCAGAATCGTCCTAGGATTTCGCGATCTCCCGCGGCGCAACCTGAAGAGTCATGCCCTCGACCGAAAGAACCTCTACTTCCTGCCCCGAGGCCACCCCGGCGGCGCGGTGCGCCCGCGCCCGCCATTTGGCCCCATCGATGACGACGACCCCGTCCGGGTCGAGAGGCGAATCGGCCACACCGGTGGCGCCGACTAGGTGCTCGCGGCCGATCGTGGGGGTGCCAAACCGGGACCTGACGATCGTCGTCATCGCAAACAGGTAGAACAGGATTACTCCCGCAACGGTGAGGGTGACCGCCCAGAAGCTCGTGCCGATCTGTGTCGGGCCGCCCACAAACGCCAGCCCGCCCCAGACCATGAGGACCGTCCCGAGCATGCTGCGAATCCCAAGCTCATGACGTTGGAAATCCCACGTGTAGAACCCGATCCCGATGACGGCAGCCGCTACCGCCCACCAGTTCATGGGGAGCGTGGCGAACCCGTACCCGGCTAGGAACAGGGATAGCGCGGCAACGGCCGCCGCGATCCCGGCACCTGCGGCGTAGAACTCAAATGCTGCCGCGGCGAGCCCGGCAAGCAGGAAGAAGAAAGCGGCGTCGGGTCGAACTCCAAGACGGAGAAAACGGGTCAGCAGCGTTGGCTTGAGAAAGCGGACGTCAACCGACGAGACGAGAGCAACCGTGCCGTCGCCGAGGGTCACTTCTTCTGCGGTCTCGAGAGTGACGTTGCCGAGATTGGTCTCGACGTCCATGCCATCCAGAGCGGCAATGAACTGCCCGATCGTCGGTTGGACGATCGTGACCAGACTCGTGCTGTCCTCGTCCCCGACCACGATCTCCGCGTCCCGCAGATTCGACTGCTCACCGGTGAGCAAGGTCACCTCGGTCTCTGCCGTCGTCGGTGCGAGATAGCCAATCCGGGCTCCCGGCGCCGCACCCGAAACGGCGACATCGTCCAGAAGCTGGCCAACACCGCCATATGCCACGGCCCCCTCGGGGCCGACCCACGCCACAACCGGCGTCGCAGACGTAGCGATCGCAAGCTCGAGTTCCTCGAAATCGCCCGACGCGACGCCCGGATTGTCGAGCTTCAGCACGACGAGTTGGGCGTCTTCATTGCGGATGACATCGACAAGGAAGTCAATCCCGCGCTGATCGAGCGGCCCGCGAACATCGGCAACGGCGACGGCGCCTGCTTCGCCCTGCTGCGCAATGGCAGGAGCCGCAGCGAACACAGCGCTCAGCAGAAAGAACAAAAGGGAAAGGCGTCTCAACACGTCGGCGCATGCTACCTAGTTCCCCAGCGAAGCCAATGCCCGCCTGCGCTACCCTTCCCGCCATGGCAGCACGAATCATCGTCGTCGCAGACGAAGCCTGGGCGCGCAATGAGGTCCATGCCGCACTCACCGAGCCCGACTACACCCTCATCGATCACAGCGATCCGGCCACAACTCAGGAACTGCTCGATGCGGAGCAGCCTGACGCCCTCGTCATCGATCTCCAGGTAGCCAGCATGGGCGGCATGGCGATAGCCCGTGAACTGAACCAGCAAGCCGCCCTCAACGACACCGACTCGGTGCCGGTCGTCCTGCTGCTCGATCGGGCCGCCGACAGTTTTTTGGCGAAACGGGCCGGAGTGGCGGGCTGGGTGATCAAGCCGTTCACGGCACACGATCTGCGCACTGCCATCGACAAGGCGATCTCCGAGGCAGCTGCGGTCACCAGCGAGTGAGATGAACCCCACCAACATCATCTACATCGTGATCCTTGCGGTCTGCGCCGTCGGCTCAGGCTTCTTCTCCGGCTCCGAGACGGCATTGATCGGCATCGGCCGGGAACGCGTTCATCAGGTGTCGACGCTGGGTCGGCGCGGGAAGCGCGTGGCGCAACTGGTTGCCGACCCGGAGCGCCTGCTGTCCACGCTTCTCGTCGCCAACAACCTCGTCAACATCCTGGGCGCTGCGGTCGCGACAACGCTGTTCATCTCGCTGATCGGGGAGCAATGGGGGCCCTGGGTGTCGACCCTGGTCGTCACGGTCGTCGTGCTCATCGTTGGCGAGATCACTCCAAAGACCATCGCTGCTCACTACCCCGAGCGCTTCTCGCTGGCCGTTGCGCCGACCATTTGGCGGTTGTCGCTGGTGTTGAGCCCGATCGCTCGTCTCTTCACTGCCGTCACCCGCGGCTTGCTTCGTCTGCTGCGCATCTCGACAAACGACGACGGGCGCGGCGTAACTGAAGCGGACATCAAGGCTCTGGCCGAACTGAGTGCTGCCGGCGGCGAGATCGAGGCTGCGGAACGGGAGATCATCGATTCGCTGTTCACCCTTGCCGACCGACCGGTGCGCGACGTCATGACGCCGCGAGTCGACATCGTCACATTGGGCAACCCGGTGACGCTTCACGATGTCCGGGAGGCGGTCTCCAACGCCGCCCACTCGCGCTTCCCCATCACCGGCGGCAGCCTCGACGACCTGGTCGGCATCCTATACGTCAAGGACGTGCTGCAACTCGATGGGGAACCCGACTCTGCCGCAATAGCCGCCCTCATCCGGAAACCGACATATGTGCCCGAGTCCGCTCCGATCCTGCAGGTGTTGCAGGACATGCAGGCGCGCCGCTTCACCATGGCTCTCGTTCTCGACGAGCACGGTGGGGTCGAGGGCCTGGTGACGATCAAGGACCTCGTCTCGGAGTTGGTCGGCGAACTGCAGGACGAGTACGACCCGGGCGTCCCGTCAATTGTCCCGATCGGGTCGGAACGGTGGATGGCGGACGGTCGGCTTCCCATCGACGACTTCTCCGAGGCAATGAGGCACGACTTCCCGGAGGGGCCGTACTCGACCATCAGCGGCCTCTTTCTCTCGGTAGCGGGGCACATCCCGTCCGACGGCCACCAGCTCACCATCGACGGCTTTCGTCTCGTCGTGATGCGCATGGACCGGAACCGCATCGACCGGATCCGTGTGGAGAAACTCGGGGTTTAGCCCAGGGCTATTCGCAGCGCTCCGGCTCAGCTACACTCTCCGCACTCGGGACGTGGCGCAGCTTGGTAGCGCGCATCGTTCGGGACGATGAGGTCGCCGGTTCAAATCCGGCCGTCCCGACTACAGAAACGGCCGGCAGCACGAGCTGTCGGCCTTTCTCGTTCCTATCGCCCGCGGGTGAGGCTTGCCTTCAGCGTCTGCAGCTCCTCCTGAAGCCGCTTCTGGAACCCACGCCGGATCACGGGGCCAAAGAGGAGATTGGCCAGACGGGTGGCAAGGCTCTCGTCTCCGGTCTCGACGTCGCTGATCACCTCGGTCGCGTCACCGACTGAGCGGAATTCGAAGGTGCTGCGGAATGGGAACGAGAACGGGCCGCGCTCCGACTTGGCGGAAAAACGGAGAGGCGGTTCGAACTCGACCACCTTGAAGTCAATGGCGGAGCTGCGCATACCTTGGACGTACTCGGCGGAGAATCGTGCTCCGGCCTTGGTCTTCTTCGACAGAAGCCGCACCTTGCGCACGCCGGAGACCCAGCGCGGCATGTTCTCGACATTGCTCACGTATGCGAACACTTCGTCGATCGGACGTTCAATGACTATTGAGTTCCTGGCATTCATCTCGTACCTCGCACGGCACTTCCTACGGTACATCAGATATCGGCAAAGGGGACCCCGCTCATTAGCTGATCTGCCGAAGCCTGTGAATCGGTTCGCTGCGGTTATTGTCGCCGGATGGATCAAGCCACCCCGACCGCTGCTGCGCGCAGAAACGACGGCACCTGGATGATCGCGCTCGGGGCGATAGTCGCCTCGATCGGTGCCTATGCGTTCCAGGTCGTCGGCGGCCGCTCGCTCGGTGCGGATGGCTTCGCCCCGGTGGCCACCGTGTGGACCATTGGGTTTCTTGTCTACACCGTCGTGATGCTGCCCGTGGAGCAAATGACCACCCGAACCGTGACACTGCGCGCCGGGGCAGCCCTGGAGCCCGACACCCGACGGCAGATCACAATCGCCCTGACCTCCGGAGCCGTCGTGGGGGTTCTGATCGCCGCAGTGGGGACGGACCGGTTCTTTGCGGGCGAAGCTTCGTTCATCGCCGCCATGGCCCTCCTGATGATCGCCAGGGCGCTGATGACCATCGCCAGAGGCGTCATGGCCGGCCGTCGCCGCTTCCACGCCTATGGAGTGTCGATGATGCTCGAGGCGGTTGCGCTCGTGGGGCTCGGCGTTCTCTTTGCCGTCGCAGACACCGAGGCAGTCTGGTTTGCACTGGCGCTGGGCGCTGCCCCGCTCACGTTTCTGCTGGTTCGGCCCTACCGGGTGCGAATCGACCACAGTCGCTCGCCTGTCGACGTGCCGGAGACGACGGGACTTCTCCAACTCCTCGTCGTTGCGGCGGCACTCTCGCAGCTCATCCTCGCCGGCGGCCCGCTCGTCGTCAGCCTGCTCGGCGGGACGGCGGCCGCGGTGAGCATCTACTTCATCACGTTCACCCTTCTGCGCGGACCGATAACCGCCTCATACGGGCTGGCGACCCGATTTCTCGCGGCGATGGCCACCGCCGTGAGCGACGACAAGCCTGAGGTGCTCCACTCCTGGGCAGCCCGGCTCGGGATCATCGGTGTCTTTGCCTCGCTGACCGCCGGCGTTGCCAGCTATTACATCCTGCCGCCGATCATCGAAGTGCTCTACGGCAGCGAGTTCCGGCCCACTGCGCTGGTCGGTGGCTTGGGCGGGGCGGGTGCAGTCGCGGCGCTGACCGTGCTATTCGTTACTCAGATCCTCATCGCCCGCGGTCGTACCCGTGACGTGGCAATCGGTTGGATGCTTGCTGCCGGCGCCGCGGCGGTTGTGCTCGCCGCCTCCGCTGCCGATCCGCTCACGAGGGTTGCCTATGCGTTCTCGACCGGGGAGATCGCCGCATTCAGCGTCATCTCGCTGATGGCGTGGCGCAATGCACCGGCCGCATGACGGCTGCGGGCGGGCAAAGGGTCGCTACAGCAGCTCCGCCAGCTGGACCGCGTTGAGGGCCGCACCCTTGCGGAGGTTGTCACCGACCGTCCACAGGCTGATGCCACCTTCGGTTCCCACCGTCGGGCGAACCCGGCCGATCAGCACGTCGTCGATACCCGCTGAATCGAGCGGTGTCGGCACCTTGCTGTCGTCCCAGAGTTGAGCACCCGGGGCAGCGGCGAGGAGCTCCTTCGCCTCGTCGACGGAGACCGGACGATCGAAGAACATCGTTGCCGCAATGCCGTGGCCGACCATGACCGGTACCCGAACACAGAAGGGCTCGACCTTGATGTCGGGCGCTTCCAGGATCTTGCGGGTCTCGTTGACCAGCTTCCACTCCTCGTCGGTGTAGCCCTGCTCGGTGAAGCCGCCGGCATGGGCGAGCACGTTGTAGCCGATGGGCCGGCTGTACACGTCGCTCCCCGGCTCGGACCAGCCGCCCTTCGCCAATAGCTCCTTGTCCTTGCCGAGCACGTCGATCTCGTGGGTCAGCACCTCGATCCCGGTCTGCCCGGTACCGGACACCGACTGGTAGGAGGTTGCCGTCATGGACTTCAGTCCCGCAGCCCTGTGCAGCGGTCCCGCCCCCATCATGAGCACCATCGTTGTGCAGTTCGGATTCGCGACGATGCCCTGATGATCCTTGATGGCGTGATCGTTCACCTGGGCGACGACCAGGGGCACGTCGTCGTCCTGGCGGAACGCGGAGGAGTTGTCGATGACAACTGCGCCTGCGGCGGCGAACTTGGGGGCGAACTCACGCGACCGCCCGCCGCCTGCAGAGAAGAGGGCGACCTCGATGCCGGTGGGATCTGCCGTCGCCAAGTCCTCGACCGTCACGTCTCCCCACTTGGTCGGGATTACCCGTCCCGCCGACCGGCTCGATGCAAGCATCCGCAGCTCGGAGATCGAGAAGTCGCGCTCCTCGAGAATCGAGAGCATCGTGGTGCCGACGGCACCGGTCGCACCGACAATCGCTGTTCTCTTGGCCATTTCAGCTCTCCTGTTCTGTGCCGAGCGAAAATCCGTCGTGCAGGCCTTGCACAGCTGCAGACACATCGTCGCCGCGAACGACACAGGATATGCGGATCGGCGACGTACTGATCATCTCGATGTTCACCCCGTGCTCGGCAAGGATGCGGAACATCTTGCCTGCGATGCCCAGCTCGTCCTTCATCCCGGCCCCGACCAGCGACACCTTGGCGATGTTGTGATCGACATCGACACCATCGGCGCCGATCGCTTCCGCAGTCACCTTGGCCGCCTGCTCGGCGGCATCGATGTCGGTCCGGGGCACCGTGAAGCTGATGTCGGTGACTCCCTCGCGTGACACGTTCTGCACGATCATGTCGACACTGAGACCGGCCTCGGCAAGAGGCTCGAAGAGCTGGGCCGCCAGACCGGGAGAGTCGGGAACACCATGGACCGTGACCTTTGCCTCCGAAACGTCGTGAGCCACGCCGCGGATGATCGCTTCTTCCATGGTTTCCTCCTTGACCCACGTCCCGACTTCGCCGTGGAACGACGAACGGACGTGTATCGGAATGTTGTAGCGACGGCCGAACTCGACCGAGCGGGCCATCAGGACCCCGGCGCCCGCTGCGGCCATCTCCAGCATCTCCTCGAAGGAGATCTCGTCGAGCTTGGTTGCGTTCGGCACCAGTCGCGGGTCTGCGGTGAATACCCCATCGACATCGGTGTAGATCTCGCACACGTCGGCTTGCAGCGTCGCCGCCAGGGCGACAGCAGTTGCGTCCGAACCTCCCCGACCAAGGGTGGTCACATCGCGGGTCTCGGGGCTGAAGCCCTGGAAACCGGCAACGATGACGATCTTGTCCTCACCGAGACCCTCACGCACCCGATCGCCACGAATCCCGATGATCTCCGCGTGACCGTGCTCCACCGTGGTGAGGATTCCGGCCTGAGAACCGGTGAGGCTCATCGAACCGATACCGTGATCCTGGATCGCCATCGCCAGCAAAGCCATCGAAATCCGCTCGCCGGCGGTCAGCAACATGTCCATCTCGCGCGGGTGCGAGTTCGGCGTCACCTCGTTTGCCAGGGTGATCAACTCGTCCGTGCTCTTCCCCATCGCGGAGACGACAACAACGACATCATTTCCCGAATTGTGGGTGGCGACGGCGCGGGCCGCGACGGCACGAATACGTTCCGCATCGGCCACGGAAGTACCACCGTATTTCTGAACGACGATCGGCATCCGGCGAGTGTACTGGCGTAAGTACGTACCGGAATTACCATCCCGCCGCATGTCATCAACCAGAACACGAATTGCGCTCGTCGGACTCGCTCTCGGCCTCGTCGTCACCGCCTGCGGCGGTTCTGAGGAGGACGCCGGAGACGTCGCTGCAGAGTCGCCGGCCACGACCGCCGCTACCACCACGACCGACACCCTGCCCGAGATCACCCTGCCGCCACAGCCGCCCTCGGACTACGCCGGGTTTGCAGCCCAGCCGACCGCCTGTGGTGCCGATGCTCCGACCCCGGTGACGCCGATGACGTTCTCCGGGCCGGAGGACCAGAATCTCGATCCGGGATCGGTTGTCAACGTCACCATTGCAACTTCGTGCGGCGACATCGTCGCCGAGCTCGACCCCGGTCTCGCCCCGGAGACGGTGAACTCCTTCGTGTTCCTCGCCCGCAGCGGTTACTTCGACGGCACCGTCTCCCATCGTGTCATCCCCGGGTTCGTCATCCAGGCCGGGGATCCTTCGGCAACAGGTCGGGAAGGGCCGGGCTACACCGTCCCCGATGAGCTGCCCGAACCCGGATTCCTCTACGAGACCGGTGTGTTGGCGATGGCCAACGCCGGCCCGAACACAACCGGGTCGCAATTCTTCATCATGATCGGAGACGCACCGCTCCCCAACGCCTACAGCTACTTCGGCCGGGTACTCGAAGGCTTCGACACGATGGAACGCATTGCGGCCCTGCCGCTCGGCGCCAACCCATTCGGTGAGGTCAGTGTGCCCCTCGAGACCGTCTACATCGAGACCGTCACCGTCAGCGAATAGCTAGAATCCATGTCGCTATGGCGACTGACAAACGTGAACGGCAGAGGCAGAACCGGGCCGTCAAACAGGCAGCGGAGAACAAAGCGAAGCGCCGGCAGAACATCCTCGACCGGGTTCGCCGCATCGCGATCTGGGCCGCAGCCTTTGTGATCCTCGTCATTGCGGCCAGCCTCGTCTGGGGTTGATCCACCCCTCGCATGGCTGTTGACCTCCACCTCCACAGCCGGTTCTCAGACGGGTCCGACAGCCCAACCGAGATCGTCAACGCCGCTGCCGATCTGGGATTGACCGGAATCGCGCTCACCGACCACGACACCCTCGACGGCATACCGGAAGCAGCCGCAGCAGCAGCCGCACGCGGGATACACTTCGTCGGCGGAACCGAGCTCTCGGTTTCCTGGCGAGATCTGAGCATGCACATGCTCGTCTACTTCCTCGAACCCGGTCCCGGTCCCTTGCAGGACCGGCTTGGCACCCTGCGGGAGTCCCGTCACAACCGCAACCTCGAGATCACCGCCCGGCTGGCCGATCTCGGCATTGACATTGCCTTTGCGGACGTGCAGCAGGAAGCCGGCAGGGGTGTCGTCGGCCGCCCCCACTTCGCAGGCGTGCTCATGGCAAAAGGCCACGTTGCGTCCATCGCCGAGGCTTTCGACCGCTACCTGGCAGACGGGCGCCCTGCGTACGTGCCGAGGATGAGACTCACCGCCGCAGAGGCGATCGACCTGGCTCGGGCGACGAGTGCCGTCGCGGTCATCGCGCACCCGCACACGCTGCAGCTGCGTTCCGCCGAATTCGCCGCAGGGTTCCGAGAACTGGTCGATGTCGGGCTGGGTGGCATCGAAGCCCACTACAGCGAATACACGGCCGAGATGCGAGCCCGCATCGCAGAGATATGTGCAGAGCTCGGCATCGTCGCCACAGGTGGCTCCGACTATCACGGCACCTACAAGCCGGGGCTGGCGATAGGCGTAGGAAGGGGCGATCTCCGCGTTCCCGACGAGGCGCTGCAGAGGCTCGCAGAGATTCGTTAACCCGCGGACGTGGCTAGTCGACAACAATGGCGTAGTCTGCCATCGCGGTGGGGATCTACAGGGCCGACGACGAAACGAGTGGGAAACGATCGTGAGCACGAGCGAGCTCGCCAAGCTGAGGGCGCCGGTTGCCTACACCGACGTCCGTGCTCGTATCAACACCGTCCGGGTTGTCTTCGGGCTGGTGCTTGCGGGCCTTGCGATCACGGGGCTCGTTCAAGATCTCTCTCCAGCGGCGGGTGTCCTGGTGTTTGCCCTCTATATGGCCGCCGACGGTCTCTGGCGGCGGGGCCATGGAGAGAGCGCCGTCCCCATGCTCCTGACGGACACTTTCGTGTTCGCCGCTATCGGCCTCCTCAAGGGTGACGTCAATCTCTGGCTGTCGGTGACCTTCCTTTACATCTTGACCGGTGCTCTCCTCCTTCTTCCGCTGACACGCGCCGCCGCCGTGATTTCGGTCGCTCTACTCGTCGGAATCACCGTTCTGCTGCTGGCACCGATCGGCGATCCGGTGATCAGCGAAACCAGAAGCAACGTCTTCGACATCGTCTCGATCACGCTGATGAGCCTGCTGGTCGGCTCGCTGCTGTACGGTGCGGTGCAGGCACTGCACGCCTCCACACAACGGCATCGCCAGGCCCTATCCGCCGAGCGGCGAGCGGTGGAGCTCAAGGATGAATTCGTCTCGATGGTCAGCCACGAGTTCCGCACCCCTCTGACCAGCATTGCCGGGTTCTCGGAGACGTTGCGGGCCAACTGGCCCGATCTCGAGCCCGAGGAGATCGCCGAGTTCCTGATCATCATGCGCCAGGAAGCCCACCACCTCAGCGATCTGGTCGAAGACATCCTCGTGATCCCGCGCATCGAGGCGGGCAGACTGCGGCTGCGCCCACAGGAGTTCGATCTCGCCGCAGAGATCGCTGCCACGTCGCGCCTGGTGTTCGCCGATACCGGCAAGGAGATCAACACCTACATCCCAACGGGCGTCATCGTGAATGCCGATCGAGGACGGGTCGGGCAGATTCTCCGCAATCTGTTCGACAACGCCCGCAAGTACGGGGGCGACGCCGTCCAGATCGACGGCGAAGCGTCAACCGACACCTACACGATCACGATTGCCGACAACGGGCCGGGCATCCCCGAGCCGGATTGGGAGCGGATCTTCGAGCACTTCGAGCAAGGCGGCAAGGGCAACGATCGCCCCTCCGAGGGAGTCGGTCTCGGCCTTCCCATCGCTCGCCAGCTTGCCAGGGCGATGGGAGGCGATGTCTGGTACGCAGCCCGCTTCCCCACCGGTGCGTCGTTCCTGTTCTCGATACGCCTGGCGCGAATCATCCCGGACGGCGGGGAAGGGGAAGTTCCGGCCACCGAGGCCACAGAGCCCACGGAGGTCTGAGCCGGCTACTCCGGCGCGGTGGACGCGTCCGGCTCCACATCGGCCCACGGCTGCGTTTCGTAGGTATGCGAGGGAAGCGGTGCCGGGATATCACGCGGGCGCCAGGCAAGAACCCACGAGCTCTGCCGCGGGGGCTTCGCCGGCGTGGCCAGTGCCCGCGACTCCTCCTCGACGATCGCGTTGATCACTGCGGCGATAGCCGCCGTCTCCTCATGGCTCGGGCGACCCGAGACCTCGAACTTCATGCGTGCGACTCTACGAGCTCAACGAGCGTTCCGGCGAACGATTTGGGGTGAACGAAGGCGATGCGGGCTCCGCGCCCACCTCGGCGCGGACGCTCGTCAACGAGCTGCGACCCCTCCGCCCTGAGGTGCTCGAGTGCGGCGTCGATGTCGGCCACGGCCAACGCGATGTGGTGCATTCCCTCGCCGCGTGACTCCAGGAACCGCCCCACCGGCGTGTCCGGACCGAGCGGCTGCAGCAGCTGGATGAACGAACCACCAACGGCAATCATCGCTTCCTCAACACCTTGTTCCTCGACCACCTCGCGGTACATCGGCTCCGCACCGAACAGCCTGGCGTAGTCGGCGAGAGCCGCATCGAGGCTGTAGACCGCAAGAGCGACATGGTCGAGGTTGTAGGCGAACATGAGACCAAGTTAGTGCAATAGCATTAGGCCCATCCCCATGTCTGTACGTATCTCCGACCTGCGCGCCCGCAGCGACGGGCTCATGCCGGCCGACCGGCGTCACTTCCAGCGTCGCATCTCCGGTGCGGCCAAGATCAGCTCCCGCCAGAAGCGGGACAAGGTGCTGGCGACTCTGGAGCGGGAGATCGACGCCGCCGCCCGCAAGCTCGAAGCACGACGGCTAGCCACGCCGGACAAGATCTCCTATCCGGCCGAGCTCCCCATCACCGACAGACGCCAGGAGCTCCTGGATGCCATAAGGGACAACCAGGTGGTGATCGTGGCCGGCGAGACGGGGTCGGGTAAGAGCACGCAACTGCCCAAGCTCTGTCTCGAGCTGGGCCGCGGTGTGGCGGGCTGGATCGGCCATACGCAGCCACGGCGGATTGCGGCCAGATCAATCGCCAGTCGAGTCGCAGAGGAACTGGGGGGCGCTGTCGGCGGCATTGTGGGGTACACCGTGCGGTTCTCCGATCAGGTCGGGGACACGACGCTCGTCAAGCTGATGACGGACGGGATCCTGCTCAACGAGATCCACCACGACCGTCGCCTGAGCCGCTACGACACGATCATCGTGGACGAGGCCCACGAGCGCAGCCTCAACATTGATTTCCTGCTCGGCTACCTCAAAGAGCTGCTGCCCCGCCGGCCCGACCTCAAGGTCATCATCACCTCGGCGACGATCGACACGGAACGGTTCTCGGCCCACTTCAACGACGCTCCGATCGTCGAAGTCTCCGGGCGCACCTACCCGGTGGAGATGCGCTACCGCCCTCTCGACGACCCGACGCACCCCGAGCCACGGGACCAGCCGCAGGGCATCTGCGATGCGGTGGTCGAGCTATTCACCGAGAAGGACGGTGACATCCTCGTCTTCTGCTCGGGAGAACGCGAGATCCGCGACGCCGCCGATGCCATCAACGAGCTTGGTCTGCGCCACACCGAGATCGTGCCTCTGTACGGCCGGCTGTCCACGGGCGAGCAGAACCGGGTATTCGCTAAGCACACGGGTCGGCGCGTCGTCGTTGCCACCAACGTCGCCGAGACGTCGCTGACCGTGCCCGGCATTCGCGCCGTCGTCGACGCCGGGACTGCCCGCATCTCCCGCTACGGTCGTCGCACCAAGGTGCAGCGTCTTCCGATCGAGCCCATCTCCCGGGCTTCGGCCGACCAGCGGGCAGGCCGGTGCGGACGGCTGGGACCAGGTGTCTGCATTCGCCTGTACTCGGAGGACGACTACAACTCCCGCCCCGAGTTCACAGAACCGGAGATTCAGCGCACATCGCTGGCATCGGTGATCCTGCAGATGGCTGCGCTCGATCTCGGTGATATCGAGACGTTCCCGTTCCTCGATCCTCCTGACTCGCGCAGCATTCGCGACGGTGTTGCCCTGCTCGAGGAGGTGGGGGCACTTCGCCGCAACGGTGACGAGAGTGAGACCCGGCGCCGTCTCACCAAGCTCGGCAGGCAACTGGCGAGGATCCCGCTCGATATCAGATTGGCGCGCATGATCCTCGAGGCCGACCACAACGACTGTCTACGCGAGGTCGAAGTCATCGCCGCCGCCCTTTCCATCCAGGACCCGCGCGAACGCCCCATCGACAAGGAGCAACAGGCTGACCAGATGCATGCCAGGTTCCGCCACGAGGAATCCGACTTCCTCGGTTGGCTCCAGCTGTGGGATTACCTGCGAAACGAGCGCAGAGCTCGCACATCCGGCCAGTTCCGGCGCCTGTGCCGGGACGAGTATCTCAGCTACCGACGCGTCCGCGAATGGCAGGACATCCATGCTCAGCTGCGCGACATCTCGGACGAGCTGAAGCTGCACCGCAACCGGAGAAAAGCGGACGGCGACACAGTTCATCGCACGCTGCTCGCCGGTCTGCTCTCCCACGTCGGCAAGAAGAACCCGGACGGCTACGAGTACCGCGGCGCCCGCGGCGCACGGTTCTACATCTCCCCAGGCTCCACCCTGTTCAAGAGATCTCCGGAATGGGTGATGGCAGCTGAACTCGTCGAGACCACGCGCCTGTGGGCGCACAGCGTCGTCGGCATTCCGCCGGAGTGGATCGAGCAGGCTGGGGCGCATCTCATCCGGCGGTCTCACTCCGATCCCTGGTGGGACGCCGAGCGGGGATCTGCCGTTGCCCGCGAGTCGGTGTCCCTCTACGGCATACCGCTGCAGACAGACAGAGTCGTGCAGTACGGGCGGTTCGACCCGGCAGCCGCTCGGGAGCTGTTCATTCGACACGCCTTGGTGGCGGGCGAATGGCAGTCACATCACGACTTCGTCGCACACAATCACGACCAGATCGACACGGTGCTGGAGATGGAGGCGCGGGAACGGCGCACCAACCTCCTGATCGATGACGACACCCTCACCGCCTGGTTCGCCGCTCGGATCCCCGAGGACATCACCACCGTGCGCCACTTCGACCGTTGGTGGCGCGACATGAAGGGCAGGCAACCACACCGACTCGACCTCACCCTCGACGATCTCATCGACCCGGCATCGGCTGCACCCGACGCAAGCGCGTTCCCCCAGGTTTGGGAGTACGGCGACCTCGGCCTGCCCCTCGAGTACGAGTTCGACCCCGCCAGCCCCGCCGATGGCGTGACCATCGACGTTCCGTTGCGCGGGCTCGATCGCATCGATCCGACGGTGTTCGAGTGGCACGTCCCCGGCCTCCGTCACGAGTTGGTCACCGAGCTGATCCGGTCGATGCCGAAGAGCTTCCGGAAGCTCTTCGCCCCGGTGCCCGATACCGCTCGCCAGGTTCTCGCCCGGATCACGCCACAGGACGGCGGCTTGCTGCTCAACCTCCGTCGTGAGCTACAACGCATCGGCGGGGTCCCGATCCCGGCCGATGTTTTTGATCTCAGTGCGCTGCCGCCGCATCTCCGGCCTGCATTCCGGGTCATCGACGATGAGGGCCGCGAAGTTGCGGACGGCAGCGACCTCCATGCCCTCAAGCAGCAGGTGCAGGAGGAAACGCGTTCGGCCGTCGACACTTCGGCACACGAGATCGAGGCCACAGGGTTGACAGAATGGGGATTCGGGGAGCTGCCGTCGGTGGTCGAGATATCGGGAACCGAGCACACCATGCAGGCGTTCCCTGCGCTCATCGACGAGGGGGAGACGGTTGGTGTCGCCCTGCTGGCAACCGCCGACGAGCAGGACGCCGCCATGTGGCAGGGCACGATCCGGCTGCTTCTACTGAACCTGCCCTCACCGGGCAAGCTGCTGCGACCGCTGCTCGACCCGGACGCCAAGGAGGCGCTCCGCACCGGTCCCCATGCCGATCAGACGGCGTGGGTCCAGGACTGCCTCGGCTGTGCGCTCGGCGAGATCATCACCGCTGCCGGTGGCCCTGCCTGGGATGGCGTTGCGTTCGACCGTCTGCTGCGCACTGCCCGGGACGAGTTGCATCCCCTCGTGACCCGGGTTGCCCAGGACTCGCTCGATCTGTTCGTGGCGCTGGAGGAAGCGGAGAGCGCATTCAACCGGCTCGACGACACACGCCACGCGGAGGTCCTCCAGGACATCGGCAACCAGGTCGCCTCCCTCATCTACCCAGGTTTCCTCACCCAGGTAGGTTCGGACCGCATCGCCGACATCCGTCGCTATCTGCTTGCGATCACCAAGCGGATCGAGCGGCTGGCGCAAGATCCGCAACGCGACTCAGCCAACATGGCCATCGTCCACGAGCTCGAGGACGAGTTGGATCGCATCTCCGCCGCGCTTCCCGGCGAGCCCCGCCTGATGGATGCGGCATGGATGATCCAAGAGCTGCGGGTGAGCCTCTTTGCGCAGTCGGTCGGAACGAAGGGAAAGGTCTCCGCGGTTCGTATCCGTCGCCTCCTCGATGAAATCGAGATGGGCTAGCCGTTCTCCGAGCACTACCACCGGGGCGATAGGTACCATCGCGGGCATCGACTGCGGAAGGATGCGATGAATCCCGTCATTTGCTCGATTGCCCGTACGCCCATCGGCAGGTTCAACGGAGCCTTCACCCCACTCCGAGCGACGGATCTGGCCACGGTCGCCATGAATGGTGCGATCGAGAAAGCCGGCATCGACCCCGCGCAGATCGGTGAGGTGATCTACGGTCACGTGATCCAGGCGGGGCAGGGTCAAGCCACGGCACGATTGGCGGCATCCAATGCCGGGGTCCCCATGAGCGTGCCGGCCACCGTCATCAACAAGGTCTGTCTCTCCAGCATGACCGCAATCCAGGACGGCGTGCGGCGCATCCGATTGGGTGAGGCGCAGTTCATCCTCGCCGGTGGCATGGAGTCGATGACCAATGCACCCCATGTCCTCCCCGGCGCCCGGCACGGCTTCCGGCTGGGCGATGCCATGCTCGTCGATTCGCTCAACCAGGACGGGCTGCGCTGCGCCTTCGACCGCTGCATGATGGGCGAAACCTCCGATCGCACGAACGCGGTCCTCGGCGTCACCCGTTCGGAGCAGGACGAGTGGGCCGCCGCATCTCACGAGCGCGCAGTCGCGGCAACAAAGGCGGGGCTATTCGACGGGGAGATCGTTCCCGTGGAAGTGCCACAACGCCGCGGTGACCCGCTCCTCGTCGAGGAGGACGAGGGTATGCGCCCCGGCACCACCGCAGAATCCCTCGCCAAGCTTCGCCCCGCCTTTGCGGAGAGCGGGACCATCACCGCCGGCAACGCTTCCCAGATCTCCGACGGGGCGGTCGCCGTCATCGTGGCCGATCGGGCGGCAGCTGAGGCAGCCGGATTGCCGGTCGTCGCCGAGATCGTGGGATACGGGCAGACCGCCGGCCCCGACCCCACGCTGCACGAACGGCCGGCCGAGGCGATCGACAAAGCACTCGCCGCGACCGGGATGGCCCGCACCGATCTCGACCTCATCGAGATCAACGAGGCGTTCGCTGCGGTAGCAATCTGGTCGACGAAGATGCTGGACTTCGACCCGGCAAAGGTGAACGTCAACGGAGGCGCCGTCGCGCTGGGTCACCCACTGGGGGCAAGCGGGGCCCGCATAACCGTCACGCTCATCAATGCCCTGCGGGCACGTGGCGGTGGTGTCGGCGCTGCCGCACTGTGCGGAGGCGGCGGCCAGGGCGATGCCCTGATCGTCAAGGTCGGCTGAGGAGGATCGGGCGCATGACCGAAACACCGGACAGAAACCTCGCACTGGAGCTGGTGCGTGTCACCGAAGTCGCTGCGATCGCAGCAGCCCGGCATCAGGGCCGCGGCGACAAGGAAGCCGTCGATCAGGCGGCCGTCGATGCGATGCGCCAGGTGCTGTCGACCATCGACATGGACGGCGTGGTCGTCATCGGGGAGGGGGAAAAGGACGAGGCGCCGATGCTGTACAACGGCGAGCAAGTCGGCAACGGCAGCCTGCCTCGCGTCGATGTTGCGGTAGACCCGGTCGACGGGACCCGTCTCACTGCACGCGGCATGCCCGGTGCTCTGGCCGTGATCGCCCTGGCGCCGCAGGGCACGATGTACGCCCCGGGCAGTCTGGTCTACATGGACAAGATCGCAGTCGGGCCCGTCGCCGCAGGGAAGGTCGACATCGACGCTCCCGTCGCCCACAACCTCGACCAGGTCGCCAAGGCCTACGACAAACCCATCTCCGACGTGACCGCCATCATCCTCGACCGTCCCCGCAACGAGCCGTTCGTCCGGGCGATACGTGAGGCCGGGGCCCGGATCACCCTCATCGGTGACGGCGACATCCAGGGCAGTATCGCCACTGCCAAGGAGGACAGCGGGGTCGACATTCTGTTTGGCATCGGCGGCTCTCCCGAGGCGGTGACCTCGGCGTGCGCCATGGCTGCCCTCGGTGGCGAGATCCAGGCACGGCTCTGGCCGCGCGATGACTCCGAACGCCGGTACGCCGCGGAAGAAGGCCTCGACCTGGAACAGGTGCTGACCACGCGTAACCTCGTCGACTCGGACAACACCTTCTTTGCGGCAACCGGAGTCACCCCGGGCGAGTTGCTGGACGGGGTGCGGTTCGGCAGCCACTCGGTGCGAACCAACTCCCTGGTGCTTCGCTCCAAGACCGGCACGGTCCGCTACATGGATGCGATCCACAGGGTCGAGCAACTGCGGGACCTGTCTGCGTTCGAGCTCTAGCCGGGGCGGTCAGCCGTCATCTCTGTCGAGCACGATGACCGACTTCCCGGCTGCGTTTCCGGCGACGAGGTCGGCAATTGCGTCCGGCACTGAGTCGAGTCTGTAGCTGCGTCCGATCGGGGCGACTACTCCCTCACCGGCGAGGTGATGTGCCAGCCGATCGATGTGGCGGTGATGCTCCTCGCTGATGAAGAAACCAAGGCGCTGCGAGACGAACGGGGACAGCAGGGCTGCTCGGAGTTGGCGGCCGATCCCACCAGTCACCTTGCCACCGCCCTCACCGCCGACGATCACGAGCGTCCCTTTCTTGTGCAATGCCCGTCGCAGCTTGCGGACAGGATTCCGGCCACCGGTGTCGATGATCACGTCGTACTTGACGCTCCCGTCGAGGTAGTCGCCTGCCCGATAG